>NZ_KV835946.1:0-53732 GCF_001838175.1 Corynebacterium sp. HMSC034A01 | reverse complement strand
CCCCGCACACAAAGAATCGGACACCCTCCACCGAGCAGAACCCGGCGTCGTATACCCAGATGATCGCGTGGTTGGCCGCGAACAAGGACGCGCGCGACATCATCGCTTCCGTGCACACCGGCGACGTGATCCAGAACTGGCTGCGCGGCAATCAGGAGCCGGACCGTGCGGTGCTGGAGTTTGAGCGGGCCTCCAAGATCATGAAGATCTTCGAGGACGCCGGCATGCCCTACGGCATCCTGCCGGGCAACCACGACAACGTGTGGGGCGCATCCAACGAGATGTTCAACGAGTACTTCCCGGCCTCGCGCTACGAGTCCAACCCCTGGTGGGGCGGCCACGGCCCGGACGGCAACGCGTCGAACTTCTTCACCATGGAGCGCGACGGCGCGAAGTTCCTCTTCCTGCAAATGGGCTTCGACTCCTCCGAGGAGGAGATCGACTGGGCAGACAAGGTCATTGCGGACCACCCGGACCACAACGTGATCTTCTCCACCCACGAGTATCTGCGTCCCGAGGAAGACGCCCGCTCAAACCCAGACAACGGACGCTGGACCGCCCAGGGCGACCTGCTGTTCGACCGCCTGGTCGAACCCCACTCCAACGTCGTCCTGGTCTTCTCCGGACACCTGCACGGTGTGCGCCAGCGCATCACCGAGCGTGAGGACGGCACCCACGTCATCGAGACCGTTGCGGATTACCAGTCGTACGAGGAGGACGGCGCCCGCGATGCCCTGTACACGCGCCTTTACCAGTTCGACCTGGATTCGGGGAAGGTCGCGGCCAACGCATATTCACCGCGCCTGCAGTCTTTCGAACCGTGGAAGAACGACCCGCGCGATCTGGGCTACACCCCGGAATCCGACGAGTTCGTCTACGACGCCGACCTGCAGTACGACAAGCAGGTGACCACCTCCGGCATCGCCGCCTTTGGCGCACCGGTGGAGCTGGGATCTGCCCAGCTCGCCGACGGCACCGCCGCCGAATTCACCTGGGACAGCCTGGAACCGGGCGCGGAGTACCTCTGGTACACCCGCGCGCAACGCGACGCATCCGCCGCCGGCGGCGCCGACCCGCGCTACTCCGACTTCCGCGTGTTCACTGCGCCCGCGGAGGCGGAAGAGACCCCGGAGACGTCGGCGCCTGAAACCCCGGCGCCCGAGACCCCGGCCGAGCAGCCCACCGCAACCGTCACCGCGACCACCACGACGTCTGTGTCCGCAGACCCGGTGACCCACACGGAAACCGCTAGGGAGACCATTAAGGAGACGGCCACGGAGACCGAGAAGGTCACCGAAACCGAGCCGGCGGTCACGCACCGCGAAACGGTGACGACCTCGACGACCGTGGTCACCCCGACCACGGTGACCTCCACCGCAAAGGAGGTCTCCACCGCGCCGAACACGACGGTGACCAAGTCCGTGCCCACCACCGTGGTCACGCCGACGACGGTGACCACATCGACGACGGTGGAAGTGCCGACGACGGTGCCCACAACCGTCGAGAAGCGAGGCGACCGTGTCACCGAAGAGCAGTTCCCGAACGAGGGCAGCTCCGTGACCGTCGGCTCGAGCGTCACCATCACCCCGCTGGGCATCCTGCTGTCCCTGCTCGGTGCGCTGGGCGCGGTCGGCATGATCGCCGCGCTGCTCAATTGCATGGGCATTAACCTGCAGGAGTACTACGAGCAGTTCCTCGACATGCTCCCGTAAACCTGGCTCCCAGGCGAGTGGATGCGGCTGCGTTGCGCCGCGTCCACTTTTTATATGCTCGGCCGCATTTCCTGAAACTGCTAAGTGTGCGAGCGATGAATGAATTGCTCGAAAATCGACAGTTTCGCCTGCTTAAGCATTGTCTGTGACTTATTGTCATATTTATGACGAATGCCTCCGATGAATCCGCCAAGAATAACGATCAAGAAAATCGAGACGGGATCCTTCCTAAAGAATTCGACCGTTGGAGAAACCTCGAGAACGGTTTGAAGAATGATCTAGTTTTCGCTTATCGGAAGGCTAAGGCGGACGTCTTTCAAACCGACCATCTCTCACGCCTCGAAGTCGCAGCTTACGAGGAAAATCTTTGGGCCGAACTATGCGAGTTAGCTGAGGAAATCTCCGTAGTCAGCAGCATGCCTTGGAGTGATCTTTTCGAAGAAAAATCCAGTGATGACGGATCACAAGCGACGATTAAATACAAGGAACTTAAATACAAGGAACTTGCCGGTCGAAGCGCGGACTGGTGTTCGAAGATCGTCGGTGATCCCCACTACATTTTCAAGAAAGCAGACTGGCGAGAAAGTAAGAAAGACCCGCGAATACACCATTTTTCTAGCCAGCACTTGCGGGCCGACAAAGGCCTAGGGATCGCTCAAAGGTGGGGAGCAAAGGCATCCCAAGCGGGGAAGAACGACGCTAAAGAACGGAGGTTAGTCCTCCGACCTGTTTGCGTGGGCACGATGCATCTACATGTTCTCTCTGCATTGTGGATCGCGCGAGTGGGGTCGAAGTTTGATGCGGAGCTAAGCGACAGTGTGTACTCCAACAGGGTTCGGCGTAGTTATGACAAAAAGCATGTAAATAGTTTTGCTCTTGGCAGCCTTGAGCCGTATCTGAACAACTATCGCCGCTGGAAAGAAGACGGCGTTAATGCGGTCGAAGAACTGGTAAAGGCCAATAGAGATGCGCTCTTTGTCAGCGCCGACCTCACCAGCTACTTCCACAATATCGACCCGAATTTTCTTCTTAATGAGGGCTGGTTGACAAAGTGGCAGGGCCATCTGTTCGAGGAGAAAGGTGGTGGGGCACTAGTCGGCGAAGACCTAGCGATCCACATTCTCCTTGTGGAGGCATTCAAAGCGTGGAGCCAAAATCTCGGTAAAACGTTAGGTAAGGCCAACGATGTCGGTGGTCTGCCCGTCGGTGTCAGCGCGAGCAAAGTCATTGGCAATATCGCACTGATCGATCTTGACCGCGCTGTCGAGCAGGGCATAAAACCGCGTTTCTACGGCCGTTATGTGGATGACATCGCCTTAGTGATTGAGGGACACCCGGAGATCGAGGACCTGAAAAACCTCGGGGATTGGATCAAACACCGTCTCACCCTGTTTCCACTTGGCGACAAAGACACCTCTAACGACGATGTTGAGCTGCATTTCCGTGCTTCGGTGAGTACCGGCGGCAAAAGCACGGCCCCTGGGGGCGGTGCTGGCTCAGACAAGTTGACGGATGAGACCTCAGAGCAGGCAGGAACAACCGATGATTCTGCCCTAAACGGAGAATCAGAAGATCAAACACTAGGCACAGGTAATTCGGTTGTCGAGGTCAAGGTGCCCTTCCAAGTAAACAGTGAATTCGTCTTCAACAAAGACAAATTCTCTTTGGTGCACGCCGAGGGGAAGTTCGGTCAGTGGGCCGTGAACCACGTGCGATCGGTGATGATGCAAAACACCAGTGAGTGGCGGAATATGCCGGTGCTTCCGGAGGACCCGGTAGAAGTTGCTACCAAAATCATCGCCCTGATGTACGAACAGCCGACGAGGGATGCCGAGTTTTTCGGGCTCGAAGCGATCGCGACTAAGCGTGCAGGTTTCGCGCTCAAGGTTCGTGATCTAAAAACGATCGCCAGAAACGTCACCGCAAGCGATTGGAAACCTCACCGGGAGCAGTTCATCAGCTCGTTCGTGCAGCACACTTCAAAGCCAAACCGCTTCACTGAGTTCCACAATTACTACCAGCGACTATTCCGACTATGCCTCGAGGTTGGCGACACCGGAGGCGCGCAAAGCATCGCCCACGCCTTGGTAGAGATCATGGGGTCGATTCAAGACAATCGGACAGCACTTGAAGTTGCAGGTCAAGACGTGGATAAGAACGCGGACCCTATACTCAAATCCTGGAGGAAGCTCGCTCACGCAAAACTCGCAGACGAAGTGGTTTCAGTCCCTAACCGTTTGGCTTCTATGGCGCATAAGCGGGCGCTTCTGAAAACGCTCCAATCGTTAGTGAGCCACAACACTGACCAGGAAAGCGATCAGTTAGATGACTACTTCGGTAATTGGCTCCTACAAGACTGCAGCGATGAAGAAGTCCAAAAGCAGTTCTATCAGGAGATTTTTCAGAGACTATTCGCAATGGACTTAGCGTTGGTGCCTTTCAAGCAGGTCCTGGTTTCGCGAGAGCTTGACCACTACTCCAAGGGAACTCCGGTGAAGTTTGAGGAAAACGACTTCGCCTTCTTGCAAGCTGCTGAAAATCGGCAAGACGAAGTGCCAACTGCTTTAGAGCGACTCCTCGGCGAAAGTACATGGAAGCTGTTGGAGTTTCTGGACGCAGTCGGGGCGCGCTTCTCAGTCGAGACCTTAACGGGGTATCTCGAAGAAAATAAAGCGGATACACCGGTAACGATACGGGGCATTGTCTTTCCAACGAGGCCGCCATCACCGATTGAACTGTTCGCTTGGACCCGAGTGGCGGGCGCGGATGGTCATGGGCCGTGGAGCGATTGCGACCTAAATATGCGTCACGTGCAAGATTGGTTCTTAATTGCAAGGGGTTTTGCAGAGCGCACGGATATTTTCGCGGACCTGCCTGTTAAGGATAAGGACCGGTTTGAGCGACTTAAAGAAACCATGCAAAAGGAGCTCACTGAGCCAGCCGGTGTTCCTTGGAGAGGTGGCTCTAACGATGAAAATATATGGTTCCCCTCTGCAGGCTCTGACCAATCGAAGGTAAAAGTTGCTATTGGGGCCCTTCTCACACCGCAGGAATATCTGACACAATCGGTCATGGGGAACCCGCAAATTGGCCTCAAGCGATGGAATACAACCGCCAAGTTGGTCAACGGTGTCATGGCGGAAGGCAGCGCCGACTACTTCGTATTGCATGAGGCGTGCCTGCCGCCCACCTGGTTCCTCACCGCTGCAACCCACTTACGTAGAAAGAAAATTAACCTCATTTCCGGAGTGGAGTACCTTCACGGACCGCGTCCAGTTGTGCACAACCAGGTGTGGTTCTCCGCTCTACATAAGGGATTCAAATTTCCGTCGCTTGGTCTGTACATCCAGGATAAGCAGCGACCCGCCCATGCGGAAGCCGATAACCTTAACCACATTGATCGACTGAAGCTTGAGCCCAAGGTTGCATGGCAAGGCGAGTCAAAGCCTCCACGCATCGCGCACGGCAACTTCCACTTCGCTCTACTGGTTTGCTCAGAGCTCACTAATTCCGAGTATCGAAACTCGCTACGCGGAGCAATCGATGCACTATTTGTTGTGGAGTGGAACAGGGATCTGAACACTTTCAATTCCCTGGTTGAAGCGGCTGCCCTAGATATCCACAGCTACATCGTGCAGGTAAACAACAGGGAGTACGGCGATTCGCGCATTCGTGTGCCTGCTCGCGAATCCCACAAGCGAGACATGGTTCAGATCCGAGGCGGGACTAATGACCACTTCGTAGTTGGTGAACTCGATGTAAAGGGGCTCCGTGAATTTCAGAGTCATGCGTATGTGCCGAAGGGCGAATTCAAACCGCTTCCTGACGGTTTCGAGCTAAAGCCTCACCGAAAGAAGTAGTAAAAGAGGGCGCCGCGTACACGTAGGTAGGCTCGGCCGCATGCGTAATTTGGGTTACGACGAGGTTCTGTCCGCGGTCACGCCACGTGATGCCGTTGATGCGTTGCGGGAGGTCCTGACGGGCGGATTCGACCCCGCCTCCGATCCGCATCGGCAGAAGGTGGCGCTGCCGCACGGGGAGATGCACCTGCTGCCGTCGGCGCTCGATGGTGCGGTCGGGGTGAAGGTGTTGGGGATTCAGCCGGTGGGCTCGACTGTCGACGTCCCGTTCGTGCAGGGCTCCTATCTGCTCATGGGTGGCGAGACGCTGACGCCGGAGGTCGTGATGGATGCCGCGGCGCTGACGGAGATCCGGACGTCGGCGGTGGCCGTGGCGGGAGTGCTGGATCGGTTGCGGGCGTCGAGTGAACCCTTGGAGTGCGTGATTGTGGGCGCGGGTGCGCAGGGGCGGGCACATGCGCGCACGGTTGAGGACGTGCTTGCAGGGGTGCGGGAGGTGTCGGTGACGTTTACCTCGCGGAGCGAGCCGGCGGATCTGGCCTACCCGTGGGTGAAATCGGGGAGTGCTGCGGCCGATGAAGCGTTGGGCAAGGCCGGGTTGGTTGTGACGGCGACGAGTGCGGGGGAACCTGTGGTCGTCGATAGGCAATTGCGACCTGATGCGACCGTGCTTGCTGTGGGGGCGCACACGGTGGACACGCGGGAGTTGCATGAGGATGTGCTGCACGGTGCGCAGGTGATCGTGGAGGATGTGGAGGCTGCGCAGCGGGAGGCCGGCGATGTGGCGATCGCGGTGGAGAAGGGGGCGCTTGCGTGGGATGAGGTGGTGACGATGGCTGAGGTCGTGCGCGGGGAAGTGACGCTGGATCCGGCGCGGCGGGTGGTGTTTAAGACCGTCGGGATGCCGTGGGAGGACCTGGCGGTGGCGACGGTGGTTGCCGACCAGGTCCAAACGGGGTCTAGGTGAGCGCTCTAGGGCGTGACCAGTTCTTCGGCTTAGAAGCTGGTGGGGTGGGGTGTGCCGTCGTTAAGCGTCCAGTGCTTAGCTGCCGTAACGACCATAAGAACCTTGGTCATGGTGTCCTCCTAAAACTTGACGATCATCTTGCCGGTGTTGCCGCCCTCGAACAGCTCAAGGAATGCGGCCGGCATGTTGTCGATGCCCTCGCGCACCGTGGTTTCGAACGTGATTGAGCCGTCGACGACCAGCGGGGCGATCTTCTCCTGGAACTCCTTGGCAAGGTGGGAGTACTGGCCCACCACGAACCCGCGCAGCGTGAGGCATTTGCCGATGGAAAGGCCCAGATTCCGCGGCCCGGGTGCTGGCTCCGTGTCGTTGTACTGGGCAATGGCCCCGCACATGGCGATGCGGCCGAACGTGTTCGCGTTCTGGATCGCGGCCTCGAGGTGGTCTCCGCCGACGTTGTCGAAGTAGACGTCGATGCCCTCCGGCGCCGCCTTGGCCAGCTGGCCGTTGACGTCGCCGTCCTTGTAGTTGAACGCCTCGTCGAAGCCGATGCTTTTGAGGTATTCGATTTTCTCCGCGGAGCCTGCGGACCCGATCACCTTCGCTGCGCCGAGGTGCTTCGCAATCTGTCCTGCGGCCGAGCCCACAGCACCTGCCGCGCCCGAGATGAACACGACGTCGCCTTCCTTCATCTCGCCAACAGCGGTCAGACCGACGTAAGCGGTCAGACCCGTCAGGCCGAGGATGCCCAGGTACGCTTCGGCCGGCGCGATGGTGGTGTCGATCTGCTCCACCTGGTCCTCGTTCAGGACGGCGTGTGTGCGCCACCCGGCGAAGTGCCGGACCGTGTCGCCCGCTTTGAACTTGTCCGAGCGGGACTCCGTGACCGTGCCGATCGCGGTGCCGTTGAGCGGCTCATCGATCTGGAACGGCTCGATGTAGGACTTAACGTCGTTCATCCGCCCGCGCATGTAGGGGTCCACGCTGGAGAAGGTGTTCTGGACGAGGATCTGGCCGTCGGAAAGCTCCGGCAGCTCCACCTCCTCGAGCCGGAAGTTCTCGCTTGTCGGTGCGCCCTCCGGGCGGGAGGCCAGGACCCATTGCTTCGCTGCAGTCACGCTGTGCTCCTTCGTCGTTGTTCTCTGTAGTCGTTGTTCTCTGGATGTTCGGTCTTTGCCGGGACAACGGGTGGAACGTCGAGAGGGCGGTTGCTATTCCTGCAGTGTCCGCCTCAGGGCGGAGAAATGCCCCCGCCACTGCAGCCGTATGAACGTGGAAACCCTCGAATCAGCTCCGCTGAAGCCGTAGTCGCCATCTGGTGCGACAACCGTGTCGTCGATAAGAGCCTCCATCATTTTGAATCGACGCTCGATCGCAGACCCGGACCACTCGGGATGCTTCCTATGTATGGAACAGCAACGTGGGGGTTAGTCGGCTAGTGGACCGAAAGATTCAAGTTCAAATGACCGGAGGCTTTCGAGCGCCTCATCCTGCTCCTTTGCTAGCTGGCTCTTGAGGGAGAGTACGTCGTCTCGGTGAAAACGGGTATGTGTTCCGACTTTAAAGCTGTCGATCCTGCCGGCCCTTGCCCACTTCATCAAGGTCGGTCGCGAGATTCCCAGCACGTCCGCGGCAGAAGTGCTTGTCAGCTGTTCCGGCATTCGGGTGATCGCGACTTCGCCAGCCTCCGTGAGAGCTCTAATCGCTGCAAGTACGGTTGCCTGCACACGCTCGGGGAGGTCGACCTGGTTGCCATCCTTGTCAAGAACTGCGATGTCAGCGTCCTCGGGCATCCGCAGGGCTTCGAATGCAGCCGTATCTTCAGTGCTCAGAACAATGGCGCTTGAGGAAGATAGGGTGGCAGTCATTTGAGCCTCCTTTTTGCCGTGGAGGTTGAAGCGTATTGGATTTCACTTGTAAGTGCAATGGGGCTGAATCGGGTTTGCCCCTATTCGGGGAGTGGAAACGAGGGGGTGGAAATGCGAAAAAGGAGCCCCTTGCGGGCTCCTTCGTTTTGCTCCTCCAACTGGGCTCGAACCAGTGACCCTTCGATTAACAGTCGAATGCTCTGCCAACTGAGCTATGGAGGAATATGTTGCCGTTGCTCTCGCTGTGCAACGAGATGTAACAATAGCGTGGGTTGGTTGTGTTGCCCAAATCGGCAGGTTAGGTGATGTTTTCGGCCGTGGTTATGTGGCCGAGTTTTGGGGTAGGGTTTCGGACATGTTGATTCCGATAGGTGGATTCCGGGCAAACGCCGTCGCGTGGGGGCTCGCGGGCTTTGGCGTGGTGTGCCTGTTGTCGGCGAACCGGCTGGCGGATTGGCGGGCACTGACGTTTTTGGGGCTGGCGCTGGTCGTTCCGAGCGTCGTTTGGCTGGCTGCGGACAAGTGGTTCTCGCGGCCACGCGGGGTGCTGTGGTGGGTTTTGGTTGCCGCTGCTGTCGCGCTCGGGGTGTGGGGAATTGCGCTGTTCCCCTCGAAGTGACGGGTATAACGCGATAAAGTGGCGGGCATGAAGAAACCGATGCTTGCACTCGGCGTCGCCGCCGCAGTCACCACCTCCGCCGTCATTGCGCCTGCCACCTTCGCTGAAGAGGGCGCGAACACTACCGAAACGGGTTCCTCTGCGGATTCGGGGGAGGCCGAAGGTTCGTCGTTAAGCACGGGCGCAATTATCGGCATCACGCTCGGCGTGCTGGCCGCAGTGGGCGCCGGCGGGTACTTCGCGGTGCAGCAGGGCTTGCTGGAGCTGCCCGAGGGGCTGGACCCGGCGGCGGCTGCGGGACTTTCCTCGCTGGTGCCGGCGCTCGCGATCCCGGGGCTGACCAAGAAGGACAATGGCGCGGCTGCTGGTGGCTCTTGCGCGCCGCAGGCGTTTGACGCGGTGGTGCCGGAGTGGCCGCACTTCACTGGCACTGACGTGATTTTCTGCGACGGCAAGTGGGCCATTGCGGGTGCGAACCAGACGGACTGGATCCTGTACTTCAAGAACTCCAACGGCAAGTGGGCCGTGATCCCGACCGCGGGCACGAAGCAGACCGGGATGCAGCGCGGGTGCTACAACGGGCTGACTCTGCGCGAGCAGGGAGCGCCGGAGGAATTCATGCGCCAGGCGCCGATTTGTACGCCGGCGGAGATTGGGAAGTAGGTCCTCGGGGGGTGCGGGCGCTTGGGGCGCTGAGGGGGAGTTGAGCCGGGAGCGGGTTGTGTCGCTCCCGGCTTTTCTTTTGGGGTCGCAGTGGACCAGTGTTGCGCGATTTTGGCGTATAGACGAAAACCTGAATTCGTCGGCGGGGGGGGGAGGCAGTGATCGCTCCCTGAACTCGCTGGTCTCACCCCTGGCAGAAGTCAGAAACGAGCTAGGATTTCAACGCACCACTCGGAGCGTCGGGCGGGCTGGGGTGCTTGTTGTCCGGGTAGCGCTCGAGACCGTGTGAGGTTGGGCGCTGAGCATGAGCGCGTGCAGGTCTCGTGGCGGGAGCTTTGTTTCATCGGCGATGCTCGAGATGCTGGCGCCACCATCGGGAGAAAGCACGTAATCGAAGATGCGCGAGCGTTCGTATTGCAGTGTGCTGCCGGGCTCGTCCGTGCGGAAACCACGCGCGGAGAGGGCGGTCAGGTGGGAGTGGTATTCCCGCTCGCTGAGTTTGCCGTGGTGGTAGGCGGCGCGAAGCATGGCCATGGCTGACACCTTCAACGCGGTCTTGAGCCGGAGGATGTGGTCGAGGCTCGCATGCAGGCGAAGGTGTGCGTTAACTATGCCGGGCGGGATGAGGAAGTCGGCGGCGAACTGGTTGGCCTCGTTCTCCTCGCGTGCTCCGTTGTGCGGATCGTCGGAACTGTGGAGTAGTAGGTGTCCCAACTCGTGCGCGAGGTCGAAACGAGTGCCCTCGGGGGTGCGGCGACGGGCCAGGAAAATAAGCGGCTGCTTGCCGTCCCACAAGGAAAACGCGTCCACCGCAGAGGCTGCGGGCGGCAGGCCCATGACGGCGATGCCGAGGGATTCGGCGAGCTGGACCGAGTTTGGGACTGGCCTGTCGCCGAGCTGCCAGATCGTGCGCGCATGGCGGGCTGCCTCCGAAGGCGTAAACCCAGAAAAATCAGGGAGGTCAGGCTCTGGGAAATCGAAGTTGCGTCGCAGCCAGGCCAAAAGTGTGCTGGCGTTTGCCCCGGATGCGACTGCGACGCTCTTCTGCCGTAGAGTCGCGCGGCTGCCAGCCCGAAAGAGGGTGGAATCCGTCGAGGGGACTTCGAGCTCTTCGGAGATGAAGTAACCCGCGGTAAACCCAAGTGCAGCCTCGAGCTGTTCGATGACGGACTCGGTGCGGGAAGGTGGCGGTCCCTCGTCCTCCCAACGAGACAATGTTGTTGGGGCGATGCCGAGATTGGCGGCGAGCTCCGCTTTTGTGAGGCCACGGCGCAGTCGCGCGACAGTAATACGGGACGGCGAGATGCGGGCGGAGCTAGTTTCCGCTCGCTCGTGAGATTGTGAAGTCAATGTCATCGTCCTCGGGTCGCTTCTTCGCCGCTGGTAGCAATGGGGGTACGCGGATCACAGTAGTTAGAAATTTCACTTATGATGCAAGAAACTTGAGTCGTAGGCGAATTGTTTGGAAGGGGTGCCTATGCTGCTGGACCTCACGATCGCGAACTATCGCTCGGTGTACGAGCCCGCGTCGATAAACATGGTCGCGACCAGGGAGCAGGTTCACCGAGAGCGCTGCCCGGAGCTTTCTCGTCGTTACAAGAAGCGGATTAACCCTGTAGCAGCCCTGTTCGGTGCAAACGCGGCAGGTAAGTCTACGTTCGTTCGGGCGTTGATGGCACTGCAGCAAATGTTGAAAAATCCTCCGCGCCCTAAAGATCCAATGCCATTTGATCCGTTCGCACTTCGCCCAGATGCAGCGTTTGAGCCGACGACTTTTGAGGTGCTGTTCTCTGTCGGCGACATCGTCTATGAGTACGTGCTCGCGTACGACGCGAAAAGCGTGGTGGAGGAGCGGCTGACGAAGTACCTGTCCAAAGACGAAATTGACGTTTTTGAGCGCGTAGGGGACTCGTTCAGCTTCCCATTGTTGGAGGAGAAGTCGGAGCGGTTCCCCACCGAGGTCGCGCAAGCACGGGTGCTGCTCGAGTCGGTGCCGCCCAAGGTTCCTCTTGCCTCATTTGCTAGTGAGACGAACCTTTCGCGGTTCCCAGATTCGCTCAAGTTGGATGCTTTCGGGGTCGTCCGTGCTTTCGTTGAAACGATTCTGGTGATCCCAGCCGGGTTGATGGATATCGGCCACCTGCAGTCCCAGCCTGACGGGTGGGAAGACTTGATTTCGCAGATCGACGCCGGAATTACAGGGGTTGAGGCTGAGGACGTGGAACTTTCAGCTTTGGGGTTGGGCGCTGAGGAAGCACTGGAGATAGAGCAAGAGCTGCGAAGCAACCCGGACTATCCGATGGATGTGGAATTATCTTCGGGGCGCTTCACGCTGCGGCTCGAGGGCGACGAGATTGAGGCGCAACGAATCGCCCTCCTCCACTCCGCTGAAGAAGGCGAGAGCTACGGCCTGCGCTGGTGGGACGAGTCGGACGGGACCCGTTCCGCGACGAGGCTGCTCGGGTTGTTTTCTCGGTTGACGACCCCGGGTTTCGAAGCGGTATTGGTCGTTGATGAGTTCGACCGCAGTTTCCACACGGAACTCTCTCGCGCGCTGATCGGTGGGTTCCTTGCGAATTCTTCTGCAGATTCCCGAGCGCAACTGATCTTTACCACCCACGACCTTCTGCTCATGGACCCCGAAACACTGCGGAGAGATGAGATCTGGGTAGTAGAGAAGGACCGATCGGGACAAACCCAAACGAGCGTTCTCTCGGACTTCGAGGGGCCGCGAAAGACGACAGACCTTCGAAAGAGCTACCTGCGAGGCAGGTTCGGTGGTGTGCCGTCGATAAAGCCGCTGGAGTTCAGCAATGTCGAATAGGCGGGGGCGCTCTTCTCGTAAGAGAAAGTTCGGGGGTAAGAGCAAAAGGGCCAACACCCGCCCGGTAAAAGATGTGTTTCTCATCGTCACCGAAGGCACCACGGAGAAGAACTACTTCGAAATGGAGTGCTTCCGCGACAAATCCGTGAAGGTGGAAGCGCGTAGAGGTGTGCATCCCCACCCGCCTGCGTTACTCAAGACTGCAGACGATTGGCTGGCCAACCTAAAGCGCGACGGCGACTTACGTCCCGGTGACCAAGCTTGGGTGGTCCTCGATGAAGACGACGCGACGGACCAGCAACTCCAGGCAGTTTTTGAATGGGCTGCCGAACGCAAGGACCGCGGAGTGGGTTTTAGTGTTCCGCAGTTCGAGTACTGGTTGTTGCTCCACTTCGCTGATGCAAAGGGCGCAAGCACGCAAAAAGATGTCCTCGATAGCTTGATCCAGTACTGGCCGGCGTACGTAAAAACCGCCCAGCCGAGTTTCACCGTGGACGATGTCCGGCGTGCTATCGCACGCGCTGAGGCGAAAGTTCGAGAGCCACTTGATTCGTTAGGGGATTTCGACGAGCACGTTGGGAGGCATACTGCCTCGACTACGGTGCACCTGCTTGCGCAGCGCATCATTACGTCGCTCTATGGGAAGTGACGGGGCTGGCCGAAGGTTCGTCGATAAGCAAAGGCACACAGAATTCGAACGGAAGACTTCGAAATCCGCGGTTGACCGGCCGACAGCGCCCGGGAAATCCCGGGACACCCCCCCAACGAGCTACACCTGGTACCCCATCGGCGAGCCGGGGCCGAGGGGGATGCCCAGGGCGTACCAGATCATGAAGAAGATGAACCAGCCCACCAGCATGGACACCGCGTACGGCAGTGCCAGCGACATCAGGGTGCCCACGCCGGCCTTCTTGTAGTACTTCTGCAGGAAGGTCAGCGCCAGGGCGAAGTAGGGCGACATCGGGGTGATGATGTTCGACGGCGAGTCGCCGATGCGGTAGAGCATCTGTGTGACCTCGGGGGAGACGTCCACGTACATCATCATCGGCACCACCACCGGCGCCATCAGCGCCCACTGCGCGGAGCCGGAGGTGATGAATAGGTTGATCAGCGTCACCATCAGCACGAACGCGGCGAAGAGGATCACGTTTGGCAGGTCCCAGGACTGCAGCAGCTCCGCGCCCTTGATGGCGGTCCAGGGGCCCAGGTTGGACCACTGGAACCACGCCAGGAACTGGGAGACGGCGAAGAACAGCACCAAAATCGGCAGGAGGGACTCCAGGCCCTTGGCCATGAATTTCGGGATGTCGGCGGCGTTGTTAATGGTGCCCACGATCAGGCCGTAGACCAGACCGGTGGCGAAGAAGATCAGGGCGATCGGCACGGCGATGGCGCGGATCAGCGGGGACTCCATGAAGCCTTCCTCGGGCCGTGCGAACGGCGACCCCGGGATGAACAGCAGGGCGAAGTAGGCCGCCAGTGCGACGAGGAGGGTGATGCCGGCCCAGGCCAGGCCTTTGCGCTCGAGTGGGGTCAGCGACAGGTCGTCATCGTCGGTGAGGTGGGAGTCGTTGGGCTGGTTGGACTCGTCGAGTTGCAGTTCGTCCTCGTCGATGTGGTCGTGGTCCACAAGCCCCTCGGCCTTCTTGTCCACGAACAGCTCGGTCACCGCCGTGATGATCAGCGACAGCACCACCGCGGACGGGATGACAAAGAAGATGTTGGCAAGCGGGGAGACTTCGTAGGCTTGATCCACAAGCTGTGCGGCGGAGGTGGAGATGCCGGCGAGCAGCAGGTCCGTGATGTTCAGAATCAGCGAGGCGTTGAAGCCTGCCGACGACGCCGCGAACGCCACCATCGCACCCACCACCGGCGAGCGGCCCACCGCGTGGAAGGCCATCGCGCCCAGCGGGATGATGATCACGTAGATCGCGTCCGAGGCCACCGAACCGGTCACGCCAGCCAGCGCGACCATGAACGTGAGCATCTTCGGGCTGACCTTGTCCACCATCGCGCGGACCATCGCCGCAAGCAGGCCCGTCTGCTCCGCCACGGCCACACCCAGCATCACCGCCAGGATCACGCCGAGCGGCGGGAAGGCGATGAAGTTCTCCACCGCGTCCGTGACCATGCGCGAGATGTTCTCGCCGGTGAGCAGCGATTCGACGTGGATTTCGTCGCCGGAGGCCGGGTCGATTGCGGACAGGCCCGCCTTGCTGGCCAGCCAGGAGGACACCGCCACCACGCCGGCCAGGATCACAAATAGCCAGAACGGGTCCGGCAGTTTGTTGCCGACTTTTTCGATCCAGCCCAGAAAGCCGGACATGCCGTCTCGGTCTTGAGTCTTATCTTGGGCCTGGTCTTTAGGCTTCGTGTCCCGGTTATGGTCGGGTTTCTTGTCGGTCCTGGTTGATCCGGTCATGGTGGGTCTTCCTGGTTGTCGGCAAATTGTGAGAGCCACATTACATATTCGTCACCCCGTAAGGTGAAATATGTGTCTACTGAATTCCAAATTTCTCCCCGGCCCGCCCGTCGCGGCTTCGGGTTCGCTGGCGCCGCCGCCTCGGTCGTTGCGGTGCTGGCCATCGTCGGGCTGGTGCTGGCGCTGACCCGCCCGGCGCTGCTCAGTTGGCGGGAGGGGGAGGTGACGTCGACGACCATTGGGGCGTCGTTAGGCGATATTGCCCAGCTTTCTGTGGAGGAATACGTCTTCTCCGACGTGGGCAAATTCGACCAGGAGGGCCTCGAGGTGCTCGGGGTGCGCGTGCCGTTTACCGGGCGGAATTTCCTGGTCACGTACGACGGGCGCGTCACCGCCGGCATCAAGGACGCCTCGCTTATCGACGTCCACCTGGCCGACGGGGAAGTCAACGTGCAACTGCCTGAGGTGGAGGTACTCGAATCGCACATCGACGCCGACAGCGTCAAGGTTTACGACCAAACCATGAACCCCATCAACCAACTCCGCGTCGAGGACGTCACCGGCTTCATCGCCGACCGGGAAGCCGACGCGCGGGAGAAGGCCATCGCGTCCGGGCTGTTGGACCGCGCCGGGCAGCACGCCGAGGAGCTCGTGCGCGCGCACGTGGCGGCGCTGGTGGCCGGCACGGAGTACGAGGACTACGAGGTGCGGGTTTCTCGGGGTTTGTGGAAAGGCCGGTAAGGAGGTGCCGTGCGGGGTATCTTTTTCCACATGCGTAAAACCCTCACAGCGGGCGTTATCGCCTGCGCCGCCGTTGCTGCCGTACTTCCGCCCGTCGCCGGAGCCGCCGACGCGCCTGAAGCGCCCGTCGACCCGGGCTTTTCCCGCGTCTGCGCCGTCGAGTACAACGCGGACCAGGTGCCTGCCCTGGCCGCCGGCCTTAACGCCGACGACATCCTTTACCACTCCGGTTCCCGCGCCGACGCGCTCGCGTTGTGGGCGAAGAAACAGGACGAGCTGCGCGCCGGGCTCGGCGAGAACGGCTGGGGCTCGGTGAAGCAAACCGATGATCTGCAGCTGTGGCCCGTCGAGGAGCACACCACCAGCTCCGTCATCGCCGACGACCTGACAAGCTCCAAGACCGGCGCGCCGTCCACCTTTGAGACCCCGTTCAGCGCCAACGAGGTCGCCTACGTCAAGTCCGCCGCCTCCTACACCGCGCAGCGTTTCGAGGACTGCGGCAAGGACATCAACCGCACTGCGCCGGCCGCGCCGTCGAGCCTGAATTCGGAGGTCGCGCCGGGCACCATCGCCGGCATCGTCGCCGTGGTGCTGGCGCTGCTCGGTGTTGGGGCGGCGTTCGCGGTGTCGGCAGGCATGGTCCCGGGGCTCACACTCCCGGCGCTGCCGTTCTAAGGACTCAAACCCCGAGTAAGCCCTCCCGAGTATGGCCGAAAATGGGCCGTAATAGGGATCGCTTACTAGGGGTCTGCGGGTGGGGGCGCACGCCACCCGGTCCCCGCGCGGCGCACGTAGGGTGGGCGGCATGGAGCTCGAGAAGTTTTTCAGCAACTGGCCGGTGGAGAACGTCGCGGCGGCCCTCGTCGGCGACACGGAAGCCACGTTCGGCGACCAGGACAAAGTCTTCGAACTCGCGAGCGTGACCAAGCTGCTCTCCGCGTACGCCGTGCTCATCGCGGTGGAGGAGGGGGCATTCGAGCTTGACGACGCCTCCGGTCCCCCCAACTCCACCATCCGCCACCTCCTCGCGCACGCCGCCGGGGTGGGGTTCGACTCCCGGGAGCCGCAAAAAGAACCGGGGGAGCGGCGCATCTACTCCTCGGCCGGCTACGAGATCCTGGCCGACCACCTGGAAGAGACCACCGGCATCGCGTTTGCGGACTACGCCTGCGAGGGGGTCTTCGAGCCCCTCGGCATGGATTCCACCGAAATCTACGGCTCGGCCGGCCACGGCGGGCGCTCCACCGTCGGCGACCTTTCTGCGTTCGCCTCCGAGCTCCTCTCGCCGCGTCTTCTGGACCCGTCGACGCTTGGCGAGGCCTTTTCTAACCAGTTCGGCGATCTGCGCGGCGTCGTTCCCGGCTACGGCATGCAAAAACCCTGCCAGTGGGGCCTCGGGTTTGAGATCAAGGGCGAGAAGGCGCCGCACTGGACCGGCGACGGCATGCCCGCCGACACCGTCGGGCACTTCGGTATGTCCGGGACCTACCTGTGGGTCGCGGGTGGGCAAGCGTGCGTGGTGCTGACGGACCGCGAGTTCGGCGACTGGGCCAAGCCCCTGTGGCAGGAGACCAACACCGCGCTGTGGGAGGCGCTGGGGTAGCCGCGGCGGCCGCAAACCTCCAGGGAGGTATGCGAAAAAGTCGCGTAGCCGAAAACCTGAATTCCGCGCGTTCGCATGGTGCGAGTCGCGCGAGTTTTCCCAGTGCGGACGGGTGCGCGCCGGGCCCTGCCTTCCGGCGCGGGCCCTGCCTTCCGGCGAATTCAGGTTAAGTGCGACGCGACTCAATCGGACACATTGCCCGCCCGCAAACGTGCTGGGGGTAGGGTGCGGCGGCCAGGTGGGCGTCGATAGGCAAAATGCCCCCGCATTTCGGGTGTAGCCGCCGCCTTTTTCGTGTAGGCGCGCGGCGCGCAGTGTTTTAAACTGCACGCATGACTACGACAAACACCCCGCTACCAGCAGCGGGGCAGAAGCTGCCGACCAACCAGGTCGTGCCCCTGATGACGGCGCTGCTGGTCGCCGTTTTCGCGTTCCAGCTCAACGCCTCCATGCTCGCGCCGGCGCTGCACACGATGGAGATGGACCTCAACGCCACCACCGCGCAGATCGGCATGACGCAGACGGCGTTCTTCACCGCGGCGGCCGTGTTTGCGCTGTTCATGCCGCGCTGGGGTGACCTGATTGGGCGTCGCAAGGTGCTGGTGTGGATGATGATCGGCACGGTCATCGGCTCCGTTGTCGCCGCGCTGGCCACCAACGTGACCATGCTGTTCATCGGCCGCGTGATCCAGGGCGTCTCCGGCCCGACCGTCGCGCTGACGTCGGTGATGCTGCGTCAGGCGGTGCGCGAGGAGAAGCAGTTCGCGTTCCTGGTGGGCATCCTCACCTCGGTCAACGGCGGTATCGCCGGCATTGACGCGATTTTGGGCGGCTGGCTTACCGACGCCTTCGGTTTCCGCTCCCTCTTCTGGGTCATCGGCGCCGCCGCGCTGATCGCCGTGTTCGCCGTGCAGTACGGCGTGCCGGAGACCAAGTCCGACCAGCTCCAGCCCATGGACTGGAAGGGCGTTGTCGGCCTGGTCATCGGTGCGGCCGCGGTGCTGACCGCCCTGAACATGGCCGGCGAGCTCGCCGCGGCGAACTGGTTCATGGTGATCCTCCTGCTGGTCGTCGGCGGCGCGTCCCTGGTGTGGTTCTGGCGCACCGAGAAGTCCAGCCCGCACCCGCTGATGTCCACCGACCTGCTGTCCCAGCGCCGCACCTGGGCGCTGCTGCTGACCACCACGCTGACCATGACCGGCGTGTTTGCGGTGATGAACGGCCTGGTGCCCAACCTCGCACAGGACCCGGCGGCCGGCCCGGGCATGTCCGCCGGCGTCGTGTCCTGGTGGACCCTGACCCCGTACGCCCTGGCCGGCCTGGCCATGGGCCCGATCTCCGGCTGGCTCGCGGGCCGCGTGGGCTACAAGATCATCCTGCAGATCGGCATCGCGGGTGCGGCGCTGTCTGTGCTGTTCGGCCTGGTCGTCGTGGGCAACGCCACCCACGGCATGCTGCTGGCGATGTCGCTGCTCGCTGGCATCACCTACGCCGGCATGGGCAACATCATGCTCGGCTCGCTCGGCGTCGTGCTGGCGCCGAAGCACAACCAGGGCTACCTGCCGGGGCTCAACGGCGGCGCGTTCAATCTGGGCGCCGGCCTGTCGTTCACCATCATCTTCGCCGTGTTCACCGCCACCGACGGCAGCTACCGCGCCGGCATGATCGCCGGTGCGATCCTGCTGGGCTGCGCGTTCGCGGCGTCCTTCCTCATCCCGAAGCCGTCGTCGGTGTCGGACACGATCGCCGCAGAGGACCTGGCTGCCCGTGCGTAAAATCATCCTGGACTGTGACCCCGGCCACGACGACGCCGTCGCCATCCTGCTCGCCGCCGGCAACCCGGACATCGAGCTGCTGGGCCTGACCACCGTCGGCGGCAACCACACCATCGACCACGTCACGCGCAACGCGCAGCAGGTGCTTACGGTCGCCGGTTTGCGCGATGTCCCCGTCTTTCGCGGGGTGACGAGGCCTTTGCTAAACGACGTCATCACGGCCGAAGACATCCACGGCGACACCGGCATGGAAATCCACGGCTTCGACCTTCCGGAACCTGCTGTTCCGGTGGGGGAGATCGGGGCGGTGCAGTGGATCGTCGATACGCTGATGCGCGAAGAGCCGGGGACCGTGACCCTGGTGCCCACCGGGCCGCTGACCAACATCGCCTTGGCGGCGCGCCTGGAGCCGCGGATTGTGTCGCGGGTGCGCGAGGTCGTGCTGATGGGCGGCGCGTACGGAGCCGGCAACTTCTCGCCGTCGGCGGAGTTCAACATCGCCGTCGACCCGGAAGCCGCCGCGATCGTGTTCGGCGAGGACTGGCCGGTGGTCATGGTCGGGCTGGATCTGACGCACCAGGCGCTTGCCACTCCTGAGGTGCAGGACCGTTTCCGCGCGTTGGGCACCGCCAGCGGCGACTTCCTGGCCGCGCTTGTGGACGCCTTCCGCGCCAACTACAAGGACGCCCAGGGCTTTGACAACCCGCCCGTCCACGACCCGTGTGCCGTAGCCTACGTCATCGACCCGTCGGTGGTCGAGACCGTGTCTGTGCCGGTGTCGGTGGAGCTCGCGGGCACGCTGACGCGCGGGCGCACCGTGGCGGACCTGCGCGCGTTCGGCGCGGCGCTCGCGTCCGGCGTTCCTGGCGGGGGCGCCGCTGGTGCTGCCGCGTCTGGTGCCGCAGACCCGGCCTGCAACACCTCGGTGGCGACGCGCCTGGACGTGGACCGGTTCTGGGACCTGGTCGTCGACGCCGTCGAGCGCTTGGGCTGAGGCGCGCCTCCCGCCCCGTAAAACCGGCTACCTAGAACCGGTTACCCTGCGAAAATTCAGCTGGTAACCGGTCCTAGGTAGCCGGTTTATTGCATGAGGACCAACCCCACACCGGCCACCCAACAACCGTCCAGGCGCGCCCCCGCCCCGAAAGCTAGCCTTGGCGCCCATGGACTTCTCTGATGACGTGGGCAATCTCTACTTTGTCCTCGAATACACCGGCGTGTTGTTGGCGGCCACCATCGGCGGGACTGTGGCCAAGCGGATGAACTTCGACATTGTGGGGTTCGCGTTTGTGGCGTTGATTTCGTCGCTAAGTGGCGGGCTTATGCGCGACGCCATACTTAACGACGGCCCCGCCGCCGCCCTGACCAACCCCGGCTACTTGATCACCGCCACGGTCGGCGGACTGATCGCGTTCTTCGCGCCCCTGCGCGGCAAGCTCTGGGAGAACTTCCGGTTCTACGCGGACGTGGTCACAATCGGCGTGTGGGCGGTCGGCGGCACGATCAAGGCGCTCAACGCCGAGTTGAGCTGGGTGCCGTGCGTGCTGCTCGCCGTGATCACCGCGACGGGCGGCACGCTGGCCCGGGATATTGCGCTGCGGCAGGTGCCGTCGCTGTTTACCAGTCAGAAGATGACGGTGTTCCCGGCGATCATCGCGTCGGTGATCATGCTGGTGCTCAACCAGTTCGACCTGGTGTGGGAGGGCATGCTGGCCGCCGCAATCGCCGCGCCGCTGTTCGCGATCGCGGTGTACTTCGGCGGCGACAAGTTCTCGGCGTTCCAGACCAAGCGCCTCGAGCGCCCGCTGGAGGAGAAGATCGGCGAGGCGCTCGGCGTGGAAACCGACTCGCGCCGTCCCGTCGAGTCCGGCGAGGACGTGCGCAACGCGCTGGAGGACGCCTCGGACGAGCAGTTCATCCAGGCGCTGCGGGTGATGCTGCAGAACGAGGTGCAGCAGCGCACGGAAGCGAAAACCTAAACCGGCCCCATAGCAGCGCAAACCCTCATACGATGGCGCGCATGTACTTCGACAACGTGCTCACCCCTGTGGGTTTCTCGTTTGCCGTGATGGATCTGATCGGCGTGTTCCTTAACGCTTTGATGGGCGGGCTGGTAGCCAGGCGGATGCGTTTCGACGCCGTCGGGTTCATGGTCATCTCCATCATCTCCGGCATGGCGGGCGGCATGATCCGCGACGCCCTGATCGGCTCCACCCCGGCGTCTGCGCTGCAGAACCCGTGGTACATCGGCACGGCGCTGGTGGGCTCGCTGGTAGCGTTCGCGCTGTCCATCGAGGGCCGCGCGTGGGAGCTGTTCCGCTTCCACGGCGACATGGTCATCGTGGGCGTGTGGGCGGTCACCGGCACGGTTACGGCGCTGCGTGCCGACGTCACGTGGTTCGGCTGCATCCTCATGGGCGTGCTCACCGCCACGGGCGGGATGGTCATCCGCGAGATGATGATCGGGCAGATTCCCAACATTCTCATTGACCGCCAGTTGTACGTGGTCCCGGCGATAGTGGCGTCGATAAGCGTGCAGCTCTTCTACGACCTTGGATGGCAGTCGGTGGGCCTGGCGGTCTCCGCGCTGGTCGGCATCGCGCTGGGTGTGGCCGCGTACTGGCTGGATTGGTCGGTGCCGGGGGTGGAGGCGCTCGCGCCCGTGGACAGTTATTTCACCCGCATGAAGCACCGGGTCGGCGGCAAGCTTCCGCCTGTGGCGTACCGGCAGCGCGCCGCTAACCCCACCATGATCTCCGCCCCGACGCGCAAGGACGTGCGCGACGAGCTCGCAGCCGTTGACGGCGAGATCACCCACGACGAGTTCATCGCTGCGCTGTACCGCGCCTACGGGTTGAAGTAGCTACAGCTGCGGGCTAGGTAAACGGCGTCGCGCTTAGCGTGAGAAGATCGGCGCATGCTGTTGCTTGTGGCGCTCGCGGTAGGCGGGCTGATTCCGATCCAGACCGCGGCGAACTCCCGCCTGCGCATGAGCGTGGGCAACAAGCCGGTGGTCTCCGCGCTGGTGTCGTTTTCGGTGGCGCTGCTGGTGGCCATCGTAGCGACGACGGTGTTGCAGGGCACCCCGGTGCCGCAGTTTGCCGACGGTACGAGCGCGCCCTGGTGGGTCTGGCTCGGCGGCGCGATGGGCGTGTGTTTCGTGCTGGGCAACATCCTGCTGTTCCCGCGGCTTGGGGCGGTGCAGACCGTGGTTCTGCCGATTCTGGGGCAGGTGGTGATGGGCATGTGCATCGACCGGTTCGGCCTGTTCGGCGCGCCCGTGCTGCCGGTGACGTGGATGCGTGTGGTGGGGGCGCTCGTGGTGCTGGCCGGCATCGTCGTGGTGCTGCGTGCGGGCAAGCGCCCGGCGGTCGAGGGCGACGCGGTGGGCCTCGAGCTCTGGCTGTTCCGCGCCCTTGGCGTCCTCGTCGGCGTGGGGTCCGCGGTGCAGACCGCCGTGAACGGTTACCTGGGCACCATCGCCGGTTCGTCGCTGCACGCCGGCGAGATCAACTTGGCCGTCGGTGCGCTGTTGCTGCTGGTGGCAGTGCTGGTGACCAGCCCGCGCCAGCTGGTGCGACGTCCTGAGCCGGGGCCGTGGTGGATGTGGGTCGGCGGCCTGGTCGGCGCGACGTTTGTCATCTCGGGCGCGACCTTGGCGCCGCTGTTGGGTACCGCCACGACCGTGATCGCTTTCAACGCGGGCACCATCGCCGCGGGCCAGGCGCTGGAGGCGCGCGGGGCATTCGGCGCGCGGAAGAACCCGCTGACGGCGACGCGCCTGGTTGGCCTGGTCGTGATCTTCCTCGGCGTGCTGGCGGTGCGGCTGCTGTAGGGCGGTCCGCTAAACGACGATATCGGCATTTACCCGCAGCGGCGTCGCAAAAGACCAGGTCGCCGCATCTCGGATGGTGTAAATGCCGATATCGGCATTTGCGATCGCGGCGGCACGGGGCGGCACGGGGACTGGCCGCACGGACACGCCCGTTGCCCCCTCAACCTCAACCGAAGCTCGAGCAAATAGGGGGATCAACCAGCGGTTGAGGGTTGCTGGAGTCAACTCGTGTGAAGCAATATCGGCCGAGAGAAATCAGAGGCCGTTGGGGAAGACGAACCTCTCGTCTCGCACTCCGCCGCACGCCGGGCCTGCCTAGTCACCGGGCCGGGGCGCGCGGCAGTAGCCGCCGGCACCCGCCGCGGCACTCCCGCCTAGTCACCGGGGATGGAGTGTGCCGCCATCGATGCGGGCACGCCGAAAAGGCGCCCGCAAGAAGGGTCCCCACCAATGACGACAACACTGGCCGCACCCACCTGCCGCGCCCCGCGCACCCGACTCGCGTGGACATTCTGCGTTGAGGGGATGCCGGTGCGGGAGCGACGGAGCGTCGAGAAGCTGATGCTTTTGCTTCCCGACGGCGCGCCCGGCGAAATCTGGTTCACCCGCTGGCAGCGGCGCGCGGACCGCACGTACTCGTGCCGCGAAACAATCCTGGCCACGCGCGAGGAGATCGAGCCGTTTGTGCAGGCCATGGACCGGCTATCACGCGAGAAAGATTTTGTGGCGAGCCTCACGCCACGCTCCTACGATGGGCCGCATGTCTACTAAATACCGCGTACAAAACCCGAAGAACAACGAGATCGTCGAGTCCTTCGACTTCATCACCGACGACGAGCTCGAAAACGCGCTGGCCACCGCAAACGACACGTTCAAGCAGTGGCGCGAGAAGAGCTTCGAGGAGCGCGCCGAGGTGCTGCGCAAGGTAGCGAAGCTTTTCGACGAGCAACGCGCCGAGCTCACCCGCATCATCGCAGAAGAGATGGGCAAATCGGTCAAGGAAGGCGACGGCGAGATCAACGACGTCGTCGAGATCTTCAACTACTACGCCGACAACGGCGCGGAATTCGGCGCCGACGAGGAGATCCCGAACCAGCGCGGCGGCACCTCCGTCATGCGCAAGGTCCCGCTCGGCGTGATCCTGGGCATTATGCCATGGAACTTCCCGTACTACCAGGTCGCGCGCTTCGCAGCACCGGCGCTGATGGCCGGCAATGTGGTGATGGTCAAGCACGCCGAGATCTGCCCCCGCTCCGCCGCCGCGATTGCGAAGATCTTCGACGAGGCGGGCGCGCCGAAGGGCCTGTACACGAACCTGTACGCCAAGCACTCGCAGGTCTCCACGCTGATTAACGACGACCGCGTCCAAGGCGTGTCCCTGACCGGCTCCGAGCGCGCCGGCCGCACCATCGCCTCCCAGGCCGGCCAGGCGCTGAAGAAGTGCGTGCTGGAGCTCGGCGGCACCGACGCGTACGTCGTGCTGGATGCTTCCGACGTGGCTAAGGCTGCCGAGACCGCGTGGAACAAGCGCATCGGCAACGTGGGCCAGGCCTGCACCTCGAACAAGCGCATGATCGTCATGGAGGACATTTACGACGAGTTTGTGCAGGCGTTGGTGGACCTTGCGTCGTCGTATAGCGAAGGCGACCCGCTGAACCCCGGCGAGGGCAAGGAGTTCTACCCGCTGTCTTCCCGCGACGCCGCGGAGCTACTCGCGCAGCAGCTGCGCCTAGCGGTGGAGGACGGCGCGAACCTGCGCGTCGGCGGCGAGGTCACCGGCAAGGGCGCCTACATCACCCCGGCCGTGATCACCGACATCCCGGTCGGTTCCGACTCCTACTACGAGGAGTTCTTCGGCCCCGTGGCCGAGGTGTACAAGGTCGCGTCCGAGGAAGAGGCCATCGAGCTGGCAAACAACTCCCGCTACGGCCTCGGCGGCGCCGTGATGTCTGAGGACGCCGAGCGCGCCAAGAAGGTCGCGGCGAAGATCGACACCGGCATGATCCACGTGAACATCCCGCAGGCCCGCGGCGCCGAGCTGCCGTTCGGCGGCGTGAAGGCGTCCGGCCTGGGCCGCGAGCTCGGCCCGCTGGGCATGGACGAGTTTGTCAACCACCAGCGCTTCTACGTCGCGGGCTCCGACTCGGAGGTGTAGCTAGGCTTTGGCGTAGGGGGCTGGGGTGTCATATGCCCGAAAGGGGCGGGGCAGAGGGGTAGGACTGGAGGCCTAGCGGTAATCGTCATCTACCTGAGCGAGGAGATTGAGCACCGGATCGACGCTTTCCTGCCTGTACGCACCGTCATTGCAGAAAATATCGGCAGCGATTCGTTTGAACTCCTCCAGTTTCGCCCCCTCGAGCCGCTTATTATTTTCATAGCTGAGTTCCTGAGCCCGTTCGATAGCTGGAGTGGGTTTGCAGCTTTCCCATTTTTCAGGAGCCACCGCGACACCCATGGTCTTACGGAGTGCTTCGGCGAGCGTCTCAACCGGGTAGATGTCCTCCAGAGTTGCATCCGTATCGGCTCTGCCCTTGGAGCGGGGATGCCTGATATAGGCATATTCGCTTACGTCAATTAACTCTGGGGATGATTCCAGCTTTTTTCTAGCCGTCGCGTCGTAATCTGCGAGCACTCGGACGTTTGTAAGGGTGTTCTCGGCTATGCGGAGATGATTTTCGAGAAATTTTATCCCTTTAGTAGCTACCAGTTCGATGCGACCTAATTTGATTGCTTTCTTCAGATTTTCGAGGTTGCTTTGGTTGATTATCTCAGAAAACACAGCTCGGTCAGTTTCGCCCTCGACTAGGATCTTTAACTCTACATCGTTCATCGCTTCCGCGGACGTGATTCCCAGAGCGTCCCGGATCTGACCGATTGAGTCAGCATTGCGGGCGGCACCTTCGTCCACGAGTATGTTAGAAGACGGATTTTTGCGATCAACGAAGATTGCGTTGTGAGTGACAACGATCACTTGCTGGCTGGCAGCAATTTTTTCCAGTACCTTCCGAATCTCGTACATCGTTTTGGAGTTCAGGTGCGCTTCCGGCTCCTCGATGATGGTCAAGAGATCCTGGCCTTTAACGGACCTCGAAAACGATGCTTTGTGCTGTAGTAACGCTAAGGTGAAAAGGCTCTGAACGCCGTCACCTTTCTCGGAGAGTTTCGTATTAACTCCGTCAGACATCGAGACTTCAATTGCCTTTAACTGGCTTTCGATCATCTCTGTCGGTTCGATGGAGATGCTCTCTAGATCTGGAAGAAAATCACTTAGAGTCGCCTCAAAATCAGAGGTAACTTCATCGATGACCTTGGCCCGGAAGTCAGTCATTGTCTGAACAGCGGCCTTGTAATCATCGTCATTCGCGGCGAGGTAAACGAGACGTTCCTTAAGTAGTGCTTGAAGCTCGTCCACTCCCCGTTCCCCCGGGCGGACGGCATCAGACGAAGCGAATGAAAAATTTCGCATAATGTAGGAGAGAACATCTGGAAGGTGTTGCTCAATCTTGGCCTTGCCTGGACCCGGCTTTACATAATTAATCTGAACAGTGGGGTACTCGGGACGCTCAACCAGGTTCAGTCGCGGGTCAATTTTCACTTCGATCGGCAAGCTGCTATTGATTTTGGATTCGAACTTCGTTTCAAACTCGTCGCATTCCTGTTCGCTCAGCTCAAAAGTTAACCGCAGGATTGTGTCTGCCTTTGATCTTGGAGAGAGTGAGCGAGGGAAATCTCGCTCAATTCTGTAGATACCCAGCTGGAAGAGTTGTCTTCCAAGAATTCGTTGGAATGCGTCTGATTTCCAGGGTATTGAAGTTCTTGTCTTCAAATGGTTGGCTACTTGCAGCGTTGAAATCGCGCATTCTAATGCTCGTACCAGGTTTGATTTACCCTCGTTGTTGGAACCAACAATAGTGGTGGAATCCGATAGTTCGAGCTTCTTAGCTTTACGGATGGATCGGTAATTTTGGACCTCTAGGTACCGAAGCTTCATAAGCTATGCCTTTTCCGTTTTACTCCGTCGCGCGCGGTTGCCGAATGCAGTGCACCAAATTTCTGTGCCGTATACCTTACTGTCTTAAAGGCCGACATACCTCAAATCTGGCGTGCCTACTCCCCGTCCGTGTAGAACCCGTCGTCGAACGGATCCCAGATCCGCTCCACCAGGTCCGCCACGGAATCCAGCACCGCGGTGGGGCGGAAGGGGTATTTGGCTATCTCGGAGTCGTCGGCGATGCCCGTGCGCACCAGCACGGTCCGCATGCCTGCCTCGAGGCCGGCCTTGACGTCGGTGTCCATGCGGTCGCCGATCATCACCGTGTTCTCGGAGTGCGCGCCGATGTTGTTGAGCGCCGAGCGCATCATCACCGGGTTCGGTTTGCCCACGTAGTACGGCTCCATACCGGTCACGGCGGTGATCATGGCCGCCACGGACCCGGTCGCCGGCACCACACCCGCGGGCCCCGGGCCGGTCAGATCCGGGTTGGTGGCGATGAACCGCGAGCCGTTGCGGATCAGGTTCGACGCGGTGGTCAACGCCTCAAACGAGTAGGTGCGAGTCTCGCCCAGCACGACAAAGTCGGGGTCGGCGTCGGTGAGGATCCAACCGATTTCGTGCAGCGCCGTCGTCAAGCCAGCTTCCCCGATGACGTACGCCGACGCCGCGCCCGCCTGCTGCGACAAAAACTTCGCCGTCGCCGTGGCGGAGGTCCAGATGCGCTCCGGCTCGATGTCCAGGCCCATGCGCATAAGCTTCGCGGACAGGTCGCGCGGGGTCTGGATCGAGTTGTTAGTCAGAACCATAAAGTCGATGTCTTCGCTGCGCAGCGCGCCGATGAACTCCTTCGCGCCGGGGATGATCTCGCCCTCGCGGTGCAGCACGCCGTCCATGTCGGTCAAATACGAAATCACTTGTGCTCCTCCACATAGTCGGCGAGATCCTGGGCGGTGGTGCATTGGGCGTACACGTGCTCGTCGATAGGCACTCCAAATGCTTCCTCGATGCGAACCGCGAGCTCAATGCGGCTTAACGACGAAACCCCGCTCCCGTCCAACCTCGTACCGGGCTCAATATCGACGCCGGAGACGTCTTCGACGAGCTCCGCGATGCGCGCAAACGTGCCGCGCGCCTCCGCCTTGTCTTGGGCGTCTGTGTCGTCGGCGAGCAGGCCGCCAAGGTCCAACCGCTGCGAAAGTTCCATGCCGTTATGATAAGCGCATGCAACGCTTCGCACTTCCGGCCGTGGTCGTCGTCGCCGCCGGCCTGCTCGCGCCCGCCGCCTCCGCCGCGATGTCCGACGAGTATTCGCCGCACTTCGATCCGAAGGCTCGGCACGTGCAATTCATCCCGAGCGACGGGTACACCGAAACCATCGAGTACGAGCTCCTCGGCGTGCCGGAGGGGACGAGATGGAAGCAGACCGGCGAGGACACGCTGCAGAAGAAGGCGCAGCTGTTCAACGGGGAGCGCGAGCTTACCGACGGCCCCCTCGCCGTCCGCCTGAACAACTACACAAAGGGCGAACCCCCGCAGCCGGGGGAGAACGTCATTGAGTTCTGGGTCCGGGTGGAGTTCCCGGACGACTCGACCGAGCTGTACCCGCAGAAAATCACGCTGACCTCCGACGACGCGTTCTACTACAACCCCCAGTTTGTCGGGCGCGTCACCGCCGACCCCGGCGAGACCGTGAACCTGACGCCGGAGAACCAGTTCGATCTGAACCTGCCGACGGACGCTCATTGGGAGGTCACCGGCGGCCAGGGCTGGGACTGGAGCATCGACCAAAAGACCGGCACCATCACTGCGACGGTGCCAACCGACTCTTACGACAGCGCAAACTTCGAGGTCGTGACCACGTTCGCGGACGGGACGAAGCGTAGGACCTGGACCAGCATCAGCAACACCGGTGTCGGCGTGGAGCTGCCGGAACCCCCGGCGGCGGAGCCGGAGCCGGACGCGCCGGTGCAGACTGGGGCGGACTCAGGTGGGTCGTCCACGGCGCAGAAGCTCGGCCTCGTATTTGGCGTCCTGGCGCTGCTGGTCGGTGCCGCCGCCTTCGCGTGGCCGCAGCTGCAGCAGTTCCTGCCCAAGATGTAGGGGGCGCCGGGCCACCCCGAGAATTTGTTCACTCGGCTGCTGCTAGCAGGTGAACAAACCCCTCGTTTGAGCGGTGGTTTGTTCACTTTGCCCAGGTCGGATGTTCGAAAGGGGTGGGTTGATTCATCGCGTAGTGAACAAATCCAGGCGTGCCGGTAGACGAGGACGCGCGATCCAGACACTTCGCGGCGAAATCTGTCAGTCGGACCCCATCGGCCCAGGTGAGTGCAAAAGGCCGCCGTAATCTGTCAGGGAAACCCCGCACGAAACCCCCAACCCCGCCCCACCCCCCAAAAAAGGCACACGAAAAGGGGCGTTCCGCAACCGGGAACGCCCCTTCGTCGCTAGGCGCTAAGCCCTAAGCCCAGAGCCCCAAAGAACTACTCCGCGGCGTTCTCCGGGCCGACGTCCTCGCCCGCGTCGTCCTGGGTCGCGGCTGTCGGGTCGTCGATCTTCAGGTCCTTGGCGGCCTGAGCAGCCACGGAGCGGTCGATCTTGCCCTCGTTGGCCAGGCCCATGAGGGCGGCGACGGCCATGGACTCGGCGTCGATGTTGAAGTAGCGGCGGGCGGCTTCGCGGGTGTCGGCGAAGCCGAAGCCGTCGGCGCCGAGCACGATGTACTGGCCCGGGACGTAGGCGCGGATCTGCTCCTGCAGGTCGGAAGCGAAGTCCGAGGTCGCGATGTAGGGCCCGGAGGTCTGCTTCAGCTGCTTGGTGGCGAAGGCTTCTTCGACCTCTTCGCCCGGGTTGCGCAGCTGCTCGGCGGCCTTGGCCTGGCCCTCGCGGGCGAGCTCGGTCCAGGAGGTCACGGAGTAGATCGCGGCGCCGACGTTGTACTTCTCCTGCAGGATTTCCTGGGCGCGCAGCGCCTGCTGCATGCCCACGCCGGAGGCGAGGAGGGAGACCTTGTTGTCCAGGTCCTTGCCTTCGTCGTAAAGGTAGATGCCCTTGTGCAGGCCCTCCACGTCCAGGTTTTCCGGGCGTGCCGGCTGGTGGTGGGGCTGGTTGTAGACGGTGATGTAGTACATCACGTTCTCGTCCTTGCCCTCGCCCTGGCCGTACATGCGCTCGATGCCCTTGGAAATCAGGTACGGCATCTCGTAGGCGAACGCCGGGTCGTATGGGATGACGGCCGGGTTGGTGGACGCCAGGATCGGGGAGTGGCCGTCCATGTGCTGCAGGCCCTCACCGAACAGGGTGGTGCGGCCGGCGGTGGCGCCGATGATGAAGCCGCGGCCCATCTGGTCGCCGGCGGCCCAGAAGTTGTCGCCGGTGCGCTGGAAGCCGAACATCGAGTAGAAGATGTACATCGGGATCATCGGCTCGCCGTGGGTGGCGTAGGACGTCGCCGCGGCGATGAAGGAGGCGGAAGAGCCGTCCTCGTTGATGCCCTCGTGCAGGATCTGGCCGTCGGTGGCTTCCTTGTAGGACAGCTGCAGGTCGTGGTCCACCGGCACGTAGTTCTGGCCGTTCGGGTTGTAGATGCCCAGGGTGGGGAACCAGGAGTCCAGGCCGAAGGTGCGGGCCTCGTCCGGGATGATCGGCACGATGCGCTTGCCCAGCTCCTTGTCGCGCATGAGCGCCTTGAAGGTGCGCACGAGCGCCATGGTGGAGGCGACTTCCTGCTTGCCAGAGTCCTTGAATAGCGCCTTGAAGGTCTTCTCAAACTCGGGCAGCTCGACCGGGGAGTAGTTTTCGCGACGCTCCGGCAGGTAGCCGCCGAGTTCCTCGCGGCGGGCCTTGAGGTACTTGATCTCCTCGGCGTCTTCGCCCGGGTGGTAGTACGGCGGCATGTACGGATCCTTCTCCAGCTCTTCGTCGGAGATCGGGATCTGCTGCTTGTCGCGGAAGAGCTTGAGGTCCTCCAGTGCCAGCTTCTTCATCTGGTGGGTGGCGTTGCGGCCCTCGAAGTTGTGGCCGAGGCCGTAGCCCTTGACGGTGTGGGCGAGGATGACGGTCGGCTTGCCCTTGGTTTCCAGGGCGCGCTTGTAGGCGGCGTAGACCTTGCGGTAGTCGTGGCCGCCGCGGCGCAGGTTCCAGATTTCCTCGTCGGTCATGTCCTCGACGAGTTTCTTGGTGCGCTCGTCGCGGCCGAAGAAGTGTTCGCGGACGTAGGCACCGTCGTTGGCCTTGAAGGTCTGGTAGTCGCCGTCCTTGGTGGTGTTCATGATGTGGACGAGCGCGCCGTCCTCATCCTTCTCCAGCAGCTCGTCCCACTCGCGGCCCCACACGACCTTGATCACGTTCCAGCCGGCGCCGACGAAGAAGCTCTCCAGCTCCTGGACGATTTGGCCGTTACCGCGCACCGGGCCGTCGAGACGCTGCAGGTTGCAGTTGATCACGAAGGTGAGGTTGTCCAGGCCGTACAGGGAAGCCATCTGGATCAGGCCGCGGGATTCCGGCTCGTCCATTTCGCCGTCGCCGAGGAATGCCCAGACGTGCTGCTGGTCGGTGTCCTTGATGCCGCGGTCCTGCAGGTACTTGTTAAAGCGTGCCTGGTAGATGGCGTTCATCGGGCCCAGGCCCATGGACACGGTGGGGAACTCCCAGAACTTAGGCATGCCGTGCGGGTGCGGGTAGGACGGCAGGCCGCCCTGCTCGCGGGAGTGCTCCTGGCGGAAGCCGTCCATGTCGTCTTCGCTCAGGCGGCCTTCCATGAAGGCGCGGGCGTACATGCCCGGGGAGGCGTGGCCCTGGAAGAAGACCTGGTCGCCGCCCTGCGGCGCGTCCTTGCCCTTGAAGAAGTGGTTGAAGCCGACCTCGTACAGCGCCGCTGCGGATGCGTAGGTGGAGATGTGGCCACCGACGGCGATGCCGGGGCGCTGCGCGCGGTGCACCATCACTGCGGCGTTCCAGCGCATCCAGCGGCGGTAGCGCTTCTCAATCTGCTCGTCGCCCGGGAATTCCGGCTCGAGCTTGGTGGGGATGGTGTTGACCAGGTCGGTCGAGGACAGCGCCGGCAGCGGCACACGCTTCGCGTTTGCGCGCTCGATCAGGCGCAGCATGAGGTAGCGGGCGCGCTCCGGGTCGGATTCCTCGAGCAGCCCGTCGAGGGAGTCCATCCATTCCTGGGTTTCCTCGGGGTCCGCGTCGTGCAGGTAGGACGCTACGCCTTCGCGCAGCGAGAGAATGTTGGTGTCAACCTCGGACGCGGTCTTCGCGCGAGCGTCTTCCATTTTGGTCTCTTTCTGGGCCACTTCAACCTCCTGGCTTCAGTCGGGCAATACGCCCCCAAGGATACGTGCTCGCGCGCGTGCATTCTTACAGCGGGTGGTCTTTGGTGAGACTAATCACGGGTTTGCCAGCATTCTTTGCTTCTCGACGTTAAGCTATCGCCCAAACCACATCTTGATAAAAACGGAGGACATGGAGATTTGAGTGCCACAGGAGTGGACACCTACGCAGCCCGCCTGGGGGTAAAACCGGGTGATGTTGTGCAGGAGATCGGCTGGGACGAGGACGCGGATTCCGCCATCTCGGAAGCCATCGAGGATGCGATCGGGGCCGAGCTTCTCGACGAAGACGTGGACGAACCCTGCGACACCATCCTCCTCTGGTTCCGCGACGGCGACGGCGACCTCGTCGATGATCTCGTCGACGTCTCCCGCGGCCTCGGCCCCGGCGGCCGCATCTGGCTGATGACCCCCGGCGCCGGCTCCTCCTCTGCCGGGGTGGTCCCGCCCAGCGAGATCGCCGAATCCGCCCAGCTCGCCGGCTTCACCCAGACGAAGGCGGACCGCTTCGGTGCCTGGCAGGGCTCCTGCCTCACGCCCCGCAGCCGCTAGCCCGGTTTTCGCTGGGTTTTCGCAGCTCCCGCCCCGGTTTTTCGTTCCGTGCGCGGGCTCTGCTACTCTGCTTCCTACGCGCGCCGTTAGCTCAGCTGGAAGAGCAACTGGTTTACACCCAGTAGGTCGGCGGTTCGAGCCCGTCATGGCGCACCACACTAGGACCCCGTCCCGGATCCCCGGGACGGGGTCTTTCCCGTTGTCGCGTGGGGTTCTCGCCCCATCCCGACCGAGGATGCTTACCCCAGGACGCTTACCCGGCCCAGATGCTTACCCCAGGATGCTTACTTCTCGAGTGCGGTGGCGGGCGCGGCCGGGGGTTCGTCGAGAAGTAAGCGTTTAGGAGTAAGCATCTAGCCTGGGGCGGGGCTTTGGCGACCGCAGACCCTGGGAAAGGGCCGACCGCCCACAGACCCTGGGATCCAGACCCTGGCATCGGTCGATTTTTGCGCGATCCCAGGCTTTGGATCCCAGGGTCTGCAGGCAGGGGCGCGGGCAGCGCGGGGCTACAGCGCGCGGGACTCGATGGCGGCGAGGATGGCTAGCTCGAAGCAGGGGGAGGGGCCGTCGAAGGGCACGTCGGCGACGTCCCACTCGGAAAACTGCACCCGGGCGGAGCCGGCTGCGGAGCCTTTGGCGTCGGGGACGACGGCGAGGCGCCAAAGCTCGACGCCGGCGGCGGTGCAGGTGCGGGCAGCGCGGGTTTCCAGGGAGCCGGGGCGGGCGAGGGCGAACAGGGGATCCCCGTCGGCGGCGGACAACTGTGCTACCTGCGCCAACACCGCGAACGGGCGGGTGGGGAACACAACCGGGTGGTCGGCGACGGCGTCGTCGATGTCGTCAACCTCGACGTCATCCGCGAGAACAACACCCGCGGACTCGAGGGTGAACAGGGCGGAGTGGAGCTGATCGGCGGTCGAATTCACGGCGGTAGACATCCGTCCCCTTCAACGATCAAGGAAAGCTAACGTTCTTCTTCCTTATCGTAGGCCTTGGCCCACGGGTTGGCGCGGGAGGAACCGTAGCGCTGCCGAGACCGGGCAGCGGGGGTCGCAGCGGCAGCGGGAGCGGGGTTGGGGCTGCCGGCGGCGGGGGTGTCGTCGAGAAGCAATTGCTCCTGCTCGGCCTCAAAGCGGCGCCGCTCGCGGGAGTCGGAGTAGAGGAAGTAGATCAGGCCGGCGGGGGCGGCGAGGCCGAACAGGATCCACTGCAGCCCGTAGGAGAGGTGGTTGCCTGTCTCCAGCTGCGGCAGCGGGATCGGGTCGAGCACGCCCGCTTCACCGCCGAGGAGCTGCAGGTACGGCGAGACCACATCGGTGCCGGTCAGCGAGCCGACCTGGGCGGGGCTGATGGAGTAGACCATGTCGTAGCCCTGCTCGTGCATGGGCGGGTTGGGGTGCTCGCCTTCGTCGGCGCGCAGTAGGCCGGTGAGGGTGACCTCGTCGGTCGGCGCCGGCTCCACGGCGGGCACCTGGGTGGAGTTTTCGGCTTTGACCCAGCCGCGGTGGACGACGATTACGCGGCCGTCGTCAAGCACAAACGGGGTGAGGACCTGGAACGAAGGTGTGCCGTCTACAGGCCGCAGGCGCAGCAGCACGTCCTGGCCGGTGTAGCGGCCGGTGGCCACCACGCGGGACCACTCGGCATCGGCACCGAGGGAGCCGTCGGCACCCACCCGCGAGGACAACGGCTCCGGGTCGTGCTCGAAGGCGGCGGAGATGTGCTCGTTGCGCTCGACAAGCGCCTCGTTTTTGCCTAGCTGCCACGGCGCCAGGAACGTAAACGCGTAGTAGGAGAACACCCCGATAAGTAGCGCGGCGATGACCCAGCCGGGGGTAAGCATCTGCCGCCACCACGGCTTCGACGTCTGTTTCTTGGCGCTCACGCCGGGTCAGTCTAGTCGCTTCCGCACCCAGGCAATAATGCCGTCAGCTGCGGACTCGATCTGCTCGCGCACGACGGTGAAGCCGTGCGGCCCGCCGTAGTAGGGGTCGGCAACGCCCGCGCCTTCCTCAGCAGCGGGGTCGAACGAACGGATGAGGCGCACCTTGTCCTCGTCCACGCCGCGCGCGACCAGCTCGGAGACGTGGTTCGTGTCCAGCGCGACGATCAGGTCGGCCTGCTCCTGCGCAAACCCGAACTGTTGCGCGCGGTGCGCCTCGCCGTCGTAGCCGTGGGCGGCAAGCTCGGCGCGCGCCCGCTCGTCGGCTTTCTGCCCGACGTGCCAGCCGCCAATGCCTGACGACGTCACCGTGACCGCGTCCCCCAACCCAGCCTGCGCCAATTTCTCGCGCAGGATCACCTCCGCCATGGGCGAGCGGCAGATGTTGCCGGTGCAGACGAAGTCGATGTGCAATTTAGAACTCACGGATGATCCTTTCTAGCTCGTCGGCGTCGCGCGCCACGTAGTCCGCTAAATCCCATTCCTCAGAGGCGCCGTAGCCCCAGGTCATGGCCACGCTCGGGATGCCAAACTCTTTCGCGCCCTCGAAGTCGTGCAGCCGGTCGCCGACCATCAGCGGCCGCTCGGGCGCAACATTGTCCAGCACGTGCCGGATCACGTCCACCTTCTTCGCGCGCGCCCCGTCGTTCGACGCCGCGCCGAGGAAGTCGATGTGCTCCAAAAATCCCGCGCGCTCAAGCGCGGCGCGGGCGAAGCGTTCGCTTTTCGACGTCGCCGTGCACACGCGGTAGCCCTCCCCGGCGAGACGCGCCACGAGATCATCCATGCCGTCGAAGACCTCGAAGCGCTGCCAGCCCTCGCCGGACATGTAGTCGGAGTAGGCGCGCATGGCCTGTTCGACCTGCGCGGCGGTCATGCCGAGTGAGCGCATCGTCTCTGGCATCGGCGGGCCCGGGATGCGGCGGATAAATTCCTCGTCGGGCACCTCCCACCCCACGGCCTCCAGGCCGACCAGGAAGCCGTGGCGGATGCCGGGGAAAGAATCGATCAGCGTGCCGTCGACGTCGAAAAGCAAAGTGGCGTTCACACATACCCACTGTTCCAAATTTGTAGGCTGGCTGCCATGACAGACGTAACAGTGCAGAAAGTTGTGGACGTGCTCGAGGCGGCCTACCCGCCCGCGCTGGCCGAGAGCTGGGACCAGGTGGGCCTGATCTGCGGCGACCCGGACGCGAAGGTGAGCAAGGTGGCCTTCGCGCTCGACTGCACCCAGGAGGTGGCCGAGCGCGCCGTCGCCGCCGGTGCCCAGCTGCTGGTCGTGCACCACCCGCTGCTGCTGCGCGGCGTGCACTCGGTGGCGGCGAACACGCCGAAGGGCAAGGTGATCCACACCCTGCTCGCCGGCGGCTGCGCGCTGTTCGCCGCGCACACCAACGCGGATTCGGCCCGCCCGGGTGTGTCGGACAAGCTGGCGGAGCTGGTCGGCATCACGCCCGGCCGTCCGATCAAGCCGGTGCTTCTGAGCGCCACCGACCGCTGGGGCGTGCACGTCCCGCCGGCAGCCGCCGCGGAGCTGAAGCGCGCACTGTTCGACGCCGGCGCCGGCGCGATCGGGGACTACCGCGAGTGCGCCTTCTCCGTCGAAGGCACCGGCGAGTTCACCCCGGTCGAGGGCGCGAACCCCACCGACGGAGCCGTGGGCACGCACTACACGGGCGACGAGATCCGTATCGAGTTTGTGGCCAGGGCGAGGGACCGCCGGAGGATCGTCGAGAAGCTGCGCGAAGCGCACCCCTACGAAGAACCCGCCTTCGACGTGGTGCAGATGGCCGACACCCAGGACCTAGAGAAAGCGACCGGCCTGGGGCGAATCGGCGAACTTCCCGAACCGATGACGCTGCGCGAATTCACCCAGCAGGTGGCCAACGCGCTGCCGGAAACCGCGTGGGGCGTGCGCGCCGCGGGCGATCCGGACCAGATCGTGCAGAAGGTCGCGGTCTCCTCCGGCTCCGGCGACAGCTTCCTGGGCGATGTGGCAAAGCTCGGCGTGGACGTCTACGTCACCTCCGACCTGCGCCACCACCCCGTGGACGAGCACCTGCGCGCCGGCGGGCCCGCCGTGATCGACACCGCCCACTGGGCCAGCGAGTTTCCCTGGACCGAGCAGGCGGAGAGTATCGTGGCTCCGTTAAGCGTGGACACCGAGATCCTGCACATCCGCACGGACCCGTGGACCATCTCCGCGCACCCCGAGTAAGGAGAAACGATGCACCTTTCCAAAGACCTGCAGCCCGTCCTCCTGCAGCTCGCGCAGGCAGACGCCGCGTCCTCGCAGCCGCGCGTGCGCCCCGAGGAGCAGGAGCTTCAGAAGCTTATCGACGAGCGCAAGCGCCTCACCGACGCCTCCGCCGCAGCCCAACTCGCAGTCGACGACATGGAGCTGGAGATCCTGCGCATCCAGGAAGACGAGCGGAAGCTGAAGAAGCGCGAGCTGGACGACAAGCGCCAGCTGTCCGCCGAGACCGACCCGGAGCGCCGCAAGGACCTCGAGCACGACCGCTACGCCGCGAAGTCGCGCATCGCGGACCTGCTCTCCGAGCTGAAGGAGGCGCACAACGAGATCGCCGCGCTGCGCAACAACCGCGACGTCCACGCCGCCCGCGTCGACGAGGCCAACCGCAAGGTCGAGACCGCCCAGCGCGCCGTGGACGCCCTGCCGGAGGAAGATGTTGTGGATACCGATGCGCTGCGGGGGCAGCTGCCTGACGACGTGCTCCGCGCCTACGACGACATCGGTGCCGCCAAGTTCAACGGGCGAGCCTGCGGCGGCTGCTTTATCCAGCTGCCGCCGGCGGAGCGCGCCGAAGTGATGGCCGAGCCGGAAGACGAGCTGCCCACCTGCCCGAACTGCGGCACGCTCTTGGTGCGGGTTTCTCCGGTGGAGTAGCTGATGCAGGTTTCGATGTACTGCGACGGCGGCTCCCGCGGCAACCCGGGCGTGGCCGGTTCCGGCTCCGTGGTTTACGACGCTGACGGGGAGACGCTTGGCGAGATCGCCTACGTGGTGGGCAAGAAATCCTCCAACAACGTCGCCGAATACTACGGCCTGATCCGCGGCCTGGAGGCGTGCCGTGAGGTCGGGGCGACGGCGGTGGACGTGTTCATGGACTCCAAGCTGGTTGTCGAGCAGATGACCGGCCGCTGGAAAATCAAACACCCCGACATGCAGAAGCTGGCCCGTCAGGCGCGCGACCTCGCGTCGACATTTGAGAAGGTCACCTACACCTGGGTCCCGCGGGCGAAGAACAAGAAGGCCGACGAGCTTTCCAACGTGGCCATGGACGCCGCCGCCCGCGGCGATGCGCCCGGCATCGTCAAAGGCACTGGCGTGTGGGTGGGGGAGAAGCGGGGGGAACCGGAGGACGCGGAGAAGCAATCGCACCAGACCGCGAGCCCCGCACACTGGGCCGGCGCCGACGCGCCGCGCACCCGGTTCATCCTGCTGCGGCACGGGCAGACCCAGCACTCCGCCGAGCAGCGCTTTTCCGGCACGTCCGACCCGGAGCTGACCGACACCGGCCGCGACCAGGCGCGCCGGGCCGCCGACGCGCTGCGGAAATTCGGGCGCATCGACGCCGTCATCGCCTCGCCGCAGGCCCGCGCGCAGGGCACCGCCCGCATCGCCGCCGGCGCGCTCGGCCTCGACGTGGTGGTCGACGAGGGGCTGCGCGAGCTCGACTTCGGCGACTTCGAGGGGCTCACCCGCGACGAGGCCGTGTCGCGGGATTCGTCGGCGTTCGACGAATGGCAGTCCTCGCCGAACAACGCGCCCCCGGGCGGCGAATCGCTCACCGCGCTGCACCGCCGGGTCACGCGCACGCGGTCGACGCTGCAGGAACGCTACGAAGGGAAGACCGTGCTGGTGGTCACTCACATGACGCCGGTGAAGTCGTTTCTGCGCCAGGCCCTCGGCGCCGGTCCGGAGCTGTTCAAGCACCTGTTCTTGGACCTGGCTAGCATTTCGGTCGTGGACTACTACGGCGACTTCGGCGTGGTGCGCTGCGTCAACGACGTCGCCCACCACCGCGGGTAGCTAGATGCTTACCCCAGGATGCTTACCGGGGGAGGATGCTTACTCTTAAATGCTTACTTCTCGAGTGGCCGCGAGAAATGCCTGGCAACGCTCTCGAGGGATAAGCATCCTGGGGTAAGCATCCTCGAACGATGCCCAGCAGTTCCGTTCCAACCGGCAGAAAGCGTATGCTGTACCACGCGAATGAGCCGGCCGGGCGGCCGCGGCACCGCGAACCACCGTTGAACGGGAAGGCGCGGGTCGAGGAAAGTCCGGACTCCACAGGGCACGGTGGTTGCTAACAGCAACCCGGAGCGATCCGCGGGAAAGTGCAACAGAAAGTAGACCGCCTCGGCAACGAGGTCAGGGTGAAAGGGTGCGGTAAGAGCGCACCGGCATCTGCGGTGACGCAGGTGGCCAGGTAAACCCCACCGGGAGCAAGGCAAGAGCCCCCGTCGCAAGGCGGAGGTCGTCGGATGTAGGCTGCCCGCCCAGTCCGAAGGTAGCTGCTTGAGGCGCCCAGCAATGGGTGGTCCAGATGGATGGTCGCCGCCCCGTCAGGGGAACAGAATCCGGCTCATAGGCCGACTCATTCGCCCTTTCGTGGCACGATGGCTTCCTATGAAGCTCTACGCCGCGCCCCTGAACTTCCGCTCGATTGCGCGCGAATTCGACGTGCGCACAACATTTACGCAGGAGCTTCACACCGAAGCCGCCAAGCTTGAGGACCGCTTTTCGCAGTCGCGTATCGACGCCCGCTCCGTGCCCCTGGTCACCATCGATCCCGTCGGGTCGAAGGACCTGGACCAGGCAGTTCACATCGAGGCCCGCGACGGCGGCGGCTACGTGGTGCGCTACGCCATCGCGGATGTGGCGGCGTTCGTGGACCCGGACTCGGCGGTGGCGGCGGAGTCGCTGGAGCGCGGCCAGACTATCTACTTGCCGGACGAGCCGGCGCGTCTGCACCCGGAGGAGCTGTCCGAAGGCTCTGCCTCACTGCTTCCCGACGTAGACCGGCCGGCCGTGCTGTGGACGTTCGAACTGGACGAGCGCGGCGAGGTCGACTCCGCGCACGTGGAGCGCGCGCTGGTGCGCTCCGTGGCGCGGCTGGACTACGAGGGCGTGCACGAAGACATGCAGGCAGGGCAGGTGCACCCGTCGATTGCGCTGTTGGAGGAGGTGGGGCGGCTGCGGCAGCAGTCCTCGCTGCGCAGGCACGCGATCAATCTGCGTCTGCCGTCGGTGCGCGTGGTCGGCGACGGCGACACCTTCGAGCTGGTCATCGAGCCGCGCCACCCGATCATGGACTACAACTCCGAAATCTCGCTGCTCACCGGCATGGTGGCCGGGCGGATGATGGTCGACGCCGGGGTGGGCTTCCTGCGCACGTTGGGCCCGGCGGATGAGGGCGGCGAGGCGGAGTTCCGTCGAGAAGCACGCAACCTGGGCTACGAGGTCGCAGGTGACATCGGCGAGTTTTTGGCAGGTGCGGACGCCGACACCCCGCGCGGGATGGCGGTGATGCGCGAGGCGCAAAAACTGCTGCGCGGGTCCGGCTACGTGGACCTGTCCGAGAAGCAGGCCGAGGTGCACGCCGGTATCGGCGGGTACTACTCGCACGTCACCGCGCCTTTGCGGCGGCTGATCGACCGCTACGCCACCGAAGTCTGCCTCGCCATCTGCGCAGGTGAGGACGTGCCGGAGTGGGTGCAACGCGACGCCCCGCGGGTGATCAAGACCATGGGGCGGTCCTCCCAGCTCGCCAACACGGTGGAGAAGGCGTGCCTGCACTTAACCGAGGCGACGGTGCTCGAGCCGTGGGTGGGCCACAACTTCGACGGCGTGACGCTGAAGAGCGGGGAGGACGCGGCGCGCGTGTTCATCGTGGACCCGCCGGTGCTCGCGCCGTCCGCTGGCGCGCCCGAGGAAGGCGAGGAGACGAAGTTCTCCCTCGTGCGGGCGGACCCAGAGGCGCGCGAGGTCGGCTTCGCCTGGCCCGCGGACTAGGGGTGGTTGCGGCCTACCCCTCGAGGCGGGCGGGTTCGCCGGCGGTGACCTCCACCACCTCAAACTCGCGCGCCATCTCAGCCGCGAACGCGTCGGCCTCCTGCACCGGCACGAACGCGATCACGGCGTCGGAGGTGCCGATGGCGGCGGGACGGGCGGCGACGGCGCCGCGTTCGCGGGCCAGGGCGACCAGCGCGTCCGGGGAGGGCAGGTCGTGGGACTCAGAAGGCGAGTTGAGCAGGGTGAACAGTTCGTTGGCGCGGCGCGAGCGCAGGGCCTTCGCCGCGGCGAGGGAACGCAGCGTCTCCGATTCGCAGAACTGCACCCAGCGCCGCGCCGCCTCCGGCTCCGGCGCGGCCTCATCGCCGGCGGCGCGGCGTGCCTCGACCCATTGGACGGCGCGGCCGGGGGCGTCGGGAAGCTGGCGCAGCGAGGACACTCCGAAGTTGGAGCAGGCGGCGTCGATGAACGCGCGGCGCTCCGCGATCGCCTCGCGCGACTGCGTAAACGGCGCGCCGAGCTCCTTCGACACGGAGAACACGCGAACGCCGTGGCGCGAGGGGTGCGGCGCCTGGGTCAGTGAGCCGTCGGCGTAGTCCACCACCGACACCCCGTCGGCCCCGCGCAGCGCCACCGAGTGCCGGGCGCGCAGCACCGGCTGAGACGAGTATGTGGCCACGGCGTGCGAGCAGATCTCCGCGAGCCGGGCGCGGAACGGGGCGGTGTCCACGTCGTCGTGCGAACCTGCCAGCGCAAACGCGATCGCGGCGTCGGCGGCGTACAAAGCACCCAGGCCCGCGCCGACGGGCACGTCCGATTCCACGGTGATATCCATGCCGGCAGTGTCGCGGGAGAGTACCTGGCGCTGCACCAACGTGTGCACAAGGCCCCACCAGCGGAGGGCGAGGCCGTCGGCGGGTTGGTCGTCGTAAGGCAATTGCGCCGAAAACTCCTGGCCGAGTGGGCCGTTCGCCGCAATTGAGATCACGCCGTCGGACCGCGGGTGCACCGCCGCGGCCGCCCGCAGCGACGCGGTGCCGGCCAGGGTCACGCCGCCGAAGTGGTCGACGTTTTCGCCGATGAGCACCCACGTCCCAGGCGCGGATGCGACACGCCCAGACGCTGCGCTCACGCGCTCCACAGGGGAGACGGAGGGGGTTTCAAACAATGCCATGTCACGCTCCTTTTAACCGCCACCACACTACCAACCGCCCCGGTACAGTCGGACGGGTAAACAAAACCCGAAAGGAACGAAACAATGGCAGACGAGCAGTTCTACTACAACCCGTCCACCGGCGAGGTCACCCAGGGCAAGGAAGCCGCCTGGGATAACCGCATGGGCCCCTACGCCACCCGCGAGGAGGCCGAGTCCGCGCTGCAGATCGCCGCGCAGCGCAACAAGCGCGCCGACAACCAGGACGAGGCGGACGACAACTGGGGCGAGGCCCCGTCCTGGGAGAAGTAGTTACGGCTTGATCTTCTTAAACGCCTTGCGCACCTCGCGCACGGTCTTGTCGTAACCGCTCAAGGCTTGCTCCCCGCGGTCGAGTTCGCGCTGGTAGAGCATGCCGTAGGCAAAGGTGTCCTCGCCGCGTTCGCGGGCCTCCTCGGCAAGCCGCTGGATGCGGTCGCGCGAGGTCACGGCGTCCTGGAAGTCGCCCAGCTTGGACTGCAGCGCCTTGCACGCCTTGGCTAGCCGCCCCGCCTTCAAACCCGCGTCGGCCGCGGCGTTGGCGGAATACCGCAGCTTCTTTGCGGCCTTGCGCACGTCGTGGACGTAGTCTTCGCGCTCGTGTAGCGGCAGGTCGGTGTCGTGGTAGTGCTCGTCGACTTTGTCGTGGCGCTTTTTCAGCTTCTTGTAGCCGCGCTTGAGGTGGTCGTAGAGGACTTCCTTGGACTCCGCCGGGGGTTCTTCAGAGGCCTCTTGCTTTGCGACGGGCGGCTCAGCCAACAACCCGTCAATCGCGTCCAGCAGTGCCATGAAGCGCTCCGAGTCGAGCATGGCCACGATCTCGGCGTGGGCTTCGTTGTAGTCGCGGCGCATGTCGCCGGCGATGTGCGCGCGGGCGGCGTCGTCAACCAGCCCGGACTCGTCCGAATCCAGCAGCTCCAGGAAACGCTCTTCCACCACCTCAGCGTCGCGGGCCACGCCCAGCACGCTGGCGGCGTGCTTGAGCTCGTCTTCAAGCGCGCCGAGCTCATCGCCCTCGAGGATGCCCTCGAACGTCTCCAGCAAGGAGCGCATCTCGCGGGTGGCGACGCGCAGCTGGTGCACAGAGTCGTACTCGTCGGCGCGCACGCGCGGCTCCCAGGCGACGATGGCGTCGCGCTGCTTGCGCAGGGAGTCCACCACGGCGGCGGCCGGGGAGTCCGCCTCCAGCTCCGCCTGCATGTGCGGCGGCAGGGGAGCGGTCTTGGCCGAATCGCCCAGCGCGGTGGCCAGCTTCGACGGCGAGGAGGACTTGCGCGCGCCCGCCGAGATCAAAAAGCTGGTGCCCTGGTTGATCAGCGTCTCGCCTTCTTCGGTGCCGGCGAGCGCCTCGGACAGCTCGAGCTCCCACTCGCGCCAGTTGGTGCGCTCCCCGCCGGGAAGCAGCGACCAGGCTGTGACGTGGTCGTCGCAAAACTCAGCGACCTCGCCGTCGGCACCGGAAAGCAAAATCTCCACTCGGCGGTTGTCCACCTGCGCCACCGGCGCCAGCTCCTCCGTGCGCACGATCGAGCGCACCTGGGCGATAAGTTCCTCGGGCACGGCCGAAGGGTCGTCGAGAGGCATCCGCACCTCGTTGCGCCCGCCCTCCTTGGGCAGCTTGAGGTGCCAGCCGTCATCCGCACCGCCGGTACGGCGGCGCAGCGTGATCTTGGAACGCGTCAGGCGCAGATCCTTGGTGTCGTAGTACACGGCGGAGAGGTTGTGCTCGCGCATGCTGGCGATTTCCTCCACGCCGGGCAGTTGCGTCAGGTCCGGCATGCCGGTGCCCTCGTCCACCGCGAGTTTGATTTCCACCTCGAGGAACTGCTCGGGTGCCTGTGCAGCCATGATCGTTGTCCTCCTTCAATGGTTTGTCACCCCAAGCTTAGCCTGCTTTTCGACGCCCAAAGGTCGCTACAGTTGTGGACCATGAGCGCCCAAACCGACAACGTGCTGCGAATGGTGGAGCAGCAGGACATCGCCTTTATCCGCCTCTGGTTCACCGACATCTTCGGCTCCCTGAAAACCGTGATGATGTCGCCGGCGGAGCTGGAAAGCGCCTTCGAGGAGGGCGTGGGCTTCGACGGCTCCTCAATCGAGGGGTTTAGCCGCGTCTCCGAGTCCGACACACTGCTGCGCCCCGACCCGTCGACGTACCAGCCGCTGCCCTTCGACGAGGAGGCGGGCCTGCAAACCGCGCGCATGTTCTGCGACATCACCATGCCCGACGGCGACCCGCTCTATGCTGACCCGCGCCAGGTGCTGCGCCGCCAGATCACCAACGCCCGCGACATGGGCTTCGAGTTTCTGGCCAGCCCCGAAATCGAGTTCTACGTGGTCAAACCCGGCCAGGGCGATCAGCCGCCCACACCGGCGGACAAGGGCGGCTACTTCGACCAGGCCAAGCGCAACGAGGCGCCGAAGCTGCGCCGCATGGCCGTCTCCGCCTTGGAGTACATGGGCATTGTCACCGAGTTTTCCCACCACGAGGGCTCGCCGGGCCAGCAGGAGATCGACTTGCGCCACACCGACGCGCTGACCATGGCCGACAATATTGTCACGTTCCGCTACATCGTGAAGACGGTCGCGGAGATGAACGGCGTGCACGCAACGTTCATGCCCAAGCCTTTCAAAGACCTCGAGGGCTCGGCGATGCACACGCACTTCTCTCTGTTCGAAGGCGACACCAACGCCTTCCACGACCCGGACGACGAAATCAGCTTGTCCAAAACCGGCCGCCAGTTCATCGCCGGCATCATCGAGCACGCGGGCGAGATCTCCGCGGTGACCAACCAGTGGGTCAACTCGTACAAGCGCCTGCAGTTCGGCTCCGAGGCGCCCACCGCCGCCACCTGGGGCATCTCCAACCGCTCGGCCATGGTGCGCGTACCCACCTACCGCCTGCACAAGGCGGATTCGCGCCGGGCGGAGGTGCGCTCCCTGGATTCCGCCTGCAACCCCTACCTGGCGTTCGCCGCGGTGCTCGCCGCAGGCCTGAAGGGCATCGAGGAGGGCTACGAGCTGGACGAGCCCGCCCGCGACGACGTCTTTGCCCTGACCCGCCGCGAGCGCCGCGCGATGGGGTACCGCGACCTGCCCAACTCGCTGGACCAGGCGTTGCGCCAGATGGAGCGTTCCGAGTTCATGGCCGAGGTCTTAGGCGAGCAGGTCTTCGAGTTCTTCCTGCGCGCCAAGTGGGCCGAGTGGCACGACTACACCGCCCAGATCACCCCCTGGGAGATCGATACGGGGATCGACCTGTGATTTCACCCGCCAAGCTCGGACTGACCAGCCCGCGCGCCGCCGAGGACATCGAGGAACTTTCGCTTATCGACGAAGCTTCGCTCTACACCCTCGCCGGCGCAAGCGACCCGGACCTGGCCCTCAACAACGCCCACCGGCTCTTCGACGCGCTTGGTAGTGGATGGGCGGAGCTGCTTGAAGCGCTGCGCGACTTTCCGGTGTTCCGCACCCGGTTCTTCGCCCTGCTGGGCGGCTCCACCGCGCTGTCGGACCACCTGATCGCGCACCCGCAGCAGTGGCGGCTGCTGCTCGAGGACCTGCCCGATCAGGCCGATCTTTACCGCACCATGCTCGCCGCCGTGGGGGTCGACGCTGACGGGCCGGGGTTGTATAAGGCGGGGGAGGGCGAAGTTGGCGCGGCTAAGCAAAAGCTCCGCTCCACCCACCGCGACCTGGTGATGCGCATCGCCGCCGCCGACCTCGCCGGCACGTTTGCCGCGGTCAAGGGCCACGGCGAGGGCGAATCCATGAGCTACAGCTACACCACCGAGCGACTCACGTGGCTCGCGGACGCCGCGCTCACCGCCGCGCTCGCGGTGGCGGTGCGCGACGTCTACGGCGATGAGGAAGCGGACGCCGAGCTCGCCGTGATCGCCATGGGCAAGTGCGGCGCCGGCGAGCTGAACTACATCTCCGACGTGGACGTCGTGTTCGTGGCCGAGCCCGCCTCGCCGAAGATCACGCGCGTGGCCGCGGAGATGATGCGCATCGGCTCCGCCTGCTTCTTCGACGTGGACGCGAACCTGCGGCCGGAAGGGGCCTCGGGCGCGCTGGTTCGCACCCTGGAATCGCACCAAGCCTACTACCGGAAATGGGCTGAGACCTGGGAGTTCCAGGCGCTGCTGAAGGCGCGGCCGCAGACCGGTTCCATGGACTTGGGGCGGGCCTATTCCGAGGCGATCGCGCCGCTGGTGTGGGAGGCCTCCCAGCGCGACAGCTTTGTCGAGGACGTCCAAGCTATGCGCCGGCGCGTGCTGGAGAACGTGCCGGCGGACGTGCGGCGCCGCGAGCTGAAACTCGGCCCCGGCGGGCTTCGCGACGTCGAGTTCGCCGTGCAGCTGCTGCAACTCGTGCACGGGCGCATCGACGACACGCTGCGCGCCCGCAACACCCTCGAGGCACTCGCTGCCCTGGCCAAGGCCGGTTACGTCGGGCGCGAAGACGCGCGCGTGCTCACCGAGGCCTACGAGTTCCTGCGCCTGCTCGAGCACCGCCTGCAGCTGCAGCGCTTCAAGCGCACCCACCAGCTGCCCGAGCCGGACGACGAGAAACGCAACCGCTGGCTCGCCCGCGCCGCAGGCTTCACTGCGAACCACCGCGGCTCCGCCCCCGACGCGATGTACCGCGAGCTCAAGCGCGTGCGCCGCGACGTTTCCGACCTGCACGAGCGCCTGTTCTACCGCCCGCTGCTGGGTGCTGTGGCGGACATGACTGTCGGCGAGGCCACCCTGTCCGCGGACGCGGTGAAGGCCCAGCTCGCCGCGCTTGGCTACCGGCACCCGGCGCGCGCCTTCGACCATCTCTCCGCGCTGGTCAAGGGCACCTCGCGCAAGGCCAAGCTGCAGGCGATCCTGCTGCCGTCGCTGATGCACTGGCTCGCGGATACCGCGGACCCCGGCCAGGGGCTTTTGAATTACCGCAAGCTTTCCGACGCCGCCGTCGACCGCAGCTGGTTCCTCCGCATGCTGCGCGACGAGGGCGTGGCGTCGCAACGCCTCATGCACATCCTGGGCACTTCGCCGTACGCCTCCGACCTCATCATCTCCGCGCCAGATGTGGTCAAACTGCTCGGCGACGGCTCCAACGGGCCCCGGCTCCTCGACGCCGCCCCCGACCAAGTCCACAAAGCCATCATCGCCTCCGCCAAGCGCCACCAGGCGGACCCCGACAAGGCCGTCGCCGTGGCGCGCTCCCTGCGCCGCGCGGAACTCGCGCGCATCGCGTCCGCCGACCTGCTCGGCTTCATGGAGCCGCGCCAGGTCTGCCTCGAGCTGACCTACGTGTGGGAGGCTGTGCTCGAGGCCGCGCTTCGCGCCGAGGTGCACGCGGATCTCGCAAGCTCGCCTCACGACGAACCTCCGGCCCGCATCGCCGTCATCGGCATGGGCCGCCTCGGCGGCGCCGAACTCGGCTACGGCTCGGATGCCGACGTGATGATCGTCGCCGAGCCGAGCGATGAGGCCGACGAAGCAGGCGCTGTTGCTTGGGCGGCGAAGATCGTCGACCAGATGCGCGCCCGCCTGTCCAAACCCTCCGGCGACCCGCCGCTTGAGGTGGACCTGGGCCTGCGCCCCGAGGGACGCTCCGGCCCGGTGGTGCGCACCATCGCCAGCTACGAGCGCTACTACCGCGAGTGGGGCGAGGTCTGGGAGCGCCAGGCGCTGCTGCGCGCGGCCGTCGTCGCCGGCGACCGCGGCGTGGGCGACGCATTCCTGGAGGCCATCGACGCCTTCCGCTACCCGGCCGGCGGGGCTAAGCCTTCCGACATCCGCGAGATCCGCCGCATCAAGGCCCGCGTCGACAACGAGCGCCTGCCCCGCGGCGCCGACCGCGCCACCCACACCAAGCTCGGCCGCGGCGCGCTCGCCGACGTGGAGTGGACCGTGCAGCTTTTGACCATGCAGCACGCCCACACCCACGAGGAGCTGCGCACCCCCTCCACCCTGGACGCGCTGGACTTCCTCGCCGAGCTCGACGACCCGTCCGTCATCCGCGGCTCGCACGCCGAAGTGCTGCGCACCGCGTGGCTCACCGCCACCCGCGCCCGCAACGCCATCGTGCTGGTCGCCGGCAAGCGCACCGACCAGCTGCCCGCGCCGGGCCCACAGCTCGCCCAGGTGGCGGGCTCCGCCAGCTACGACCCCGACGACCAGCAGGAATTCCTGGAGGACTACCTGCGCATCACCCGCCACGCCCACAAGGTGGTGGAGGAGGCGTTCTGGGGCGAGGTGCCGTCGCTCGAGTTCGACTAGGGCGGGAGGCGGAGTGGCGTCGATAGGCAATATGCTCGAACCCATGGCAGTGAACATGACCATCGACCTGAACAACGCCACCTTCGCAGACCTGGTTGCGCTGGTGGACGCCGCGCGCGTCGCCGGCGTTGACCCCAAGACCGGGCTGGAGCTCGACGGCGAGACGCTGAGCATCACCGTCGAACCGACCACCCGCACGCCCGCGCGCGAGCACGCGCCCGAGAAGGAGCGCACCGTGCCCCCGCTCGGCGATGCCGCGATTCGCTCGGTGGTGGATATTTTGACCGGGCGACAGGAACCGCCCCGCCGGTAGGGGCTTCCGCTGCTGGTCAATCGAGTGTAAGAATATTCACATGAGCGGATCAGTAATCAGTCTTCGCGTTGATGAAGACCAGAAGAGGCGGTTGGATGCGCTTGCCCGGCGCACGGGCCGCCCAGCCTCTTATTACGTGCACGAAGCGCTGAGTGCGCACCTCGCGGAGCTGGAGTACGTCGACGAGCTTGAAACGGAAGCCGATGCGATTCGACGTGGTGAGCTTCCAACCATCTCCCTCGAGGAGCTAGAGAATGAGCTCGGATTGGCGGATTGAGTTTTCGCCACGTGCAGCGAAATCGTTTCGCAAACTCGACCGAGGCGAGCAGAAGCGGATTCAAAATTTTCTCCACCGACTTCGAGCCACTTCCGACCCACGGGGAGGCGGCAAAGCTCTGGTGGGCACCAAACGGGGGCTGTGGCGCTGGCGGGTGGGGGACTACCGAATCATCGCAGACATCGTGGACGACAAAGTCCTGATTATGCTGATCGACATTGGCCACCGATCTTCCGTATACAAGCACTAGTCGCGAGCCGCGGCTGTAAGTAAATCCCCGGATCAGGCCGGGCAGAGGCACCCATGACGTAGACTGCGCGGGGTGGACTACATCTCAACTCGCGACGCATCGGCGCAGCCGCGCTCCTTCACAGACATCCTGCTCACAGGCCTAAGCCCCGACGGCGGCCTGTTCATGCCGGCGGTGTACCCGTCCATCACCCCGGAACTTCTGAGCGAGTGGCGCGAGCTTTTGCTTCACGACGGCTACGCAGCCCTCGCCGCCGAAGTACTGAAGCTCTACGTCGACGACATCCCCGAGGCGGACCTCGAGGCGATTGCGCGCCGGGCGTACCGCACGCCCGTCTTCGCCGACGAGGAGATCGTGCCGGTGACCCGCCTGAACGACCAGCTGCACATCGGCCACCTGTCTGAGGGGCCGACGGCGGCGTTCAAGGACATGGCGATGCAGCTGCTCGGCGAGCTGTTCGAGTACGAGCTGGCCCGCCGCGGCGAAGAGATCAACATTCTGGGGGCGACCTCGGGCGACACCGGATCGTCGGCCGAGTACGCGATGCGCGGGCGAGACAACATCCGCGTGTTCATGCTCACCCCGGCCGGGCGCATGACGCCGTTCCAGCAGGCGCAGATGTTCGGCCTGGATGATCCGAACATCTTCAACATCGCCTTAGACGGCGTGTTCGACGACTGCCAGGACGTGGTCAAGGCCGTCAGCGCGGACGCGGGGTTCAAATCGAAGTACTCCATCGGGGCGGTGAACTCCATCAATTTCGCGCGCCTGCTCGCGCAGGTGGTGTACTACGTCGCGACCTACCTGAAGGTCACCGAGACCAACGAGGAGAAGGTTTCCTTCTGCGTGCCCACCGGCAACTTCGGCAACGTGTGCGCGGGGCACATCGCGAAGCAGATGGGACTGCCCATCGACCGCCTAATCGTGGCCACCAACGAAAACGACGTGCTCCACGACTTCTTCGCGCGCGGCGAGTACCGCCCCCGCTCCGCTGCGGAGACCCACGCGACGTCATCGCCGTCCATGGACATCTCGAAGGCGTCCAACTTTGAGCGGATGCTTTTCGACGCCACGTTGCGCGACTCCGACCTCACCTCCGAGCTGTTCGCCAACAAGGTGAAAGACGGCGGCTTCGCTGCCACCGACCTGGGTGGGCCGGAGGTGATGGAGCGCATCCGCGGCGAGTTCGGCTTCGCCTCCGGCACCTCCACTCACGCCGACCGGGTGGCCACCATCAAGCGCGTGCGCGATAAGTTCGGTGTGCTGGTGGACCCGCACACCGCCGACGGGATCCACGTGGCCGAGCAGCTCGCGGGCGAGGTGGACACCCCGATCGTTGTGCTGGAGACGGCGTTGCCGGTGAAGTTCGCCGACACGATCGCCGAGGCCATCGGTGAGGCTCCCGAGGTGCCGGAGCGCTTCGCCGGCATCATGGACGCCGAGCGCCACGTCACCGACCTGCCCAACGACGCCGAGGCCGTCAAGGCGTTTATCGCCGAGGCGATCGAGGGCACTAACGTCTAGGGCACACCGTCGTCAATCCACAAAGGAGTGCGCGCACATGGCACAGGAGCAGTTCGCAGGCCCGGAGCACTACACCGACTTCGACCCGGAGAAGTTCATTCGGGACATGAAGATCATGGCCGAAGAAAAGGAGCAGGACGGCGACGAGGGCTCGGCGGTTGACGCCTCCGAGTAACCAGCCGAACCGGCCCAGCTCAGCGACGCGCTACCAGCCCGAGCAGGGCCCGCAGTGGCGCTTCCCGGACATGCCGGGCGAGCCCCCGTCGCAGTACCCGCAGCACCCGCTGAAGTTCCCGGACATGCCGGCGCAACAGCCCGGCTCCACGGCCCGCGCGCGCCGCAGCGGGCTGCAAACGGGCGGGTGGATCACCGTGATCGTCGCCACGGCGATGGTCGTGGGCATCGTGGTGTGGCTGGGCTTAAACGCGTCGAAGGTCCCCACCGGCACCGTGGAGGAGCGCGAGGCGCTGTCCGAGGTGCAAACGCCTGACGACGCCGCTCCCGCGCCGGCCAACGACAACAACGTGCTGGTGCCCGCGTTCGCCCCATGGGCGCCGGGCACGAAGATCCAGACCACGGACCACCGCCCGGCGCCCGGGGAGCACTTCACGGCGCAGTCGTGCACCGCGGCGTTCTCGTTCACCGGCAAGGACGGCCGTGCGTATGCGGTGACCGCCGGCCACTGCGGCCGCGAGGGCGACCTGGTGTGGCCCACCAACGCCTCCACGGCGTTCGACTACGCCTCCGAGGTCGGCCACTTCATCTTCTCCGGGCTGTACTCCCAGCACACCCCGGAGACGGAGGGCGCGGACGTCGGCATCATCGAGATCACGGATCCGGACCGGTTCATGGATGTGGTCGGTGCGCCGATTCCGACTGGGATCGGGGAGGGCCTTGGGCCCGTCGAGAAGCTATGCAAAACGGGTGCGACCACCGGCTACACCTGCGGCACCTTCGAGGCCACCGAGCGGGTGCAGATAGTCAACCTCGACCCCGGCGTGGAGGACGAAACCTTCGGCGACATCGCCGCCGTGTGCGCCGCCTCGGGCGACTCGGGCGGGCCAGTATTCGCGGACGTCAACGGCCGCGCCACCGTCATCGGCGTCGTCTCCGGCACCGAGGCCGGCCGTGCGGGGGAGGAGTGCTACGAGGGCATGGAGGACCCGCACCTGATGAGCTACTCCAACGTCAAGCAGGTCATGGCCGTGATCCGCCACGCTGTGCCGGACGCGGAATTCATTCCCCGGCGCTGGTGACCGGGTTGGCAAGCAGCGGCCAGCGCTTGAGGTGCTCGCCGGTTTCCTTGTCGTTGTCCACCACCACGACCTCGTCGTCGGTGTAGCCGTTGAACGTCACGCGGTCGATCTCGTCGGGGCGCTCCACCTCGAGCCAGCGCTCGGACAGTGCGTCGGCGTCGTCCACGTCCATCCAGTTCAGGGTGATTACGCGGAAGTGGTTGTGCGAGGCGTAATCAATAAACGACACGGAATCGGCGCCCTCAGCCACGCCGAAATCGATGTACTGGGCGAGGGTCTCCGGAGGAAGCGTCGAGAAGCAAAAGCCCCAGAAGTTAAAGCGCATCCCGCTTTTCGACGTCAACGTCACCGTATCCAAACAATTCTGCTCCAGCAGACGCGACAGGTGGCCCGCAATCTCGGTGGAGTCGTCGAGGGCTCCGACCACCACGTCGCCGCGCATCATCGCGCCCGTGTTCGTCTCGCCCACGCGCACATTCTCGATCAGGTGGGGGCGGATGCTCGCCGCGACGTTGCCCGGGTCCGCCGGCGCCGGGTTGAACGGACGCTCCGGCTGCGGCAGCTCCGCGTCCTCCGGGGTGCTCGCCGTGGTGCGGCTCGCCGCCATCGCCACCCCGAAAACCACCAGGATGACCAGCGCGCCGTACACCGCGACGAACAGGGGCGCGGGGACGCGTCTGACCCAGGGCTGCGTGTCGGAAACGGCGGTGCTCATAACTTCAGGGATTGTACACTTGCCACCATGCCTATCCCGGAGTTCATCGTGGAAACCCGCAAGAAGATCGGCACCGACCTGATGTGGGTGCCTGCCGTGTGCGCCGTCGTGCTTCGCGACGCCACCGTTGCATCGCCGTGGGCCGTCCCCGAAGTGCTGCTGGTGCGCCGCGCCGACAACAGTGAGTGGACGCCTGTGACCGGCATCGCGGACCCGGGCGAGGAGCCGCACGTCGCCGCCGTGAGGGAGGTGCTGGAGGAAACCGGCGTGCGGGTCACCGCCGCGGCGATTTTGGGTGTCGGCGCGCACGGGCCCGTCACCCACGCGAACGGGGACAAGGCCAGCTACATGACGGTGCAGTTGCGCTGCGAGCCGCTCGACCCCACCGTCGAACCCGTGGTCGGCGACGACGAGAACACCGAAGCCGGCTGGTTCCCCATCTCCCAGATGCCGGTGCGCGACCCGAAGTGGCGCCTGGCCATCGCAGACGCCGCCGCGCAGCGCCGCCACCCGGGCAGCTTCGCGCCGCGCATGGGGTTGACCAAGCGGTGAGGTTCGGCGTCGACGTCTCGGAGCACCAGGCCGGGCTCGACGTTTCCAGCTTCGACTTCGTCATCGCCCGCACCACCGACGGCACGTACCAGGACGCCGCGTTTTCGTCGTTCGCCCCGTTCGCGACCGCGGCGTACCACTTCCTGCGTGCCCCGTCCGAAGGGACCACCATTGCGGAGCAGGTTGAGGCTGCGCTTGAGGTTCTCGGTTGTTGCCGCCTGCCTTTGTGGCTCGACGTCGAGTCCCCGGCGGGACTTTCGCTTCTCGACGTCCGCTCCGCCCACCACACCTTCACCTCCGCAGGCGTCGAAGTCGCTGGGGTCTACACGAACGCCTGGTACTGGCGGCGGCACATGCTGCTCGCGGACGTGGCCGAGTTCGGCGGGCTGTGGTTGGCGCAGTGGGGATCGAACCCCGTGGTTGACGTTTCGTCGCCTTTGGACGTGGGGGAGTGGCCGCGCCCCGTCGGGTTTCCTTCGCCCACAGTCTGGCAGTTCACCTCGCGCGGCCGCGTCGACGGGATGGACGTAGATTTGAATTTGGCCCTGTGAACTGCGCTTTGTGAATTTCTCAGGTTAAATTATCCACAATTCGGGCAGGGTCTGGTGTTGGGGGTTGCGCTGGCTTA
>NZ_KV835945.1:0-495 GCF_001838175.1 Corynebacterium sp. HMSC034A01 | reverse complement strand
GCGGTTGGCGAAAGTCGGTGTGCTGACCGAACTGCAGAAAAAGCCGCGCATCACCCCGCAGCAGAAAGCAGACGCGGTCGCACGGGTGCTGGCTGGTGAGCCGGTGAAACGCGTTGCTGATGCATATGGCATGTCGGCCAATTCGGTGTATCGCTGGGTGCAGCAAGCACGCCAGAAGAAGGCGGCTGAACGCTGTGATGCGTCACAGCGCGCCAACACGCCGGAGGCTTGCGCGGTAAAACCACCTGCACACAGCAAAGTTGATGGCGTGCCAGCACCAATGAAAACACAGGCAGGTAGCGCGCCTGCCGACTATGCCGAGGACCGTGTGAAAGTCGGCCGCGGGGTCCAACTGTCGTTTGAAGACCGCCTGACGATCCAACATGGGTGCAGCCAGGGATTGTCAGCCAGACAGATCGCCACACTTCTGGGGCGCCACCACAGCGTGATCAGCCGGGAGATTGCCCGCAACGGATGGGAAATCATCGACGATGA
>NZ_KV835944.1:5757-6100 GCF_001838175.1 Corynebacterium sp. HMSC034A01 | reverse complement strand
TTCAAACAACCAACCCCCAACCCGACGGGGTCATAAGCAGGGGCCGGCCAAAAAACATACGTGAAACATGTTCAACCACACCCCACGCACACCATGAACCAAAAAGATGACGCGATCCATCATTGGAATTCAACCACGCCACCACCGGCACACACCCAAAAAGAGCGTCCACCACACAGTGCACAAAACAAGGGCAGGCAAACACACCCACGCAACAAAAGTACATTGGCACACTATCGAGTTCTCAAACAACACCAGCACACCCAACACCAACCCACACACAGTGAGCCAGCATCAAAGCGACTTTGGAATTCACCAGCGATTGTTTTCCTGCCCGCCACAC
>NZ_KV835944.1:0-5657 GCF_001838175.1 Corynebacterium sp. HMSC034A01 | reverse complement strand
ACACACCCCACACACAACACAAACCCGCAGCGCACAGGCTGTTTTTTAAGTGTTCTTAAGTGCTTGTTTGGGGTTCATATAGCCACCCAAATACGCCGCCTGCATCACTACGCCGACCAGCAACAGCACTCCCGCGACGACAAGGGGGTAAACGGTTTCACCATCCGTGAAACTTTCCACTTCGATCGCTCGCGAGATAGGGATGGCCAAGAACATCGCCGGAAACAGCCCCATTTCGCTGCGCCGGGTTTTTATGGCCGATCCCAGCACGGCGCAGGCAAAGGCACCCGCCGAGCCGACCACCACCGCGGCCCAGCTCAAACTCGAGACAACACCAACAACGACCGTATAGAGCAGCACTGAGACAACTGTTGCCGCGAGCGTTACTCCAAGCCAGCGCCGACGCGGCACCCCGTAGCTCGCGCCCACGTCTGTTCCGGCGATTGCCGAGCCGTGCATGCAATACATGCCGTACCAAACCAGCAGCGGCAAAGCCCCAATCCACACTCTGAGCGGCTCGGAACCGATGAAGCTTGCCAGGTACAGCGTCACGCAGTGCGCCGCCGCGCTACCGAATGCCCAGAGCAGCTGCGGTTTCCACACCAGCTCCACAAGGAAGCCGCGCGAGCCTAAGCGCGACCGAACACGCTCACTCGTTTCGGGAACCTCGCCGGTGACGTAGCGCTGCCCCATGAGCAGGCCCATCGCGAGCGCCCCCAAGGCGCCCACAACTCCAAGCCAGTCGGGCCGCAGCAGCAACGCGACGGCCGCGCCAATCACCACCGCCGGCACCACCGACATCGCGGCCAGTCGTAGCCGTCGACCCCGCGGCATGCCGTAGGCCGCGTACGCCGTCTCTTCCATTGAGAGCGCGCCGATGACAAACAAGGTCACAAATGCAGGCGTCATCACCGCAGTAAGCGGGTGGTCCGTAATCGTCGCGCCGAGCGCGAACATCGCCGCCAGCGGCACCATCCACAGCAACCTGTACAGCGAGGGCGCGACGAACTGGTGGCGGAAGAATCCGAGCAAGGTCGTGTTCATCAGTACACCTCCAGGTAGTGCTCGATGAGGTCGTCGAAGCGGGCGGGGCGGGCGTGGCGCGGAGCGTCGTCGATAGGCAAAAGCTCCCCTCCCACAACCGCGAAGGCGTCGGCGACTTCGGGAGCACATTGTTTAACGACGGCACCCTCACGCCCCAGAATCACTGCCGTATCCAGCACCTTCGCGGCGTCTTCGATGTGGTGGGTGGCCATGACGATGGTGCGGCCGGTGTCCGCCTGGTCCAGCAGGTGGCGGTAGAACACCTCGGTGTTGTGGGTGTCCAGGCCGACGTAGGGCTCGTCCAGGAGTAGAAGATCGGTGCCGGAAGCGAGCCCGATAACGATGGCGATCATGGCGCGCTGCCCGCGGGAGAGCTTCCCGTAGCGGGTTTCCAATGCCTGATCCATGGCGAAGTCGGCGGTCAGTGCGTCGGCAAGCTGCTGGTCCCAGGTGCGGTAGCGCAACCGCGCACCCTTGATTACATCCGCGCCGGACCACGTGCCCGGGTAGGCGGTGTCAACGCCGGTCAGGCACGTGTTGTCCATGACAAACGCGTTGTCGAAGGGGCGCACGCCGAACACCTCGACGGTGCCGGAGGTGGGTTTGAGTTGACCGGACAGGATGCGCAGCAGCGTGGATTTTCCCACGCCGTTGCGGCCGAGCAGGCCGTGGATGCCGGGGCCCAGATCCAGGTCGACTCCGGTGAGCACCACCTTGGAGCCGAAGCGGCGGGTGAGGTCGCGGGTGTGGATGGTCATTGGTACATGCCTCTGCTTTCTGCGACGCGGTCGATCAGGTCGTGGAGGTTGGAACGGGAATAGCCGAGGTGCAGCGCTTCGTCGATGAGCGGGGCGACGTAGTCGCCGGCGAAGTCCTCGCGGCGCTTTTCCAGGATGCGGTCGCGAGCCCCGTCGGTGACGAACATGCCCAGGCCGCGGCGCTTTTCCAGCACGTGATCGTCGACAAGCAATGCAAGCCCCTTGCGCGCCGTCGCGGGATTAATTTCGTGGAACTGGGCGAGCTGATTCGTCGACGGTGCTTGCTCGCCGGGCTTCAGGGTGCCGTCGACGATGAGGTCGGCGACGAAACTGGCGATCTGCACGAAGAGCGGCTCTGCGTCAGTGTTCATGCCCTGCCCTCCGGTTGACGGGTTAGTTACTCGAGTAACTAACTAACTATCACGCAGGTTCATCGAGCGCAACGGGTTCGCAGGAAACCGTGACAATTACGACGTGGAATGACTGAGGTTTTTCAGGCAAGATGGTGCCTGTAACTCAACTTAGTAACGAAAAAGAATCGGAATTTAGGAGCCATGCTTGAACGCACACTTGTGTTCGTCGACACGTCATACCTGCTCGCGAGCTTTTACAACTCGTGGGAAATCGGCGCCCGCGCACAGTTAGAAATCGACCTGCCGGAGGTTGTGGCAACCCTCGGCAAAATGATCACCAACCAACTCAACCAACCCATCCACCGCCAGTTCTGGTACGACGGCATCCCCGACTCCGGCCCGCACCGCTACCAGCGCGCCCTGCGCACCTGCGACGGCGTGCAACTGCGCACCGGCCAGCTCATCGAGTGGGGCGAGCGCCGCACCCAAAAAGGCGTGGACACCCGCCTCGTCGCCGACCTTGTGGTCAACGGCGTGAGCGAGAAATTCACCGACTTCGTGCTGGTCTCCGGCGACGCGGACATGATCCCCGGCGTCGAGGAAGTGACCAGCCGCGGCGCGCGCATGCACCTCTACGGCTTCGGCTGGGACTCCATGTCCTCCGCCCTGCGCCACGCCTGCGACAGCACCACCATCCTCGACCCGCGCGAAGACTTCGCCGACGCCATGCGCCTCCAGGTGCTCGAAGGCCCGCTTCCGCCGAGCATCAGGGAGCGCCCGCTTAACGACGCTGCTCCGCTCGAAGAGGCGGACGGCCCCACCGCGGTTCCAGGGCTGGGCCCGGACCCGCTCGGGCCGGACGCGGTTGCCAGCGGTTCGAGCGCTTCGGGTGCTTCGGGGGACGGCTCGAAATCGAACACTGCATCGGACACTGCATCGGACGCCAAGTCCGTCGACGGCGAGCCCGACCAGGCAGCCCCGAAGCCGGCGCCAGCGCCTGACGGTGCTCCGAAGCCGTCCGACATCGTCGGCACACCTACTTCGCAGCAGCGCACCCACCGCCCGGACGAGCCGGAGCTGGACGAGCCGTCCGAGGCACAGGTGGAGGCCAACAACGAGTCGAACAAGCCCGGCAACCAGAACGTTTCCAGCGAACCGGACCGTCCGTCGGCGCCCTCAGCCCCCGCCGAAAGTGCCAAGCCGTCGCCTGCGTCGCTCGCCGGCACGAACTCGGATGCGCCCTCACCTGCGCCGAAGCCGGGACCCAAGCCTGCGCCGAAGCCTTCGATGATGGCTCCGCGCCGCAAGCTGCGCTCCCGCTACGTGCCGCTTCCCGAGGAAGTGTGGACCTCCGCCGGCTTCCAGACCCCCTACGACGTGGGCCAGCAGTACGCTAACTGGTGGTTTGAAAACGCTGCCTCCAGTGAGCAGCGAGACAACGCCCACCTCCTTTCCGGCGGCGGCCTGCCCCCGGAGATCGACAGGCCACTGCTGCAGTTCGCCTGCGAGACCCTGCACGAGTACACCCTGTCCGAAACCCAGCGCGTGAACCTTCGCGACGGGTTCCACTCCGGCATCCGCGGCGTGCTCATCAACATCCGCCGGGAGAGCTAGACGCGGTCCTGGCATTTCTACGGCGCCCCGGGGTTTCGGCCCCGGGGCGCCTTTCCGCCCCAATTGCGACAAAGTTCACTCGCTTGTGAACTATCCCGCCGTGAGTTTTTGGCGACCTGGGGATAGTGAATTATTCAACCGTCCAAGTGGGAACTAATTCACGGATCTGGTCTGCGGACTTCCTGTGAACCACTCGTTGCCGTTGTGTCGTTGGCTAGGTGGTTTTGGCTAGGTTTCTTTGCTTAGCCAGGGTTGTGTATTGCCCGTCTGGTCCGGTGGTGAGTCTGTCAAAGACGAACCAGTCCAGGTAGTCGTCAAGATACTCCATAAACTCCTCGGTCGTGAGCTTTTCAGGTCGAATCCTATTGGCATAAAGTTCGCGCTTGACGGTGCCGAAGAAGCCCTCGACTCGGGCGTTGTCGCCGCTGTTGCCGAGCCGCGATAGGGACGGCACCATCAACCAGGCGTTATCGCAGGGTTTTTCCTGCGTGCATTGTGCGCATTGTTGCCTGTCGTGGCTGGTGTCGGTGAGTCGATCGACCCAGTCGGCGTGGCGGTAGTGCCAGCCGCGGTCGGTGTGCAAGCCGGGGCGTTGCCCCGGTTGCCCAGCTTCAAGCATGGTGTTGGTCAACAACGCCGCTGGCCGTGTGGCGCAGGTGTATACGATGGGCATGTTGTCGTGGAAGTCGATGAGCGGGCTAAAAAAGACCTTGCCGTCAGCGCATTGAAACTCGGTGATGTCGGTGCCGAGTTTTTGGTTTGGTGCGTCGGCGTAAAAGTCGTGCACCAGATCCTTCCTGCCCGCCTGCCTGCGACGATCCGCTTGCGAACGATATCTTTGCGAGACGTGGGTGCCATTTTTGGCGACAGTGTCGATATCTCCAACCAGACATCGATTCGCTGGGCGATGCGCAGTTTCGCCCTTATATGAGCTGTAGCGCTTGGTGCGTTTTGTCTTCGGCTGCAAGTGTTCCTCGCTCATGATCGTGCGAATCGATTTTTCACCGAGTGAAAGACCGTTCGCTTTGCATACTTCAGTCACGCGGCGGTAGCCGTAGACCATGCGATTGTCCTCACAAACAGCCGAAACCAATGCCTTGGCCTGGCCTTTGCGGTCGACCAAAGGGTGATCCAACCGTCGGCATGCCGACTTGTACGTGCTGTAATTCAACCCGTAGTAGGCGCAGCAATGTGTTACTTGGTATCCGACGTCCCGGAGTCGTCTGACAGCCGTAGCGACGACCACGCTGTCGAGCGTCTCCGGGTTTGCGCTTTTCCCTCAGATTCCATCACCGCCTCAAACAGCGCTTTATCCGCCAGACGCATAAATCGCTCTTGCCGCAATAGGTCTTTGAGGGCCTCAACATCATCCGGCAACGCTGCCTCATCAAACGGAGCCGTTGGCTGCTCATGATTGCGTGAATGCGCACTCTCATCGCGCGCGGCACGTTGTGAATGACGTTGTGTTTCGGTCTTCTTGCGCTTGCGTTTTTGGGTTTCGTGGTGTTCTTTCACACGCGCCAGTGTCGCCTGTTCAATCTCCTGCGGCGTCATCCCACGCCGCAAACCCGCATCCGGAGCGAACTTGTGCGTCCACACCGCCACGGAACTCGCAGCGACCCGAAAACGCCATCCAATCTCGCGGGTGGATGCCGACGTTGTCACATTCACCCGGACGACCTCGGCGATCAACTCGGCGCAACGCCAACCTTTATCGACGCCGTTGCCATGACGGGCGTTGCGTACCCATCCCGAAATTGAAGCGGCAGAAGGAACAGACCTACAGTCCTCCCGAATCAACTGCGCACGAACCTGCGAAGCAGCAAGCCCTTGCCCTGAAAGCTCAACGGCACGCTGCGGTCAAGTCCCGTGTAGTGGTGTAGCCGTT
>NZ_KV835943.1:0-255 GCF_001838175.1 Corynebacterium sp. HMSC034A01 | reverse complement strand
CGCTCATGAGCACTTGGATAATGGCGTCTTTGACCGTTTCCCGGTCGCGCATCTCAACAACGAGCTTTTTCAGCTCGTCCATGTCACTGGGTAAATCAGCGATATCGTCTATCGGCCCAGGGCCTGGCAGCCACTCGTTGACTGGCCGGGGTGGTCTCTTCGCATCGGCTGCTTCATCGACTCGCTGCTGCTGATGGTTGCGTTGGACTTTGCGGTGTTTGCTCACGCGTTCCATTGTCGCCGCAAACGCCTCGT
>NZ_KV835942.1:163245-171589 GCF_001838175.1 Corynebacterium sp. HMSC034A01 | reverse complement strand
CAGGCTCGAACTCATCGTTCTGCGCCGCCGACTTAATGTTCAGCGGCACAACATCGATGTGTCCAGGAGTCTCGTTGCCGTCCTGATCCACCAACGTGTAGGTCACGGTAACGTTTGGATTCTCCTCAGAAGCCGCAGCTTCAGCCGTTGGAGTACCGGTGATCTTGCCGCCCTCGAACTGCAAACCTTCCGGAAGTCCCTCAACCGTGATGGAGTCTTTCTTCAGCTCGAAGCCCTGCGGCAGAACATCGAAGCCTTCCGGCTTGACATCCTGGGAATACTCCTCACCAACGACGCCATCAGCAAGCGGAGTGTCCGTCACCACAATCTTGGTAACGACCTCTTCCTTACGAGGCTCAGTCACCGTCTGCTTCGTGACCTTTTCAACACGATCTTCCTCAGGCGCATCCGGATTCTCGTACACCGGATTGCCCTCAGCGTCGATTTCCGGAACCCACTTTTCGACCTCAACATCAACCGTGCGGGTTACGGTTACCTCAGTGGTACCAGCCTCGGTCGGGGTACCCGTGATTTCGCCCGTCTTCGGATCAATCTTCAGACCCGCAGGCAGACCCTCAGCAGCGTACTCCGGCTCGGCACCCTCAACGACGTTGTTCGGCAGATCATTGAACAGTGGCGCAACCTCATCAGCCGAGTACTCGTCATACTTCGAACCCAACGGCAACTGCTCCGGCACCACAGCGGTAAAAGAGTCTGCCATCTCCCAACGATCAGACGGCTCACCAGACGCCGGATCAACATTAACCACAGCTGCTGTAAAGACCGTGGTCTCCTTCAGATCCTCAGGCGCCTGGAAATCACACGACGGCAGCACACCCTTGTCATCACTCTTGACGATGCACATTGCATCCTCAAGCTCTTCCTGCGTACCGTCCTCGGTCGTGGCGTACCAACGAATCGCATAATCCGTGTTCGGCACCAATCCAGCAGTCTTCGTGGTCACCTTCGAACCCGCACGGCCCTTATTGTCATACGAGTTGTACTCCGGAATATCAAAAATCGGCTGCGCATTAATCAACGGGAAGCGAATATTGCCCATGTTGTTACTCGTCCCCGAGCTACCCAAGTCCTCGATGTTCTGGAACATGTTCATCGGGAACGACGACAGCTTCACATCGCGACCCTCGATACGAGGGTAGACGTACATGTAATCGGTGTTGACGTGGCGTACGTCCCGCAACGACGCCCCGTTGAACGTGCTCAGGCTGTCATTCTTGTAGTCATCAGCGACCTTGCCCCACTCGTCCTCACTGACAACCTTGTTCGCACCGAGGTTCGATCGCTTCCAGGAGTAGCCCTTCGTCCCCTTGAACGGAAGGTAGAAGGAACCATCAGCCTTCGACGGCGCAACAACCGTTTCTGCAATGTGGGAACCTTCACCGTGCTCACCCTGGTACGCATCAATGATGCGTTTTTGGTTCTCACGTTCCTGCTCAACTGTGTAGCCCGGGTTAGCGTCCTTCCACGCCTCAATCTCACGCACAACTTCATCGTTGAGGTAAGACGCAACAATCTCTACGCCACCAGCGGCACGGTCACCCTGATTGACGTTGTAGGCGTACTGGCTCGGCAGCGAGCCAGCGTTTTCACCAGACTCCCACCAAATACGCGTACCGCCATCGATCGCACCGTGACGGCCGTAGTCCGGGAACTGACCATCAACGGTCGGTTCGCCGGTCTCACCGTCGAGAGCTCGGGTCCAATCCTCTTCCGGCTTGGCCAACCAACCAACGTGGTTCGGCTTCTCCTCCAGCACAAAACGACCGTTGGTAATACGCGAACCCGCCGGACCAACCGTAAAGTTCCACGACTCCTGAACACGATCCAAACGCTTGGTGTAACGGCCAGACTGCATATCGCCAGCCATAACCACCGAGTACTTCGATTCATCCGGGTTCTCGCCCCAGACACGGACCTTAAAGTCGCTATCACCGGCCAGATACCAGCGCGGTGCACCAATCGGGTCCGTCACACTCTCCGATAGATCAAACGAGAAGCGCCCCTCGGAATCTGTCAACGTGTAAAACGTCGGCGAAACCTCGCCGTTCTTATTTACATACTGTAAGTAGATGACATTGCCCTTCAGCGGCTCATTACTCTCCGCCAGATCATCCGCACGGCCCTGCTTATTGATGTAGGCATAGCCGTGGTAGCCGTAGTAGTCACGCCAGCCACCCTTGGTGTAGATCGCGTTTGGCACCAACTCATTTTTCCCCCGCGCGTCGGCAGGAGCGTCAGCAGCAGCCACTGCAGCAGGCGCTTCTTGCGCAAACGCCACCGGCTGCGCCAAAGGCACAACCAAAGCCAACGACAACGCGGCAGCGGCAACCGAAGTGCCGCGGCGACGAGCGATGTAGTTCTTCTTCATACAAGTCCCTTTCGAGGAATCTCTGAAACAACAGAACGCTGAGCCCGTGACATTTGTACAGCTAGCCAATTGTCTATAAGGGCCAACATAGACAAGCGTACGGATGCCCCAAGGCGTCTGCAATGCCCCTTTGATGAACATCTACCCCCCCACAAAACGGCGCTAAACTTTGACTAATTAGACATATGGCGTTTACCACCTGCACAGACAGCTCAGAGGAGCTTACGAAATGCACGACACGTCGATCACAACTAATGTCCGAGCGGCGCCGTTCTTAACAACACCCTGAGCAACCCAAAAACGCATACTTCATCGCCCCCGAAAGAAAGATGAGAGGGCACGATCAGCGGAGTCGCAGCTAGGAACTTTAGACCACAAAACTTCCTGCTAAGTTGCTGTGCAGCCACAAGCTCCGAAGCTCCAATCGACGGACCAAAACGAGACGGTTCTTAATTTCAGGTAAGAATGTGACGCAAGTTTTCGTTTATCACCCTTATGGGGGTGGCCGGCGAGGCGTCGATAGGCAGAAGCCTCCACACTCCCTCGTGCGGGAAATCTTTGCCTAGGCGTTGCCGGAAGACCCCGTGAGCTCGAGGTCCTGTACGGAGCCGCTCGCACCCGTTCCGTACTAGCCCGGCCGCCTATTGATGGCGTCGATCTGGAAAGCGACTTCTGAGGCGAACAAGCCCAGACGCTGCTGGACAGTGGTGTTCGTCTCTTGGATGCGCGCATCCACCTGCACACTGATTCAATCGTCTCCCCACCGAAGGGAGTGGAAAGGCCGAAGGGACGTCACAAAGCGCGACGCCGCTTAGCCCCCGAAACCCCAGGAAACCACTACCGCTGCATCACATCGTGACGCACGATGGTCTGGTCGCGGCCCGGGCCGACGCCGATGTAGGAGATCGGCGCGCCGGAGAGCTCCTCAAGGCGAAGCACATAGTCCTGCGCCTTCTGCGGCAGGTCTTCAAACTCCCGGCACTCCGTAATGTCCTCGTCCCAGGCCGGCATGGTCTCGTAGATCGGCTCGGCGTGGTGGAAGTCAGTCTGCGTCAGCGGCATTTCGTCGAAGCGCTTGCCGTCCACGTCGTAGGCCACGCAGATGGGGATCTCGCCGATGCCGGTGAGCACGTCCAGCTTGGTCAAGAACAAGTCGGTGAAGCCGTTGACGCGGGAGGCGTAGCGCGCGATCACGCTGTCGTACCAGCCAGTGCGGCGCACGCGCCCGGTGTTCACGCCCACCTCGCCGCCGGTGACCTGAAGGAACTCTCCCCACTTATCAAACAGTTCCGTCGGGAACGGGCCGGCGCCCACGCGGGTGGTGTACGCCTTCACAATGCCCAGCACCCCGGTGATGCGAGTCGGGCCGATGCCGGAGCCCACACACGCGCCGCCGGCGGTGGGGTTGGACGACGTGACAAACGGGTAGGTGCCGTGGTCCACATCCAGCATCGTGGCCTGGCCGCCCTCCATGAGGACGTGCTCGCCGCGGTCCAGGGCGTCGTTAAGCACACGCTCCGCATCCACCACCATGGGCGCGAGACGCTCGGCGTAGCGGCCGAAGTAGTCCATGGTCTCCTCCACGGAGATCGCGCGGCGGTTGTACATCTTCACCAGCATCTGGTTCTTCACGTCCAGCGCAGACTCGATCTTCTGGCGCAAGATGGACTCGTCAAAGATGTCCTGCACGCGCAAGCCCACGCGCGCGACCTTGTCGGCGTAGGTGGGGCCGATGCCGCGGCCAGTGGTCCCGATGGCGCGTTTGCCCAGGAAGCGCTCCTGCACGCGGTCCAGCTGCTGGTGGTACGGCGCCACCAGGTGCGCGTTGGCGGAGACCTTCAGGCGGGACGCGTTGGCGCCGCGGGCCTCGAGCCCGTCGATCTCCTCGAAAAGGGCCTCCAGGTTCACCACCACGCCGTTGCCCAGGATCGGGGTGGCGTTTTCGCTGAGCACTCCAGCCGGAAGCAGCTTCAGCTCGTACTTCTCCCCGCCCACCACAACGGTGTGGCCCGCGTTGTTGCCGCCGTTGGGTTTAACCACGTAATCGACCTTGCCGCCGAGGATGTCGGTTGCCTTGCCTTTGCCCTCGTCGCCCCACTGGGCGCCCACAATGATGATGGCGGACATCGCACACTCCTTATATATGGCGCAATAACGGCCATATTGTAGCGTGAGCGCCATGCGGCTCATCTACTGCGCGTGCGGCGACGCGCCCGTCATCCCCGGCGCCCAGCGCTTCGACCTTCCGCAGCACCCCAGCCAGCGGGACCTGAAGTTTCTGGCGGAGATCGCACGCGAGGTGTTGCCGGAAGACCCCACCCCGTCTCTGGACGAGATCCAGGCCAGCCCCAACGTGTCCCACCTCGGCGAGCCGGCGTTTGCGCCGCAGCGCCCCGCAGAAGCAGTGCGCGTGATTGTCTCCGGCGACGACCGCGCGCTCGGCCTCGTGCTCACCCGCCTCATGCGGGCGGATGTGATGTGGGTGGAGGTCGGGTACGTGCCCGTGGATACACATTCGCCTGCGGCACTCGTGTGGGGCGCAGGCGATGTAGCACTCGCGGTTGAGGGCGCGGTGCGGCCGATGCCCTGCGTGCGCACGGACTTCGGCGAGACGGTTGCGGGGTCCGCGGAGCTCTACACCGGCGACGGGTCGGCGCCGTACGTCGGCGAAATTGTCGTGGATTCGGAGGTGCTCGTCAGCGGCGACGAGTACGGCGCACGGCTCGTGCCCACCGTGGACGCGCCCGGGCTGGTCGCGGTCCCCTTCACCAGCCCGCTTGTGCCCACGCGTCGCTTCCTCCGGCGGCTTCCCGTCCGCCGCACCGACTCCTCCCGGGTGCTCGCGGGCCGCGCGCTGCAATCAGGAGGCGAGGAAATCGCCGTGCTTATTGACGGCATTCTGCGCCCCCGACCCGTCTCCCGGGTCACCTTCTACCGCCATTTACGCGACATCCAGAGCGTGCGAGAGCCCTAAATTCCCAAACGTGATTTATCTCACAGTGGGAATTTTGTGGCGTTTGGTTAGCGTTTCGTTACCTCGCCGGTATTTGAAAGTGTTGTAGGTTTTTTCGTTTTCGGTGCCGTCGATAGGCAAATGTCCACGTCACAGCCACATTCAAGGGGCTACCTGAAACCGGGGGGTTTGTCGCTCGAACTTTTGTTCAGGGGGCCAATTTTGGACGACCGTCCAGACGCGGGGGCGGGGCCTTCCCTACATTCGGATTTGTTCCCGCAAGGACCGCTTCAGACGGAAACTGCGGAGCAAGACAAATTTACTAGCCGAAATCTTTAAGGAGAAATCATGGCTGACTTCAACCGCATCGAGGATCTGGCAAACGCTACCGCTTTCGACGTCGACGGCGACAAGGTTGGCGGCGTCAAGGACGTTTACGTCAACGACACCACCGGCCAGCCGGACTTCGTTTCCGTCAACCACGGCCTCTTCGGTGGCGGCGACTCCATCGTCCCGCTGCGCGGCCACACCCTGCGTGATGGCGAGCTGCACCTCGCATTCCCGAAGGAGCGCATCGAGGACGCACCGGATCTGGACGAGAACGGCCACCTCACCACCGAGGACCAGGATGCCTTCTACCGCCACTACGGCCTGGAGAACACCCAGGACGTGACCACCTACGAGACCGGTAACCGCTTCGCAGAGACCGGCGCTGCTGGTGCTGGCGCAGCCGGTGCCGCAGGTGCTGGCTACGCGGCTGGCGAGCGCAACGTCGAGACCGACGTTGACACCGAGCGTCGCGACGTTGTCGACGCTGACCGCCGCGAGGTCGCTGACAACGACGAGATCATCCGCTCCGAGGAGCAGCTGAACGTCTCCAAGGACCGCGTCGAGACCGGCGAGGTTCGCCTGCGCAAGTACGTTGTCAACGAGACCGAGACCGTTGAGGTTCCGGTTGAGCGCGAAGAGGTCCGCGTTGTCCGCGAGCCGATCACCGACGCTGACCGCGCTAACTACGACTCCAACATCGGCGAGCAGGAAGCTTCCGTCACCCTCTCCGAGGAGCGCGTGAACGTTTCCAAGGAGTCCGTCCCGGTGGAGAAGGTTTCCCTGGAGAAGGACACCGTCCGCGACACCGAGACCGTCTCCGAGGAAGTCCGCAAGGAGCGCTTCGAGACCGACGGCGTTGTCGAGGGCGACGTCGAGGGCGACATCAACAAGCGCTAAACACTGAGCGCTAGACGCCTCTAACCCCGGCTGGGTTTTCCTCCCAGCCGGGGTTTTCGCTGTGCGGGGCAGGGAAGTCCCCTGCCATAGCCGCCGACACCAGCCGCCAGCTCCACCCCGCCAGCTCCGCCTGGGCCGCTCCGCACCCCCCAAACCGCGGATCCAGCTACTAAGACCCAGCTATTCGGCTCCTGGGGGCGATTAGCTGGACCCTGCTAGCTGGAAACGCGGAAAACGAGGCGGCACGGCACGGGGCGGGGCGCGGCCGGCGGCAGAGCGCAGGGCACGGGGGCAGGCCAGAACGGGTGCGGGGCATCAAAGCACCGCGAGGGCCGCGAGCGCCAGGCGCGCTAGTCGAAGTCGAACGTTTCCGGCTCCACCTTCGGCGTCTTCGAGGTGGGTGCGAGGGCCGCGAGCGCCGACTCGTGGGACATGCCGCACACCATCAGCAGGTCCACGATCAGCGAGCGAGTCTGCGCCAGAATCGCATAGGCGGACAGCACGCCGTCCTCCGGGATAACGTCCATACCCGCCTCCTGCGCGGCCTGGCGCAGTTCGTTGACGCACTGCGGGATGACGGTGGCTTGGGCGACGCGTGAATTGACGTCGTAGACCTCGGAAAGCTCCAGACACACCTGGGAAAGGGTGTCCAGGAGTTGGATTTGGGCGGGGGTGGCGGAATCGTTGTCGTCGGCAAGCACACGCGCCCGGCGTGCAAGCACTCGCGCCGTACGCACCGCATTATCGACGGGCGGGATCACGCGGGCGAGCGAGTTAATGTAGCGGCGCGTACCCCACAAAAAAGGCGAGACACGCGACGTTTCCTGCCCGGCCTTCACCGCAGAGGCGAGGTCATCGATACCGGTCTGGGAACCGCGGATGAGCTCGAGCGCCTCGTCGATGACGTCGGGGTTGTTGTCGCGCAGGCCGTCCGAGACATCGTCGAGCACCGACGACATAATTCCCAGCACCTTCGACACCTCGGCGCGGGCCGACTGCATCGGCGCCTGCGGGATCAGCGCAATGGTGGCCATCGCGACCAGACAGCCGATGATCGCGTCCACCGTGCGGTCCAGGCCAGTGACCTCCGCGCCCGGCGGCATGATTGTGGCGATCAGGATCGCGCCGATCGCGGCCTGGTTGTTCACAAGGACTGAGCTAGAGAAGAACGACGCGATCAGCAGTGAACCGGCGACGATGACCGCGATCTGCCAGCCACCGTCGCCGAGCCGGTAGAAGATGAGGTCTCCAACCAGGACACCGAGAATGCAGCCAACAGCCATATCCACGGACTTAGAAACACGGTCTCCGCCCGTCATGCCGATAATGATCACCGTCGAGATCGGGGCGAAAAACGGGCGCGGGTGGCCGGCGACGTCACGGGCCAAGAAGTACGCGAGGCCGGCCGCTAAACCGATCTGCAGGATCGGGAGCAGACGCTTGCGCACACGTTTCAGGCGCGCCTGCAACGATTTGTCCACCAGCTGGAGACGCTCGCGCGTACTCATCCTCTGCTTCGCCATGGTTAGACAGTCTAGGTTGGAAGGCTACGGGCGGGCGCGAGAACGGTCGAGGCCTAAACGAAACGTGCAAAAGTCGACATCCTGGACGGGTGTTCAGGTTTATTCTTGCGGGCCAGGAGGCTATAAGACCTCACGCATGCAAACTTTTGCAAACACGGGCCTGCGGCCTGGGGCGGGTGTGGCGCAGGAAACTGTTGGGGCTGGTGTGGTTCCCGCTAGGGAGGGGTGGCTCGCACCAGGGGGTGGCTCGCA
>NZ_KV835942.1:0-163145 GCF_001838175.1 Corynebacterium sp. HMSC034A01 | reverse complement strand
GGCTCGCACCAGGGGGTGGCTCGCACCAGGCCGAAACAAGGCAAAAGGAAAACCTCCGGGGAGGGCCGGAGGTTTCGTCGATAAGCAAGGAGTGCTTACTTGGACACGGACTTCCCCACGGAGTGGAGGTCCTGGCACGCCTCGATGACGCGCTCGGACATGGCCTGCTCAGCCTTCTTCAGGTAGGAGCGCGGGTCGTAGGTCTTCTTGTTGCCCACCTCGCCGTCGATCTTGAGCACACCGTCGTAGTTGGAGAACATGTGGGCCGCGACAGGGCGGGTGAACGCGTACTGGGTGTCGGTGTCCACGTTCATCTTGATCACGCCGTAGCGCAGGGACTCCTCGATCTTCTCCTTCTCGGAGCCGGAGCCGCCGTGGAAGACGAAGTCGAACGGCTGGGCGCCCTCGTCCAGGCCGAGCTTGCGGGCGGCGACCTTCTGGCCCATGTCCAGGACCTCCGGGCGCAGCTTCACGTTGCCCGGCTTGTACACGCCGTGGACGTTGCCGAAGGTGGCGGCCAGCAGGTAGCGGCCGTTTTCGCCGGTGCCCAGGGCGTCGACGGTCTTCTCAAAGTCGGCCTCGTTGGTGTACAGGTTCGCGCCGGCCTTCGCCTCAACGCCGTCCTCCTCGCCGCCGACGACGCCGATTTCCACCTCGAGGATGATGTTCGCCGCGTGGGCCTTGGCCAGAAGCTCCTGGGCGATCTCGAGGTTCTCGTCGATCGGCACCGCGGAGCCGTCCCACATGTGGGACTGGAACAGCGGCAGCTCGCCGCGGTCCACGCGCTCCTGGGAGATGGCGATGAGCGGACGGACGTAGTCGTCCAGCACTTCCTTCTGGCAGTGGTCGGTGTGCAGGGCGATGTTGACGTCGTAGTGCTGCGCCACCTCGTGCGCGAACGCCGCCAGCGCCTTCGCGCCCGCAACCTTGTTCTTCACGCCCAGGCCCGAGCCGAACTCGGCACCGCCGATGGAGAACTGGATGATGCCGTCAGATTCCGCCTCCGCGAAACCCTTGATCGCCGCGTTGATGGTCTCCGACGAGGTGCAGTTAATCGCCGGGAACGCGAAGCCGCCCTTCTTGGCGGTGTCCAGCATCTGGTTGTAAACCTCGGGGGTTGCGATAGGCATGGAAATCCTCCTGCTAGGGGTTGCAGTTACGCCCCTAGTATGCCCGTTTTACGCCTGCGCTGCAGCCACCCTCGCCGCCGCCTCCAGCAGCATCCAGCCGGACAGTTGGACGGACAGGTCGCGCTCGTCGATACGCACGAGCCCCACCGCCTCGCTTATCGACGAAGGCCCGAGCCCGTAGTTGTGCGGCAACTTCGCATCCTGCGTCCACTCCGCGGCGAACACCGGCAGGCCGTCGACCTCCAAGCGGTGCGACCAGAGGGACTCCGCCGACTGCATAACCAGCCGTGCCGCGATCTTGCGGGTGGCGATGTTCTCCTTCGAATCCTCCGGCAACCGCAGCGCAACCTCCGCCAGGTAGCGCGCGAGGATGCCCTTGAACAGGCCGCCGTCGCCTTCGCCCGACTCCTCCGGCGGGCTGAGCAGCACGCCCTGCGGGGTGGCCAGGTGCAGGGCAACCGCTTGCACAATCGCGCGGATGTGGGTGATGTAGAACATCGACGCGTCCGCACGCTCCGAGTAGACGAAGGAATCGATCTGCTCGTCGTGCGCCAGGCCCACGTCCTCGCGCAGCGCGAGTGCGATCTCCAGGCTCGCTCCGAGCGCTGTGCCCTGGTTGTAGGTGTAGATCTTATCGACGACCTCCGGTCCGCTCATGCGCATCCGGATGCCGTCGTCGAGCAGGCCGTCCTCACGCACCAGATTGTCGAAGATCCAGTCCACGATCTCGCGCGCCTTATCCAGGCGGCCCGTGCGGGCGAACAGCAGCGCCGCGGTGGCGTTCGACGGCACGTTGTAGAACGTCTCACCGCCCCGCCAGGGCAGGACACCCGTGACCGGGTCAATGCCCGCGAGCAGGTCGAACTCCAGGTCGTCCAAGTGGCGGTTGCGCTTGATCCCGCCGATGTGGGTCGCACGGTTCCATGCCAATGCCAACCACGCCTTGTCGTCGTAGTGGACGTTGGTGAGCAGCTTGCCCCGGTTGCGGCGCTGCACCCCGCGCAGCGTGTCCGCGATCCGGCGGCGGCGGGCCTTGGTCTCCCGGCGGGTGGCGGCATCAACCTGGCAGTCCAGATACTGCGCCTGCCACCAGTAATGCCAATGCCAAAAGAAGCGGTCCTTGGGGCCCGGCGGCCACGTCACCACGGCAAGGTTGGTTTTGGGCAGGCCCCAGAGTTTGTGAGCGTGGCGCTCATTTACGGCAGATTCAGCCAGGTCGGCGCGGTGCGCCCACGTTTCCGGCACAGGGGGACTCCTCGGGTTCTAACGGTTCGTACCTATATTGCCAGACACGTTGGTTTCGCTTCACCGGTTCTGGCGGGTTTTTGGGGTTGTGGGTGGCGGCGCCTAAACGAAACGTGCAAAAGTTGACAATTGGGACGGTCGTCCACTTTTTAACGTGCAGGTCAAAAGATTATAAGTTTTGACGCATGTAAAGTTTTGCGAAACTCGGGCGGACGGGGCGCGGCTACCAGGCCTGGGAGAGGTCCGCGTGCTGGCGGACCCAGGCGTGCATCGCGATGCCGGCGGCCACGCCCGCGTTGATGGACCGGGTGGAGCCAAACTGGGCAATCGAGCAGGTCATCACCGACGCCTCTTGGGCAGCCTCGGTCACGCCCGGGCCTTCCTGCCCGAACAGCAGGACGCACTCGCGGGGCAGCTCCGCGGTCTCCAGCGGCACGGAGCCGGGGGTGTTGTCGATGGCGACCACCGGGATGCCCTCCGCGGCGGCCCACTCCATGAGGTCCGCGACCGTTTCGTGGTGGCGGATGTGCTGGTAGCGGTCCGTGACCATCGCGCCGCGCCGGTTCCACCGCTTGCGCCCCACAATGTGCACCTCGCGGGCTAAAAACGCGTTGGCGGTGCGCACCACGGTGCCGATGTTCATGTCGTTCTCGAAGTTCTCGATGGCCACGTGGAACGGATGCCGGCGCTGGTCAAGGTCCTCCACCACGGCGTCCAGCGACCAGTAACGGTACGCGTCGACGACGTTGCGGCGGTCGCCGTCGCGGAGAAACTCCGGGTCCAGGCGGGGGTCATCGGGCCACTCCCCTTCCCAGGGGCCGACGCCGTGGCGGCCTTCGTTCCACTCGGTGGGTCCGCGGAGCTCCCCGTCAGACGAGCTAGGCAAGGCCCAGGTCTTCGAGTCCGAGGAGGAAACGGTACTCCAGGCCGGCGTCGCGGAGCACCTGGTCGGCGCCGGTCGCACGGTCGACGACGGTGGCCACGGCGACCACCTCGGCGCCCTCCTCGCGGCAAGCCTCGACGGCGGTTAGCGGCGAGTTGCCGGTGGTGGTGGTGTCCTCGACCACCAGCACACGCTTGCCCTTAATGGACGGGCCTTCGATGCGGCGCTGCATGCCGTGCTTCTTCGCCTCCTTGCGCACCACAAACGAGTCGATCGGGCGGCCGGGGGCGTGCATGACGGCGGTGGCCACCGGGTCGGCGCCCAGGGTGAGGCCGCCGACGGCGTCGAAGTCCAGATCCTCGGTGAGCTCGCGCAGCAGCTGGCCGATCAGCGGGCTGGCCTCATGGTGCAGCGTCGCGCGGCGCAGATCCACGTAGTAGTCCGCCTCCTTGCCCGAAGACAGAGTCACCTTGCCGTGCACCACTGCCAGCTCTTTGACCAGCTCAGCGAGTTTTTCCTTCATCGTTTTACTCCTTGTCGTCGAAAATTGAGCTCGGGCCCTGCATGCGGCGTACCCGGGTCAGGTCCACCACGCGGCGCTCGTCGCCCGCGATGGCTTCCACGTCGTCGCCGCCGATGGTGTGGTCTGCCACCTCACCGCGCTCGCCGCCGGTGGTGCGCGTCGGCAGCTCCACGGGATCCTCCGGGCGCTGCATCACCGGCTCGTCCTCCGCCTCAGGTACTGCCGCGGGGGCGTGTCCTGGGATTTCGCGGGTGGGGAATGGGAGGTTCAGCGGGGTGTCGTCGATAGGCGGCAGCGTCCGGGCCGCGTCCGCGAGCAGCGCCAGGGGCGCGAGGGTGGCGTCCCAATCTTGCGGGGTAGCGTCGCGGCCCAGCTGGGCAATCGCCCACGCGCCCTCGAACCAGACTGCCTGCACGGCGGCGGGAAGTTGTTCGAGGGCGGTGAGCACTCGCTTATCGACGAACCTACGGCCCGCCCCCGCCTGCGTCGCAAAACACGTGAACCCATGGTGCGTGTCCAGCTCCACCAGGTCGTCGGAGCCTTCCGCCGCGAAATCCGTGCGGCGGAAATCCACCACCGCGCTGGTCTCGGCGCCGGTGCCCATGGCGATGACGGTGGCCTCACCCAGGTCCGCCACATGCGCGTCGTGCCCGTAGGCGGCGCCGGTGGCAACGTTTCGGGCGGGCGCTCCCCCGGCGGCGGCGCCGCGCGACCACTCGCTCGCCAACATGTCGTCGCTGGAAGCAAAGGCATAGCCGTGTTCGCGGGCCCAGGCGCGGCGGGCGCGCTTGCTGGGCTTGGCGGGTTTGGCGGGCTTTTCGGAGTGTGTGCTGCGCTCACGGGAGTCCGACGCGAACAGCGCCACGGCGGCGAGCAGCGCCACGAGTGCGAGAACGAACAGCAGGATGACCATCGCGGACTATGCTACCGCGCGGCCCGACACTAAATGTCCGTCGCCACCGGGTTGTCGCGGTTCGCGCTCCACTGGGACCAGCCGCCCACGTAGTGCGTCAAAAGCGGCAGGCCGGCGTGCTCCATCGCGGCCAGCAGCAGCGCGGAGTGGTTACCGGAGCCGGAGTAGGTAATCACGCCGGCCGGGTCCGTGTTCTGGGTGACCCCCAGCTGGGAGAAGCGGTCGCGGATCGTGTCGGTGTCCTTCACCTTGTGGCTCTCCGGATCGAACAGGTCGTTCACCGGCAAGTTCCGCGCACCCGGGATGTGCCCGGCGCGCAGGTCCAGGATTTCGCGGAGGCCTTGGAAACGGCGGGCACCTCTGGCGTCGATAAGCAATCCCTCAAATGCTCTGACGTCTGCCATCGTGGCGGACGGCAGGTTGCCCTCGGTGAGCTCGACGCCGCGCGGGACGACGATGCCTCCCGGGCCCGCGACCGTGGGGAAGCCTTCGCCGTCCCAGGTGGCGAAGCCGCCGTCGAGAATATGCACGTCCTGCACACCCGCCCAGCGCAAAATCCACCATGCGCGGGCGGCGAACAGGCCATTGCCGCCGTCGTAGATGTACACCGGGCGGCCTTCCTCGATGCCCCAGCTCGCGGCTGCTTTCCTGACAACGTCGAGGCCAGGCATCGGGTTACGGCCCACCGCGCGGCCGGGCAAGCCGGCAAGCTGCACCGACGGGTCGCAGTACAGCGCCGTCGGGATGTGCTCAGATTGGAATTTGGACCACGCTTTGCCGTCTTTCGGCTCCCACAGCGCGGCGATAATGGTCTGTTTTTGGCCAGTCTGGATTCGCTCGTTGAGTTCAGCGGCGGAGACAAACACGCTCATGGCCGCAAGTGTAACGGTGTTTTACGCCATGTACCCGGGAGCGAGCTGGATCGTGCCCTGCTCTTCCAGACCGCTGAGCCACTCGGTGATCCCCTCACGCGGACAGTCCGCGCCGATGCTGGCCGCGAGCATGCCGCCCGGGCCGAGCTCCACCCGGCAACCGAACGCCAGCAGGGTGCCGGCGATATCACCCGGGTCCAGTCCCTCCGGATCCTCCGGCAGCACGCGCACCGTCGACGCGCCGCCGCGCACCACCACGCGGTCCACATGGAACGCCCCGCCCACCGTCACGCACTCAACGATGTCGCCCATCGCGAGCGTCGTATCCACGAACGGAACGCTCGCCACCACAAAATGATTCTGCCCAATCTGGTGCGCCTGCAGCTGCTCGCTCTCAACGCCCGGGATTGCAACGCGGGTGAGGATAGTGGTGGATGCCTGCATGCAGGGCAGTCTAGTACTTGATCGACATACGGCCAGCAATCTTGCCGTTGCGCATGTTCTCAAACACCTCGTTGACATCATCCAGCTCACAAGCGGTCACGTGCGGCTTAACCTCGCCGCGCGCGTAGAAGTCCAGCGCTTCCGCCATATCCTGGCGGGTGCCCACCAGGGAGCCGCGGATGGTGATGCCGCGCAGGACAATGTCGAAAATCGGCGCCGGGAACTCCCCCGGCGGCAGGCCGTTGAAGACGATGGCGCCGTTGGAGCGGCACATCGCAATCGCCTGCCCGAACGCGTCCGGGTGCACTGCGGTGACCAGCACGCCGTGAGCGCCACCGTCGGTGTACTCCTGCACCGCCTCGCCTGGATCCGTGGTCTTTGCGTTCACTGTGAACTCGGCGCCCAGCTGCTTGGCCAGCTCAAGCTTGTCGTCCGCAATATCTACAGCGATGACGCGCATGCCCATGGCCACGCCGTACTGCACCGCAACGTGGCCGAGTCCGCCAACACCGGAGATCACCATGAACTGCCCAGGCTTGGTGTCCGCTTCTTTCAAGCCCTTGTACACAGTCACGCCCGCGCACAGGATCGGAGCAACCTCAACCGGGTCCGCCCCTTCAGGGATGCGCGGCGCGTAGCGGGTGTCCACCAGCATGTATTCACCAAACGAGCCGTTCTGGGTGTATCCGCCGTATTCCGCCTGCTTGCAGTACGTTTCACGCCCCGTGCGACAGAACTCGCACTCACCGCACGCGGACCACAGCCAGGCATTGCCAACCATGTCGCCCACCTTCACCGAATGCTCTCCTGGCCCGAGCTCCACAATTTCGCCCACGCCCTCGTGCCCCGGCACGAATGGCGGCTGCGGTTTGACGGGCCAATCCCCTTCAACCGCGTGGAGGTCGGTGTGACAGATCCCGGAAGCGTGAAGCTTCACCAGTGCTTGAAACGGGCCCGGCTTAGGCAAATCGATCTCTTTGACATTGACGCTGGGACCGAACTGTTCGGCCACTGCCGCGCGCATTGCTGTTGGGGTGGACATGGGAACTCCTTTCCGACAAAAATACAGTTACAAATCATATGGTACAGATCACGTCGAACTGCGAATGGAGCCGCAGATAACATTTTGGTATTTGGCCGGGCTATAGCAGTGTCGGCCTAGACTGCATGCGTGACTGGATACCTTGCCCCCACCAAAAAAGTGCGCGTCGCTGATTTCGCGCGCAAGAAAGCCGACGGCGAGAAGTGGGCGATGCTCACCGCGTACGACTACGCCACCGCGAGGGTGCTTTCCCAGGCCGGCATCGAATGCCTCCTGGTCGGCGACTCCGCGGCCAACGTGGTCTACGGCTACAACACCACCAACCAGGTCTCCGTGGACGAGATGGCGTTCCTCGGCGCGGCCGTCGTGCGCGGCGCAGGCAATGCGCTGGTGATCATGGACCTGCCGTTCGGGAGCTACGAGGCTAGCGACGAGCAATGCGTCCGCACCGCCACCGACCTCGTGCGCCGCACCGGCGCCCACATGGTGAAACTGGAGGGTGGCGTGCGGATCGCCCCGCGCATCCGGGCACTGAAAAACGCAGGTCTAGCGGTATGCGCCCACGTGGGCTTCACCCCGCAGTCCGTGGACAACTTGAGCGGGTTCAAGGTCCAGGGCCGCGACGCCGGGGCCGATCAGCTGCGTGACGATGTCAACGCGGTCGTCGAGGCCGGCGCCGACATGGTGGTCTTCGAAATGGTCCCCGCGGACTTAGCGGCGGAACTGACCGCCTCGTGCCCCGTCCCGACCGTCGGCATCGGCGCAGGTGCAGACACCGATGCCCAGGTGCTGGTCTGGCACGACATGGCGGATATCCCCGCCGGCGACCACCGCGCGAAATTCGTCCGGAAGTTCGGCTCGGTGGGCGCGGATCTGGCCGCCGCGGCCGCCGACTACAAGCGCGCCGTGCACACCGGGGAGTTCCCGGGGCCGGAGCACGCGTTCTAGGCGGGTGCGGGGGTGGTCGGCGCTACTTTGCGTAGACCCTGGGAGCCAAACCCTGGGTTCGCGCAAAAATCGGCCATTCCCAGGCTAAAGTTCCCAGGGTTTGCGAATCGGGGCGGGCGGAAGTGGCGTGAGGCATGCAGCGGTGATGCAGCGGTGATGCAGCGGGAACGCGCCGCCGCGCTAGAGCTCGATCGGGGCGTTGTCCAGCAGCCTCGTCGATCCGACCTTCGCCGCCACGAGCAGGCGCGCCGGCCCCGTGTACCCCTCTGGCAGATCTGACATGTCGGGGGCGGTGGCAACGAGGTAGTCGAGGTGGAGTCCTTCGGTGGCGTCGAGAAGCAATTGTGCTTCCGAGAGGCTGCCGGTGGCCAGCGCCCGCGGGATGGCCAGGGCGGTGGCGCGCTCCTCGGCGGAGAGGTAACGGTTGCGCGAAGAAAGCGCGAGGCCGTCGGTGTCGCGCACGATCGGGCAACCGTGGATACGCACGGGAAGGTGCAGGTCATCGACCATCTGCCGAATCAGCGCTAACTGCTGGTAATCCTTCTCGCCGAAAAACGCGTCCGCGGCGCCGGTCAGGGCGAACAGCTTCGCCACCACCGTGAGCACACCCGCGAAATGCGTCGGCCGGGTCGCGCCCTCCAGCACCGTGCCGAGCGGACCGGGCTGGATCGTCGTGCGCGGGCCATGCGGGTACATCGTCTCAGCGGAAGGCGCGAAGACAGCGTCGACGCCTTCCGCTTCAAGCTTTGCGACGTCCTCGGCCAGCGTCCGCGGATACGCCTCCAAATCCTCGCCCGGCGCGAACTGCAGCGGGTTGACAAAGATGCTCACCACCACGGGATTGCCCAGCGCTTTAGCGGCGCGGACGAGGGCGAGGTGGCCGCTATGAAGCGCGCCCATGGTGGGCACGAGGGAGATGGGGCCGGCCGGAAGCGCCGTAACCAGCGCTTCCGGAGTGTGCACGAGTTGGGTCATGCACCCATTATCTACCTCGCGGCAACGTCCAGGCCCTCGCCTCCGTCGGCGACGTCCACGTGGACGGTGTCGCCGTCGACGATCTCACCTGCCAGCAGCTTCTTGGCCAGGCGGTCGCCGATTGCCTGCTGGATCAGGCGGCGCAGCGGGCGGGCACCGTAGGCCGGGTCGTAGCCGCGCTCGGCCAGCCAGGACTTCGCGGAATCCGACACGGCCAGTATCAGGCGGCGGGCAGCGAGGCGCTCGGCCAGACCCTCAAGCTGGATGTCCACGATGCCGACAAGCTGGTCCTGGCTCAGCGGGTCGAAGACCACCACGTCGTCGAGGCGGTTGATGAACTCCGGCTTGAAGTGGTGCTTCACCGCCTCCATGATCTGCTCGCGGTTGCCGCCAGCGCCCAGGTTGGAGGTGAGGATGACCACGGTGTTGCGGAAATCCACCGTCCTGCCCTGGCCGTCGGTGAGGCGCCCTTCGTCCAGGACCTGTAGGAGCACGTCGAAGACGTCCGGGTGCGCTTTCTCGACCTCGTCGAAAAGCACGAGCGAGTACGGGCGACGCCGCACGGCCTCGGTGAGCTGGCCGCCGGCATCGAAGCCGACGTATCCCGGAGGGGCACCGACCAGGCGGGCGACGGAGTGCTTCTCGCCGTACTCGGACATGTCGATGCGGATCATGGCCGCCTCGTCGTCGAAGAGGAACTCCGAGAGCGACTTGGCCAGCTCCGTCTTACCCACGCCGGTGGGGCCGAGGAAGAGGAAGGAGCCGATCGGGCGGTTCGGGTCCGCCACGCCCGCGCGGGAGCGGCGCACCGCGTCGGAGACCGCGACCACGGCTTCTTTCTGGCCCACGACGCGCTCGCCGAGCACGGACTCCATGTTCAGCAGCTTCTCGGTCTCACCCTGCATCATCTTGCCGGCCGGGATGCCGGTCCAGGAGGACACGACGTCCGCGATGATGTCCGGGGTGACCTCCTCTTCCAGCATGGTCTTGTTGCTGGCCTCGGATTCCACCTTGGCTACCTCTGCCTCGAGTTCCGGGATGCGGCCGTAGCGCAGCTCGGAGACCTTGGCGTAGTCGCCCTCGCGCTCCGCGATCTCGGACTCGTTGCGCAGGCGCTCGAGCTCCTCCTTCGCGGACTGGACCTTATTCACCTCCGCCTTCTCGTTCTCCCAGCGCGCCTTCATCTCGCCGAGGCGCTCGCGCTGGTCCGCGAGTTCCTCACGCAGGTGCTCCAGGCGCTGCGCGGAGGCGGCGTCGGATTCCTTCTGCAGGGCAATCTCCTCGATCTCCAGGCGGCGCACGATGCGCTCGAGCTCGTCGATCTCCTGCGGGGAGGAATCGATCTGCATGCGCAGGCGCGAACCAGCCTCGTCGACCAGGTCGATGGCCTTGTCCGGCAGGAACCGGTTGGTGATGTAGCGGTTGGACAGCTCCGACGCCGACACCAGCGCGGAGTCCTGGATGCGCACGCCGTGGTGCACCTCGTAGCGTTCCTTCAACCCGCGCAGGATGCCGATGGTGTCCTCCACCGTCGGCTCGCCCACGTACACCTGTTGGAAGCGGCGCTCCAGGGCGGCGTCCTTCTCGATGTACTGGCGGTACTCGTCCAGCGTGGTCGCGCCGACCAGGCGCAGCTCACCGCGGGCGAGCAGCGGCTTGATCATGTTGCCGGCATCCATCGCGGAATCGCCGGACGCACCGGCACCGACGATGGTGTGCAGCTCGTCGATGAACGTGATGATCTGCCCGTTGGACTCCTTAATCTCATCCAGCACGGCCTTCAGGCGTTCCTCGAACTCGCCACGGAACTTCGCGCCCGCGACCATGGAGCCCAGATCCAGCGAGATCAGCGTCTTGCCCTTGAGTGACTCCGGCACGTCGCCGGCCACGATGCGGCGGGCCAGCCCCTCCACGATCGCGGTCTTGCCCACGCCCGGCTCGCCGATGAGCACCGGGTTATTCTTCGTGCGACGGGAAAGCACTTGCACCACGCGGCGGATCTCCGAATCGCGCCCGATCACCGGGTCGATCTTGCCCTCGCGCGCACGTGCGGTCAGGTCGGTGGAGTACTTCGCCAGCGCCTGGAACTGGTCCTCCGGGTTCTCGGAAGTAACCTTCTTGCCGCCGCGCACGGAGGAGAAGGCCTCCTTCAGCGCCTCGAAGGTGGCGCCACGCTTGGTCAAAAGCTCAGCGGCGTCGTCGTTGCCCTTTGCAATGCCGGCGAGGAGCACGTCGGCGGAAACGAACTCGTCTCCAAGCTCGCCCGCGAGATCCTGCGCCGTGCTCAGCGCGACCTGCAGGTCCCGGTTGATGCCCGGGTTGGCCATGTTTTGTCCCTGCGCGCTGGGGTAGCCGCTAATCAGCTCGCCGGCCTCGCGCGCGACCGTCTCCGGGTCCACGCCGGTGGCCTTGAGCACCGGGGCGGCAATGCCGTCCTCCTGCTTCAAAAGCGCCTCGAGCACGTGTGCCGGGCGCATCTCCGGGTTGCCGGCGGCGGAGGCGCGCATCTGCGCCTGCTGCAGGGCCTCCTGTGTCTTCTGCGTGTACTTGTTCGCCATGATGCCATGGTCCTTTCTTGCCTAATGTTTGTTCTGCACTAGGTGTAACGCACACGAAGTTGAGTCTGTTCCTGTCAACGGCAAAAAAGTTGCGCGGGGTTAGCTCACCTTGAGTAGAATTTTCCGTAGCACAAGCTCAACAAGGGGATGGGGTCCAAAAAGTGAATGTGGCAAATATTTGCCACATTCCAAAAACACCACACCTGCCCCGAAAAACTTCAGGGGGAACCATGCACACGCCACCAGCTCTTCGGGGGTTAAAGCTCATCGAACTCATGCAATGGGGCCAGCGCTTCGCCGGCTGGGAGCTCTCGGAGCTCACCGGCATCAAACCGCGCACCCTCCGCAACTACTTCACCCAGCTCAAATCCGCCGGATACTGCATCGAAAGCACGCCAGGCGCCGACGGTGAATATTGGTTAGACCCCGGGCACTACGTGTACCCGCTGCGCTTCACCAACGAGGAAGCGCGAACCATCGTCATCGCGCTGGACGTTCTCAGAACCGTCGCCCCGCCCGATAGCCCGCTGATGCAAGACGCGAAAATCCTCCACTACCTCATCGGCCGGCTCCTCCCGGGCGCCGCGTTGGACGAAGTGCATCAGATGGGAAAGGAGGTGACGCGGGGGCTCATCAAGATGCGGGCGGTGTATGCGGTTTGGGAGGAAACCGAAGGACGTCGATAAGCATCAAGCTTTACGACGGTCTCTTGACCGGTATCCACTTCATCACGTAAGCCAGCACGACCACCCCGACCGCGATCGCGAACGCGATCCAGCCGAAGATCGCGGTAAAGCCGGCGATCACCGCGATCGGCGCGATGATGGTCGTGCCGATTTCGAACGGGGCGAAGCCGACGTAGGCCACGCCGTACTCGTTGAGCGTGCCGGACTTCAGTTTCGGGTCCACCATCTTCAGCAGCGCGATGCCGGTGGCCACGGCGGCGGTGGCCCAGCCCCAGCCGAACAGGCCGCGCTCGAGCCACTGCTCGCCGAAGAATGTCGGGCCGGCCCAGAACATCCACACCACGCAGAACAGGGTGCCCAGCACGAAGATGAGCACGAGCGCTTGCCAATAGCCCGCCAGTGCTGCGGGCACGATGGAGGCGATGCCGAAGGCGATCATGTAGTCCGTGGCGGCGCCGGAAACGGAGTTGATGGTGGAGCCGTCCAGGTAGTTCGGGCGGCCGACGAGCTTGAGCACCAGGCGGCCGATGAGCCCGATAACGAATGCCATGGCGAACAGCGGGATGGACACGTTGGACCACTGGTCCTTGATCACGCTGTTGACCATGTACGCGATGAGCACGGTGAACGCGATGAAGCCGGCGTGCAGCGCCAGCGGCTCAATAGACGAGGGGTTGGTGGTGGCCTTACCGATGGAGGGGCGCTCCGCTTCGTTGCGGATGTAGCCGGTGCGCAGGTCGTCAGGCAGGGTGCCAGCGAGCTGGGACGACTTGCCCTTGCGGATGCCCCAGTTGGCCATGATCACGCCGCCGACGATGGCCACCAGGGTGCCCACGGTGGCGGAGGTGAACCCGATGGAGGACGCGCCCTCCACGCCGATTTCTTCGAGTGCGGAGCCCACGGCCGCCGCGGTGCCGAAGCCGCCGACGAAGCCGACCGGCAGCATCATGCCGAACCACGGCTCGGTGCCGAACACCGGCGCAAACACGTACAGGCCGAGCAGGATGAACAGACCCCATTGGCCCATGAACATGGCGGTGGAATAGCCCCACATGTTGCGGGCGCCGGAGGCGACGGAGCCGCCGAGCTCCATCGAGTACGCCATGGAGGCGAACACCACCGCGATCAACAGCGTGGTGTACGTGCCCACCTGGTCAGACCAGTGGATCACGCCCAGCACCTCGTCGCCCAGCAGCAGGCCGAGCAGGCCTGCGGTGATCGGGGCAGGCAGCAGCAGCGCCTGCAGCACCTTCAGCCGATTGCGCAGAATGTTGCCGACGATGAGCAGGACCGAGATCCAGCCAATGTCCGTGAGCAGCGTATACGGGGTGAATTCCACCACAGCACCTCTTTTCTATCCACTTATCACATTTCAACCGGGTGCAACTTTAGCCCACAGCCGCTAGGTAACCTGTTTTTATGCCTTCCGTCCCCTTTTCGCAGACGTTGCGCACCCACGGCCCGCAGGTCAGCCGCGCGTGGCGCGCCCGCTTCTCCGAGGCGTACCCGCAGGCGGAAATGATGCTGCCACCTAGCCGCGAGATGCCGCCGCTGCTTTTACGCGCCGCCCTCGCCGTGCTCGAACGCCCCGCCGAGGAAGTCCGCGACGAGCTGAAGGCGCTGGCGCTGGATCTGCGCCGCACGGGGTTTCCGGCTGAGGAGTACCCCAACGCTGTGCAGATGCTTATCGACGAAGGCGCTGACGCCGAAGCCGACCGCACCGCACTATCCGACGCGGCCGAGCTCATGCGCGATACCGCCTCACAGGCCGACTACGCAGGTGTGCCCGCCGCCACCGCCGCCCAGGTGACCAGCGTGGCGCCCCACGGCGAGGTGCAGGTGGTGCGCCTGGAGGCAGGCACGCCGGTTCCGTATTCTCCCGGCCAGGTCATTCCTGTGATGTCGCCGAAGCGTCCGGGCGAGTGGACCGGCTTGGTCCCTGCGATGCCGTCCAACCCGCTCGGGCAGCTGGAGTTCCACGTACCCGGCGACATTCCGTTGGAGCCGGGCGACTGGCTGACGTTGGGGGCGGCGCGCGGTGGGCTGCGCGGGGCCGTCGACAAGCAATTGCTCCTTGTCGCCGCCGAGGGCGGTTTCGCTGCGGCGAAAGCGCTGGTGTTCCACTGCCTGGAGCAGCCCGATCCGCCGGGGGTACACCTGGTCGTCGGCGCGCGCGAGCCCGGCGAGTGGTACGACACCGCTGCGCTGGAGGCGCTGGCCAAGGCCCAAAACTGGCTGGATATTACGTGGGTTGCGCAGTCGCGTGTGGGCGCGTCGCTGGAGCAGGTGGCCTCTGGCGCCGGCATGTGGTGGGGCCGCGAGGTGATCGTGTGCGCGCAGCAGGAGCGGGCGGTGAGCCTGGCCACTGCATTGGAGGTCGCCGGGGCGCAAGACGTGCAGACCGTCGCCCCCGATGCGGCGCCGGAGTGGTTCAGCGAATAACGCTGTGCTCCCGAATCTCCGCCAGCGGCAGCTCCTTGCGCGCCTCGGTGGCGTCCGCCGGGTCGATGTCCACCACTAGTGTCTCTGGCCCGTAGCCGGCCTCCGCAAGCCGCTGGCCCGTCGGCCCCACCACCACAGAGTGGCCCGCGCCAGTGGGCCCTGAAGGCTCCCCGGCCTTGGTCTCGAAGTCCGGGCGGGCCTGGTCAGCGGCCGCGATGAACACCCCGGCGTCCAGCGCACGCGCGACGGTGAGGGTGCGCCACTGCTCCACCTTGCCCGGCCCGTCCGCCCAGCTCGTGGGCACCACAACCACTTTCGCGCCACGTTGAGCGAGCGCCTGGAACTGCTCCGGGAAGCGGATGTCAAAGCAGGTTGCCACCCCCACAGTCACGCCGTCGTGTTCGAACGTGACCAGCTGGTCGCCGGGACGCACCGTGTCCGATTCCTTGTAGTTGAAGGCGTCGTACGTGTGGATCTTGTCGTATCCCTCATGCACCCCGCCGCCGGTGATCAGCGCGGTGTTGTAGACGCGGTTGTACTCCTTGCCGTCCACGGTGTTCGTGTCCGCGGGGCGGAACATGCCGGCGACGATGGTGACGCGGAGCTCGTCGCTGAGCTTTTTGAGCCCTGTGGCGAACGGGCCGTCCAGCTCCTCTGCCTGCGTATCTAGCCGCCCCTGCCCGAACGCCTGGCTGGCGGCCTCTGGCAAAACGATCAGCGTGGCGCCTTTGGCGGCGGCGTCGCGGATCAGCGGTTCGATGGCGGCCAAATTTTCCATCTTGTCGCCGCCGGCGGCAATTTGCAATAGCGCGATCTTCATGTGGATAACTCTAGGTGCGTTTTGGGGGAGTTATCCACAGATTCGGATTGGGGTATTGCGTCGACTGTTGCGTTCGCGGATGGTTCGTTGCATGACATTTCTTCAACTGACCACAGACACCGCACCCGCCGCTCGCAGCTGCATTCGCAGCTTCACCACCCTTCCCACCGCCCATTTGAGCCCCTCGCGCTCCGCGTCCGCGCTCACATCGTTGCAGGAAGTTGAGCATTTGCTTGTCGACGATGTCACGTCCCGCCTGGACACCCACCTCCACGACGTCGCCGCATTTGCGTCCAAAGTGGAGCAGACGGACGCCCGATTCGGCAAGGAGCTCACGCCGTGACGTACAAACCAGCACTGTCCACATCCGAATTGTTCGCCGCGGCAGCCGCCACCAAATCGGCGGCAGCGGGTGCACACGAGCGCGCGGAACACGCGCCGTTTTCAGCCACCGTCATTGCGGATTCCGGGTTCCGCGGACCCGCGTTCGAAGCGTCTGCTGCAAGGCTGGCCAGCTACAACACGGCGCTTGCCGCCAGTGCTGTGCGGCTGGAGCAGGCGTCGGTGGCCTTGCTCGCCGCCGCCGGTTTGCAGCAGCAGTTGGACGAGGCCGCCGAGTTCATCGGTGTCTTCGCCCATTCACGAGTCGTGCTGTGGCTCAACGGAATGTCCATGATGCTGGATCTGAGGCTGTCACGGACCCTGTTGGGCGCAGCCGGCAAGGAGCAGGACTACGACCCGCTGTTCGACCACCCGGACGAGTCCTTCGAATCGCTCCACGCCCGGCACGCACAAACGGTGCCGGCGTCCACGATGGCGGCAGTAGACGACGCAGGCGGCGTGATCCTCGAGGCCGGTCCGACTGCGACCACGGTGCTAGTCGGCGACGCGGCGGACCCCTCGCGAGTGATCACCATGGTCGCGGGCGCGACCACCGGCACACCCTCGAAGCTGCCGGGCGAGCTGGAGAAAGCCCAGATGCTGTCAGAAAAGACCGGGGCCGCGGTGGTGGTATGGCAGGGCTACGCCCCTCCCCCGCTGCTCACGGACGCAGCCTCGCCCCACCGCGCCCACGCCGGTGCGGACGACCTTGCAATGTTCCAGGCCGCGTTGGAGGAGCGTTTCCCCAACGCGCAGAAGACCGTGATCTCCCACAGCTACGGCACGCTCTTGGCCACGAAGGCAGCGCACCAGCACGGGTTGCTTGCAGACGATCTGTGGATCCTGGGCAGCGCAGGTGTTTCGGGCGAACACGTCTCGGAGCTGACCCTGGCTGGGCCCGAAGCGACGGTGCACGTGGTCGATTCCCCCGAAGACCCGATCCTTATGTTGCGCTCCGGACCGACGGCGGCGATCGGCTCGTCGCCGTCGTACATCGGGTGGGGCGGCGAGCGTGTGCTGGGAGTGAAGGGCGGGCACACCGATTACTTCACAGACCCCGCGTTTCTGTCTGCCTTGCAACAGCGCGCCGACCCAACTGCGTAAATGTCGTTACCATGGCGCACGTTGAATGAAACGACTAATCAGGAGATATAGGTAGACAATGCCCAATTTCGCAGAACAAGTAGTCAAGCGCCTAGAGGATCAGGGTATTAAGCGCATTTACGGCCTCGTGGGCGATTCGCTCAACCCGCTTTCCGACGCCGTGCGTCAAAGCGACATCGAGTGGGTGCACGTACGCAATGAGGAGGCCGCCGCGTTCGCCGCCGGTGCCGATTCCCTGGCCGCCGACGAGCTCGCCGTGTGCGGCGCTTCCTGTGGCCCGGGCAACACCCACTTCGTGCAGGGCCTGTACGAGTCCCACCGCAACGGCGCGAAGGTGCTGGCCATTGCGTCGCACATCCCCACCATGGAGATCGGCTCCTCCTTCTTCCAGGAGACCCACCCGGAGCTACTGTTCCAGGAGTGCTCCTCCTACTGCGAGGTAGTCCACGAGGCGGACCAGGGCATGCGCGTGCTCCACAACGCCCTGCAGAACACCCTGGCCGGCAACGGCGTGTCCGTGATGGTCGTGCCTGGCGACGTCTTCGCCGCCGACACCGCCGAGGGCCCGCACACCGCCGATTCCGTGTACGCCACCGGCGCCAACAAGCGCGTCTACCCGGACCCGCACGAGGCTGCCCGCCTGGTGGAGGCGATTAACAAGGCCGACAAGATCACCCTGTTCTGCGGCTACGGCGCACGCGACGCCCGCGACGAGGTCTTCGCCCTGGCGGAGAAGATCAAGTCCCCCATCGGCCACTCCTTCCGCGGCAAGATGTACTTCGAGTACGACAACCCGTACGACGTCGGCATGTCCGGCCTGCTCGGCTACGGCGCTTGCCTGGACGCGATGGAAGAGTCCGACCTGTTCATCATGGTGGGCACCGACTTCCCGTACACCGACTGGCTGCCGGACGAGAACGTCGCGCAGATCGACATCGACGGCACCCACATCGGCCGCCGCACCAAGGTGGACTATCCGGTTGTCGGCGACGTCAAGAGCGTCATCGAGAACATCCTCCCGCACATCGAGGAGAAGTCCGACCGCAAGTTCCTGGACAAGATGCTCAAGCGCCACTACCAGCTGCTGGACCACGTGGTGAAGAGCTACACCTCCAAGGCCTTCGAGTCCAAGAAGCCGATCCACCCGGAGCTCGCCGCATCCGTGCTTGACAAGCTCGCGGACGACGACGCGTACTTCACCGTCGACACCGGCATGTGCAACGTGTGGTCCTCGCGTTACCTCACCCCGAACGGCAAGCGCGACGAGGCCGCATCGTTCCTCCACGGCACCATGGCGAATGCGCTGCCGATGGCAATCGGCGTGCAGGCCGCGTTCCCGGACCGCCAGGTCATCTCCTGGTCCGGCGACGGCGGACTGGGCATGCTCATGGGCGAGCTGCTCACCATCAAGCTGCACCAGCTGCCGGTGAAGGTGATCTGCTTCAACAACTCCTCGCTGGGCATGGTGAAGCTGGAGATGATGGTGGCCGGCATGCCGTACTTCGGCACCGACCACGAGCAGGCCAACTACGCCGAGATTGCCAAGGGCGTGGGCATTAAGTCCTTCCGCATCGAGGACCCGGACGACCTCGAGCCGGTGCTCAAGGAAGCCCTGGCCTACGACGGCCCGGTGCTCGTGGACATCGTCACCGACCCGGAGGCGCTCTCCCTGCCGCCGGGAATCACCTGGGACATGATGAAGGGCTTCACCAAGTCCGGCGCCCGCACCGCGTTCCTTGAAGGTGGCGTCGGCCGTCTGTTCAACCTGGCCAAGTCCAACCTCCGCCACATCGGCGGCGCCGCGGCCATCGAGTTCGGCGGTTAAGTCCGCGCGCTCACCGTGTTCTACGCGCGGGCGTTGTGCGCGTGCACGAGGTTCAAAGGTCGAGTCCGGGAGGTCGAGTTCGCCCCTTAACACGGGCCTACTCGACCTCCCGGACTCGACCTTTGCGTTACCGCGCGCTGCGCCGGCGGCGTCGAGAAGCAGCTGGCTCCCACGTGACCACCGCGGTGGAGCGTGGCACGTGCACGAGCTCGCCACCCCGGCGCCCGCCGGACTGCAGCTTCTGGCGCAGCTCCTCGTTGTGGCCGCGCTGGGTTTCCAGTTCGTCCTGGAGGTCCTCGATCTGCTGGGAGAGCTCGATGATCGTCTTAATGCCGGCGAGGTTGACGCCCTCCTCCTGGGAGAGGTGCTGGATGCGGCGCAGCATGGAGATGTCGCGCCGCGAGTAGCGGCGGCCGCCACCCTTGGTGCGCATCGGCGTGACCAGGCCGAGCCGGTCGTAGGTGCGCAGCGTCTGCGCGTGCATGCCGGTCAGCTCAGCGGCGACGGAGATGACAAAGTACTCCTGTTTTTCATCCATCGTCTACACCTCCTTCCTGGGCTAGAGACCGGCCCACCCGGCGCGCGGGTCGAAGCCGGAGTCTTTCTCAGCCTGGGCGTAGGCGCGCAGCGCGGAGGTGGCGGACGGATCCAGGTCCTTGGGCACCTTCACCTCAACGGTGACCATCAGGTCGCCGGCGGCGCCGGAGCGCTTCGGGATGCCGCGACCCTTCACACGCAGGGTGCGCCCGTTCGGAGTGCCAGCCGGAACCTTCACCTTCACCGGGTTGTCCAGGGTGGGCACCGTGATGGTTGCGCCGAGGGCGACCTCGGAAAACGCGACCGGGACAGTGACCTCAAGGTCGTCTCCTGAGCGGGTGAACACCTCGTCGTTGCGCACGTGCACGGTGACGAACAGGTCGCCGGCGGGCGTGCCGTTCGGCCCCGCCTCGCCCTGGCCCGCCAGGCGCACCTTCTGCCCGTCGATCACGCCGGCGGGGATGCGCACGGTGATCGACCGGGTGCGCCGCACAGTGCCGGTGCCGCCGCAGGTGGTGCAGGGGTCCTCGATGACCTCGCCGGTGCCGCCGCAGTTCGTGCAGGGCCGTGCCATGCCGAACGCGCCGGAGTTCTCGCGGATGTAGCCGGAGCCGGAGCACGTCTGGCAGGTGTGGGTCTTGCCGTCCTTGGAGCCGGAGCCATGGCAGGTGGTGCACGGCGCATCGCCGGTGAGCTCGACCGGGATGGTCGTGCCCTTGGCTGCCTCGCGGAAGTCGAGGGTTATTTCCGTTTCGACGTCGGCCCCCCGCGACGGCCGAGCGTTCCTGCCAGCACCGCCGCGGCCGCCAAAGAAGCCACCGAAGATATCACCAAGGCCGCTGTCTCCAGCTTGTCCACCAGCGGCTGATCCGAAGATGTCGGAGAGGTCGAATTCCGCTTCCGTGCCGCGAAACCCGCCCGGAAAGCCGGACCCTCCTCCCCGCCCGAAGCGGCCGAAGCCGCCCGAGCTGATCATGGATTTCAGCTGGTCGTATTCCTTGCGTTTCTGCTCGTCGCCGACAACGTCGTACGCCTCGGCCACCCGCTTGAACTTCTCCTCCGCTTTCTTGTCGCCGGGGTTCGAGTCGGGGTGGTTTTCGCGTGCGAGCTTGCGGTATGCCTTCTTAATATCGGCAGCGCTTGCCGACGAGCTCACGCCCAAGTCGCCGTAATAGTCCTTATCGGCCCATTCTTGCTGCATGGCCATCTCGCACCCTCCTTTCTCCTACAAAGAGTATTGAGTCTGTCTCGCTAAAGTTTGTTCACTAATGTATCTAAGTACAAGGGCCGGGGACGAGGCCGCGTGGGTCCGCGCTACCTCATTCCCCGGCCCTGACATCCGAGCGTGGTATCTACTCGGCGGTGTCGGCGTCTGGCTCGCCGGCCGACTCGGCGGGATCGGCAGGATCCGCAATGATCACCATGGCGTTTCGCACCAGGCGGTCCCCGATCATGTAGCCCTTGCGCAGCACCGTGCCCACGGCCTTGGTGTCGCCCTGGGACAGGTCCTGCACTGCCTCGTGGATCTCCGGGTTGAACGCGTCGCCCTCGGCACCGAACTCCTTGATGCCCTGGCCGGCAACGATCGTGCGGAACTTGTCGGCGAAAGCCTTCAGTGGGCCCTGCTCCAAGTCGCCGTGCTGCTCGGCCAGATCCAAGTCGTCCAGAAGCGGCAGCAGCTGGGTGGCAAACTTCGCCTTCGCGGTGTTGGCCAGCTCGCCGCGCTCACGCTCGGTGCGGCGGCGGTAGTTCGCGTACTCCGCGCTGACTCGCTGGAGCGACTCGGTGCGCTCCGCTAGCTGCAGCTCGATGTCGCTGACTGCGCCGTCGCCGTCCGCGTCCGGGTCGATCTCGTTCTCCGCGATCTTCGCGGCGTCCTCGAGCTCGGCGTCCGCGGCTAAGAGGGGGTCTTCGTCCGTGGCAAGCGCCTCGGACTCAGCGGCCTCGTCGGCGAGCGTTTCCGCCTGGTCGGGGGACACGTACTCGGGGTCCGTGGCCTCCGGAGCGCCCGGGTTGTCCGGCATCTGCTCGTTCTGCGGATTCGTCATCAGACGTCGCCTCCTTACTTGTTGTCGGAATCGGTTGCGTCGTCGTCCTCGACAACCTCGGCGTCGACCACGTTGTCGTCGCCTGCGGCGGCGTCAGCCTGGGTTGCGCCCTCGTTCGCCTGAGCCTCATAGAGCGCGGTGCCCATTGCCTGGGACTCGGTGTTGAGCTTCTCCACGGCGGACTTGATGGCATCCAGGTCCTCGCCCTTGAGCGCCTCGTCCACAGCGTCAGCAGCCTCGGTCACGCGGCCCTTGATGTCCTCCGGCAGCTTCTCGCCGTTTTCATCCATGAACTTGCGGGTCTGGTAGGCCATGGTCTCCGCGTTGTTGCGGGTCTCCTGCTCCTCGCGGCGCTTCCTGTCCTCGTCGGCGTGAGCCTCGGCGTCCTTGATCATGCGATCGATCTCTTCGTCGGACAGACCGGAGCCGTCCTGGATCTTGATCGTGTTCTCCTTGCCGGTGGCCTTGTCCTTCGCGGACACGGACACGATGCCGTTGGCGTCGATGTCGAAGGTGACCTCGATCTGCGGCACACCGCGCGGAGCCGGTGCGATGCCTGCCAGCTCGAAGGAGCCGAGCAGCTTGTTCGCGGACGCGATCTCGCGCTCACCCTGGAAGACCTGGATCTGCACGGACGGCTGGTTGTCCTCAGCCGTGGTGAAGGTCTCCGAACGCTTCGTCGGGATGGTGGTGTTGCGCTCGATGAGCTTGGTCATCACGCCACCCTTGGTCTCGATACCGAGGGAAAGCGGAGTGACGTCGAGAAGCAGCACGTCCTTGACGTCGCCGCGCAGCACACCAGCCTGCAGAGCAGCACCCAGCGCAACAACCTCGTCCGGGTTGACGGACTTGTTCGGCTCCTTGCCGGTCAGCTCCTTGACCAGCTCGGACACGGCCGGCATACGGGTGGAGCCGCCGACCAGGACCACGTGGTCGATGTCGCCGACGGACATGCCAGCGTCCTTGACCACCTGGTTGAACGGGCTCTTGGTGCGGTCCAGCAGGTCGGAGGTGATCTTCTGGAACTCGGTGCGGGTCAGCGTCTCATCCAGGAACAGCGGGTTCTTCTCGGAGTCAACGGTGATGTACGGCAGGTTGATGGAGGCCTGCTGCGCGGAAGACAGCTCAATCTTGGCCTTCTCCGCAGCCTCGCGCAGACGCTGCATAGCCATCTTGTCCTTGGACAGGTCGACGCCGTTCTGGGACTTGAACTTGTCCACGAGCCACTCGACGATGCGGTTATCCCAGTCGTCGCCGCCGAGCTCGTTGTCGCCGGCGGTGGCCAGCACCTCGACGACGCCGTCGCCGATCTCGAGCAGGGACACGTCGAAGGTGCCGCCGCCAAGGTCGAAGACCAGGATGGTCTCTTCCTTCTCGTTCTTGTCCAGGCCGTACGCCAGGGCAGCCGCGGTCGGCTCGTTCACAATACGAAGCACATCGAGGCCCGCGATCTGGCCGGCCTCCTTGGTGGCCTGACGCTGAGCGTCCTCGAAGTACGCAGGGACGGTAATAACAGCCTCGGTGACTTCCTCACCGAGGTACGCCTCAGCGTCGCGCTTCAGCTTCTGCAGGGTGCGGGCGGAGATCTCCTGCGGGGTGTACTTCTTGTCGTCGATCTCCACGGTCCAGTCCTCGCCCATGTGGCGCTTGACGGAGCGGATGGTGCGGTCGACGTTGGTCACCGCCTGGTTCTTCGCGGACTGGCCAACCAGGACCTCGCCGTTCTTCGCGAAAGCGACGACAGACGGGGTGGTGCGGGAGCCCTCCGCGTTAGCGATCACAACCGGCTCGCCGCCCTCGAGGACGGAGACGACCGAGTTCGTGGTGCCAAGGTCAATACCAACTGCACGTGCCATAAGAGTTATTCCTCCTGTTGAGAAGTGGTTTATCAGTAAGTTGATGTGCTTCGACTCAACTTGACGGCCACCACTATAACACCGGCGGCGACGTTCTTGAGTCTGTCGCACTCATAGGTAACAACGGCACGTGCGGCAAAGTTGTTCCCACTCGACGCAACTTTCTTTGTTTCTGCAGTTCAACGCGAAGAAAAACCTCCGGTTGCGAGGGCAACCGGAGGCGCAATCGTCGACAAGCAACTGCTTAGAACAGGCCCGTCTCCTGCTCCGAGTAGGACACCAGGAGGTTCTTGGTCTGCTGGTAGTGGTCCAGCATCATCAGGTGCGTCTCGCGGCCGATGCCGGACTGCTTGTAGCCGCCGAACGCCGCGTGGGCCGGGTAGGTGTGGTACTGGTTCACCCACACGCGACCAGCCTGAATGGCGCGGCCCGCCTTGTAAGCCGTGGTGCCGGAGCGCGCCCACACACCCGCGCCCAGACCGTAGATGGTGTCGTTGGCGATGGAGATGGCCTCGTCAAAATCCTTGAAGGTGGTCACGGACATCACCGGACCGAAAATCTCCTCCTGGAAGATGCGCATGTCGTTGGTGCCCTTGAACACGGTCGGCTCGATGTAGAGGCCGTTTTCCAGGCCGTCGATCTTGTTCACGCCGCCGCCGGTGAGCACCTCAGCACCCTCCTGCGGGCCGAGCTCCAGGTAGGACTGAATCTTGTTCATCTGCTCGGTGGAGGCCTGCGCACCCATCATGGTCTCGGTGTCCAGCGGATTACCGGTCTTGATCTGCTTGACGCGCTGCACGCCCAGCTCCAGGAACTCGTCCGCGATGGACTCGTGCACCAGCGCACGCGACGGACAGGTGCACACCTCACCCTGGTTCAGCGCGAACATGGCGAAGCCCTCGACGGCCTTCTTCTTGAAGTCGTCGTCCTTTTCAAAGATGTCCTCGAAGAACAGCGCCGGGGACTTGCCGCCGAGCTCGAGGGTGACCGGAATGATCTTGTCCGCAGCAGCCTTGTTGATGATCTTGCCCACCTCGGTGGAGCCGGTGAACGCGATCTTGGCGATGCGGTCGGAGCCCGACAGCGCAGCACCCGCCTCGTCGCCCATGCCGTTGACAATGTTGAGCACGCCCGCGGGAATGAGATCACCGACGAGATCCATCAGGTACAGGATCGACGCCGGAGTCTGCTCCGCCGGTTTGAGCACGATCGCGTTGCCCGCAGCCAGCGCCGGGGCGAGCTTCCACGCGGCCATGAGCAGCGGGAAGTTCCACGGAATGATCTGGCCGACCACGCCAAGCGGCTCGTTGAAGTGGTAGGCGACGGTGTCTTCGTCGATCTGGCTCAGGCGCCCCTCCTGCGCGCGCAGCGCACCCGCGTAGTAGCGGAAGTGGTCGATGGCCAGCGGGATGTCGGCGGCGAGCGTCTCGCGCACAGCTTTGCCATTTTCCCAGGTCTCAGCCACCGCGATCTCTTCGAGGTGCTCTTCCATCCGGTCCGCGATCTTCAACAGCACCATCGCGCGCTCCGCCGGAGAGGTCTTGCCCCAGGCGGGCGCGGCCTTATGCGCGGCGTCGAGAGCGAGGTTGATGTCGGCTTCCTTGCCACGCGCGACCTGGCAGAACACTTCGCCGGTGACGGGGGTGATGTTGTCGAAGTACTCGCCGTCCACCGGGGCGACCCAGTCGCCGCCGATGTAGTTGTCGTAGCGCTCGCGGTACTTGACGTTCGAGCCTTCAGTTCCAGGGTTCGGGTAAACGGTCATGTCTAGGCCTTTCTGACATCAGGATCAGGTTGTGGCCCACGCTACACTCATCTCTGCTTGTGGTCTAGAGCATTTTGCCTTGCGACGCCCCTCCGTCTCCCACGACATATGCATCAACCAGCATCTCTGGCACAATGAGCGCGTGACTAAACACGAAAACAACGACTACGTCGGCGCGCTCGACACCGCCGTCGACGATGTCCGCATGCTGCCCACCCCGGCAGACGCGGCCCAGGAACTCTCCAAGGAACCTGTGGACCGCGGCGACATCATCGCCTCCGACGGCCGCACCGCCGCCGCCTGGGCGCTGCGCTTCATCATCATCGTCGCCGCCACCGCGATCCTGCTCTACCTGCTCAAATGGGTCTGGATGGGTCTACTTCCCATCCTGCTCGCCCTGATCCTGGCCACCGTGCTGTGGCCGCCGGTGCGCTGGATGCGAAACCACAAGGTGCCTGCGGCCCTCGCCGTGTTCATCACCTTGATCGGCACCTTCGGCATCCTCGGCGGCATCATCGCCGCGATGGCGCCGACCGTGAAATCGCAGGGCACCGAGCTCGGCCACCAGGCGGAACAGGGCATCAACCAGATCATCGCCTGGCTGAAAGAACAGAACTTCACCTTCCTCGAGCCGGAACGCATCCAGCAGACGGTGGATCAGGCCACCGCGTTTGTGAAGGGCCAGGCGTCGAACATCGCCTCCGGGGTGTTCTCCGGCATCGGCGCGATTACGTCGATAGGCACGACGCTCGCATTGACGTTCGTGCTGCTGTTCTTCTTCCTCAAAGACGGCGACCGCTTCCTGCCCTGGGTACGCAAGTACACCGGCGTGCGCGCCGGCTGGCACCTCACCGAGGTGTGCATGCGCTCCTGGAACACCCTGTCCGGCTTCATCCGCACCCAGGCCATCGTGTCCATGGTGGACGCGATCTTCATCGGCCTCGGCCTGCTCTTCCTCGGCGTTCCGCTGTGGCCCGTGCTGGCTGTGGTGACCTTCTTCGCCGGCTTCATCCCCATCGTCGGTGCGATCTCCGCAGGTGCGCTGGCCGTGATCATCGCGCTGGTGTCCAACGGGTTCATGAACGCTGTGTTCGTGCTCATCCTCATCATCGCCGTGCAGCAGCTCGAGGGCAACGTCCTCTCCCCGATCCTGCAGTCCCAGGCCATGGGCCTGCACGCCGCGGTGGTCCTGCTCGCTGTTGCGGTGGGCGGCACCCTGTTCGGCATCGTCGGCGCATTCCTCGCCGTGCCGGTCGCCGCCGTCGCCGCGGTGTGGCTGCGCTACTGGGCCGAGATGGTCTCGCTGCGTTCCGGTGAAATCACGGCCGACGAGATAGCCATGGCCACACAACAGACGCAGACCATGGACTCGAAGACGTCCTTCCTCGCCGTGCGCGACCACATGATGAGCATGGCAAAACGCGACAAGTCCAACACCAAGGTCCCCGTCAAGGAAGGCCTCGGTTCCACCCGCGTGCCCCTGGGCGAGGCTAAGGAAGAGCCCGACGTCCCGGGCCGCACCCACGCCATCGAAAACGAAGAATAGGTACGGTGGGCGCCGTACTTACTCATCGACGAAAGGACGTAGACAATGGCCGACCTCAACGGCAAGAACATCGCGATCATCGCCACCGACGGCTTCGAGGATTCGGAGCTGACCTCCCCGAAGGAGGCCGTAGAGACCGCCGGTGCGGCCACCAAGGTCATCTCCACCGAGACCGGTGAGATCGAGGGCAAGAAGGGCGCAAAGGTAGCTGTCGACGCCAAGACGGCCGACGCCTCCGTCGACGAGTTCGACGCGCTTATCCTGCCTGGCGGCACCATTAACGCCGACACCATCCGCACCGACGCCGACGCCGTTGCGCTGGTCAAGGCGTTCAAGGATGCCGGCAAGCCGATCGGTGTGATCTGCCACGGCGGCTGGATCCTCGCCGACGCCGACGTGCTCAAGGGCGTCAAGCTCACCTCCGTGGCCAACGTCAAGACCGACCTGGCCAACGCCGGTGCCAACTGGGTCGACGAGGAAGTTGTGGTCGACTCCGGCTTCATCTCCTCGCGCACCCCGGACGACCTGCCGGCGTTCAACGCCACGATCGTGGAGGAGTTTGCGAAGTAGGGCTCTGCTCCCTCCACCAGACCCCCAGTACGAAACCCCTATTAAGCGCCATTTTCGCGCTTAATAGGGGTTTCGTTCTCTGGGCTTGTGGTGCCTCCGCATCGCCTGCGGGCTGATCTGCTAGTTGTCCAGAAACGCTCCTAGCAGATGAGCTTCTTACTGACACCCACTTCCAACATCACCTGGAACAACAGAAAGTTGGACACTTGATCTGCTAGTTGGGTGTGCGGGACAACTAGCAGATTCGCAAACTGAGGGGGCGGGACGCAGGAGCGGTCGCAGGGAGCGGCCCCCGGGAGCCGCGCGGATTACCGCAGGTGGTCGCGCAGCGCCTGCTCCAGCTCGACGCGGGCGCGCTCGAGTGCGGCCTCCCATACCTCGGAGGCGGACTCGTCGGCAGAATCGGAGACCTGCTTGAGCAGGGTCAGCGGCACGCCGAACGTGGAGCACACCGCGGCCAGTGCGTAGCCCTCCATGTCCACGAGCTGGCACTCGCGGGCGAGCTCATCGCGCAGGTCGGAGCGGTTCACAAATGCGTCGCCGGTGGCGAGCTTGGCCTTGGGCAGCTCGGTAAGCGGGTCGAAGGAGAACCAGCGCGGGTAGACAAAGTCGGTGATCTCGGAGGTGCCGCCGACTTTGAAGTCGTGCTTGACGGCGTCGGAAACTTCGTAGACGCCAGGCTCCAAGTCCACCAGCGCGCCGGCGGTGCCGACGTTGATCACGCGCGACGGCAACGGCCTGGAAGACAAGCGGCGGGTCAGCGCGATCGCGGCGGGCAGGGTGCCAATGCCGGTGATGAGCACCTCGTGGTCGCCGCCGGACATGATGTCCGCGGCCTCTTCCTTCATGGCTGCGACGATAAGCAAGTCAGACATGGTTATTTATCGTAGGCGGGCAGGCTCCGGGTCGACCACCGTCGCGCCCTCGCGCTCCCCCGCCGCCTTGGAATTCTCGCGCGCCTTGAGCACGCCGCGCACAGACAGCGCCGCGCCGAGGATCAGGACCGCAACGCGCACGACCCACAGGCCGGAGTCCATGCCGAGGAATTTCAACACCACCGGCAGGTTCAAGAACACGATCAGGGTGCCCACCACCCCGCCGAGGGCGATGGGGTTCATGCGGGTGACCACCCATGCGCCGATCGGTGCTGCCACCACCCCGCCCAGCAGCAGCGCGAGCACACCGGCGAGGTTGGCCATCAGGTCGTTCCACATCCCCACCGCAAACCCCAGGGTGGCCGCCAGGGTGACCAGGAACTCTGCGGTGTTGACGGTGCCGACGATGCGGCGCGGCTCGGCACGTCCGGCGGACAGCAGCGTCGAGGTGGTCACGGGCCCCCATCCCCCGCCGCCGGTGGCGTCCACGAACCCGCCGAACAGGCCCAGCCCGGCCAAGAACCCGCGCGAGTGCGGCTTCTCTGCCAGCTTGCGCTGGGTCAGCCCGCGGGCGAAGCGCAGCATGAGGTTCAGCCCGATCAGCGCCAGGATCAGCGACATCACCGGCCGCGCCGCTTCAGTGGACAGGCGCACCAACACGGTCGCACCGAGGAATGCGCCGATTGCGCCGGGGATGCCGATGGCGAACGCGGTGCGCCAGTCCACGTTGCCGAAGCGGGTGTGCGCCACGCCGGAGGCCAGCGTTGTGCCCAGCTCGGCGGTGTGCACGACGGCGGACGCGGCCGCCGGGGTGAGGCCTGCCAGCGCGATGAGCATGGTGGATGAGGTGGCGCCGAAGCCCATGCCGAGGCCGCCGTCGACAAGTTGGGCGGCCAGGCCGGCCACGGCGATGAGCAGCAGCGTCTCAATCTTGTACATTTCAGGCGTCCTTTTCGGCGGCGCGGTACCGGTTGGCAACAACGTCCGCGAGGTCTGTGGTTAACGGCCCGGAGGCCGACAGGTGCTCCGGGATCCGGTCCAGAAGTGTTCCGTGGGTGACAAACAGCGGCAGCACATGCGTGTGCTTATCGACGAACCCCCGGTCGCCCCTCGTCGCCTGCACCACCGACACCTCAATCCCGGCCAAACGTGCCAGGTCATCCGCCAGGCGGGTGTAGTTTGCCGCCTGCTCGGGGTCCGATGTGCCGACGGGGAAAAGGGTGGCGTGGGGGGCCGAAGGTGCGTCGATAAGCAAGCGCTCGTGCAGGACGGCTGCGATGTCGGCGCCGGTGCCCAGTGGCTCGGCGAGGGTGAGGTCGCAGTGGCGGCGCGCCTCGGCCAGGTGCGCCGGCACGTCCACCTTCGCGTGGAACGCGCGGGTGAACAGCAGCGGAACGACGATGGCGCGCGGTGAAGACAGCGCGGCGGCCGCCTCGGCGAGGGTGGGGCGGTCGAAGTCGAGGTGAGCATCGGCCCACTCCACGCCCAGTTTTTCCGCCGCTGCCTGCGTGAGCGCGCGGATGCCCTCTTTGGCGCGCGGGTGGCGCGAGCCGTGGGAGAGGGTGATCAGCGCGGTCATGGTGGTGCTCCTAGCGCAGGCGCTTTCCGACGAGGCCCGCGGCCAGCGTGTTGCCGGAAGACTGGTCCACGAGCAGGAAGTTGCCCACCGCGCCGCGGGCGGCGTAGGGCTCGACCGGCAGCTCGTCGGCGGTCTGGATGGTCACGTGCGCGATTTCGTTGAGCGCGACGGCCTCGGGCGAGGTGTTGTCGCCCGCGGCGCCGTCAATGTCCAGGACGCGGTCCACGCTGGCCACGCGGGCGCGCACGAACGCGGTGCCGATGCGCAGCTTGACGGCCTGCCCGGCGCGCAGCTCCTTTTCGGTGAGCCCCACGACGGTGGCGGCGAACTCGCGCACGTCCTCCGGTCGAGATTGCGAGGCCAGAAGGTCGCCGCGGGTCAGGTCGATCTCGTCCGCCAAACGCAGGGCGACCGAGTCGCCGGCGTGGGCGGTGTCCACCGGGCCGTCGGTGGAGTCGATGCCGGCCACGGTGGTTTTCCGGCCGTAGGGGGCGAGGATCTCGTCGCCGACGGCAACGGAACCGGCATTGACGCGGCCGGCGTAGGCGCGGTAGTCGCTGGCGTGCTCGCGCAGCACGTACTGGATGTTGAAGCGGAAGTCCAGGTCGTCGGCGCGGCCGTGGTGGACCGGGATGGTCTCCAGCAGCTCCAGCACTGTCGGACCGGTGTACCACGGGGTCTCCGCGGACAGCTCCGCAACGTTGTCGCCCTTGAGCGCGGAGATCGGAACCACGTGCGGGTCCTCGATGCCCAGCTCGGCGGCCTTGGCGTCGAAGTCGGCCTTGATCTCGTTGAAGGTCTCTTCCGAGTAGCCGACCAGGTCGATCTTGTTCACCGCCAGGATCACGGTGCGCACGCCCAGCAGCTTGGCCACGGTGAGGTGGCGGATGGTCTGCTCCACCACGCCGTTGCGGGCGTCCACCAGCAGCACGACCACCTGGGAGGTGGACATGCCGGTCACGGTGTTGCGCGTGTACTGCACGTGGCCCGGAGTGTCGGCGAGGATGAAGGTGCGCTTGTCGGTGGCGAAGTAACGGTATGCCACGTCGATGGTGATGCCCTGCTCGCGTTCGGCGCGAAGCCCGTCGACAAGCAAGGAAAGGTCGAGCCCTTCGAAGCCGCGGTCGGCGGAGGTGCGCTCCACGGAGGCAAGCTGGTCGGCGAGGACGGACTTGGTGTCGTGCAGGAGGCGGCCGACGAAGGTGGACTTGCCGTCGTCGACGGAGCCGGCGGTGCACAGGCGCAGCGTTTCGCGGTCTGCCAAAGCGGCCGCGGCGGAGGTGGGAGTAGTCATCAGAAGTAGCCTTCCTTCTTGCGGTCTTCCATGGCGGATTCGCTCAGGCGGTCGTCGGCGCGCGTCGCGCCGCGCTCGGTCAGGGTGGAGTTGGCGATCTCGACGAGCACCTCGTCGATCGTGGACGCGTCCGAATCAACCGCGCCCGTGCAGGACATGTCGCCCACAGTGCGGTAACGCACGCGGCGGGTCTCAAGCTGCTCACCCTCGCGCGGGCCGCCCCACTCGCCCGGGGTCAGCCACATGCCGTCGCGGCCGAACACCTCGCGGTCGTGCGCGAAGTAGATCGACGGCAGAGCGATCCCGCGCGCGCCGATGTACTCCCACACGTCCGCCTCGGTCCAGTTGGAGATGGGGAACACGCGCACGTTCTCGCCCGGCAGCGTCGCGCCGTTGTACAGGTCCCACAGCTCCGGGCGCTGGCGGCGCGGGTCCCAGCCGCCGAAGGAGTCGCGCACGGAAAACACGCGCTCCTTGGCGCGGGCGCGCTCCTCGTCGCGGCGCGCGCCGCCAAGCACTGCGTTGTAGCCGACCTCCGCGATGGTCTCCACCAGCGGCACGGTCTGCAGCGGGTTTCGGGTGCCGTCGGGGCGTTCCTGCAGGTCGCCGCGGTCAATCCAGTCCTGCACCTCGGCCACGCGCAGGCGCAGGCCATGCTTTTCCACGAGCTCGTCGCGGAACTGGATCACCTCCGGGAAGTTGTGCCCGGTGTCCACGTGCAGCAGCTCAATCGGCATCGCCGCCGGTGCGAAGGCCCGGCGCGCCAGCTCGAGCACCACGCACGAGTCCTTGCCGCCGGAAAACAGCAGGCCGATCTTGTCGAATTGCCCGGCCACCTCGCGGATGATGTGGATGGACTCGTTTTCCAAGTCCTTCAGGTGCGGCGACAGCTCAGTTGTCGTTGCTTGCGTCATCTTCTCTCATGCTCCTTTTATTCGTGCAGGCCGCACTCGGTCTTGGATGCGAACGCCCAGCGCCCGGCGCGCGGGTCCTCCCCCTCGGCCACCGGCATGGTGCAGGTGGCGCAGCCGATGGAGGGGTAGCCCTGGCGGGTCAGCGGGTGGATGATCAGGTCGTTGTCTTCCTCGAAGGCCTCCGTGTCCTCCAGCGACCAGGTCACCAGCGGGGAGATCTTCAGCCGGCCGGTGTTGTCCAGGCTCAGCGCGGGCGCTTCGGCGCGGGTGGGTCCATCGGCGCGGCGCAGGCCGGTGATCCAGCCGGCGTACGGGCTCATGTGCACCGCCAGCGGCTCCACCTTGCGCATGCGGCAGCACGCGCCGGGGTTGCGCAGGTACAGGTTCGGTCCGTAGACCTTGTCCTGCTCCGGGCGGGAAAGCTGCGCCTTCGCGCGCACGAGCGTGTGCGAGGGGTAGCGGGCCTCTACCGCGTCGCCCACCTCGAGGGTCTCCGGGAAGTGGTACTCAGTGTCCAAGAAGAGGAAGTCCGCCTCCGGCAGGTGGCGCTCGGCCAGCTCTGCCAGCACGGTGTTTTCCATGGACAGTGTCACCACCAGCTTGCCGGGCGCATGCTCGTGGGCCCAGCCGAGGATGTCGGCGGCGGATGCGTCGTAAAGCTTGGGTGCCCACTCCTCGACTAACTGGGCGTTTTGCCTCGCGACGTCCTCCGGCAACGCCGCCGTCTCCTTCGGCCCCTCCGGGCTGATCTCGGGGTCGCGGAAGTTTCCTCCCGGCTGGTTGAGCAGGTTGGTCATCGCTTCTCTTCCTTCACTACTGCGGTGTGCCCGTGCCGTGCCAGGGAGGCCTGCAGCGCCTCCTCCGTCGACGGCGCGGGGGCGTGCGGGGTGTCCGGATCGTCCTGGCCGTGGTACTTCACCTCGAAGATGCGCAGGCATTCCCCGCACTTCCAGGCAAAGTCCGTCTCCTCGTTCGGCCAGAGGTCCTCGCCGCCACAATAGGGGCAAAACGAGGGGAAATTACGGTTCGGATTCGGGGCCCGGCGAAAGCTCATCGCAGGTCGTCCTCGTCCGCGCGGGCGACCCATTGACGGAATGTTTCGCCGTCCTCGCGCTTGTCCACGTAATGCTGCACCACGCGCGTGACGTAATCCGTCAGCTCAGTGGACAGCACCTTGTGCCCGCGCAGCTTGCGGCCGAAGTTCGCGCCCTCGCCGATGGTGCCGCCGAGGTGCACCTGGAAGCCCTCGACCTTCTCACCGGCATCGTTGGCCACCATCTGCCCCTTCAGGCCGATGTCGGAGACCTGGTGGCGCGCGCACGCGTTCGGGCAGCCGTTGAGCGAGATCGTGATCGAGGAATCCAGGTCGCCGAAGCGCTCCTCCAGCTCATCCGCCAGCTCAATCGCGCGGGACTTGGTGGTCACGTGCGCGAGCTTGCAGTACTCCAAGCCGGTGCAGCTAAGCAGGCCGCGGCGGAACTCGGAGGGCTTCGAGTACAGCCCCATTTCATCCAAATCAGCCTGCAGCTTCTCGACGTCCTCCGGTGCGACCCCGAGCAGCAGCACCTCCTTAAACGGAGTGAAGCGCAGGTCGGTCACGCCGTATTTCTCCGCCAGGTCCGCGAGCGCAATGAGCTGCTCGCCGGACATGTGGCCCAGCGTGGGCTTCACGCCGATGTAGACGTTGCCGTCCTTCTGCTCGTGCACGCCGATGTGGTCGCGGTCGACCAGGTTGTTGGGGGCCTTTGGTCCGTCCGCAAGCGCATAGCCCAAGTAATCCTCTTCGAGGATCTGGCGGAACTTCTCCACGCCCCACTCCTTGACCAGGAACTTCAGGCGCGCGCGGTTGCGCAGGCGGCGGTAGCCGTAGTCGCGGAAGATGCGCACCACGTTCGCCCACACGTCGGGGACCTGCTCGAGGGTGACGAAGGCGCCGATCGACTGCGCGAGCATCGGGTTGGTGGACAGGCCGCCGCCGACATAGCACTCGAAACCGGGGCCGAGCTCGGGGTGTGTGATGCCGATGAAGGCGAGGTCGTTGATCTCGTGGACGACGTCCTGGCGGGCGTTGCCGGAGATCGCGGACTTGAACTTGCGCGGGAGGTTCTGGAACTCCTCGTCGGTGACAATCTGCTGGATCTTGCGGATCGCAGGGGTGGCGTCGATGATCTCGTCCTTGGCGATACCGGCCACCGGGGAGCCCAAGATCACGCGCGGCACGTCGCCGCAGGCGTCCCAGGTATTCAGACCGTTGGCCTCGAGCTTCTCCCAGATCGCGGGGACGTCCTCGATGCGCACCCAGTGGAACTGGATATTCTGGCGGTCCGTGAGATCCACGGTGGAGCGGGCGTAGTCGCGGGAGAGCTCGCCGACGGCGCGGGCCTGCGCGGTGGAGCAGATGCCGCCGTCGAAGCGGATGCGCATCATGAAGTACTTGTCTTCCAGCACGCTGTTGTCCTCGCCGGTGAACTCGCCGCCCAGGTTCTGCTTGCGCTGGGTGTACAGGCCGAGCCACTTGAAGCGCGGGTAGAGGTCCTCGCGGTCGATGGAGTCGAAGCCGCCCTTGGAGTAGACGTCGATCACGCGCTGCTTGACGTCCAGGACCGGGGACTCCTGCTTGATCTCCTCGTCGTGGTTCAGCGGCGCGGAGCCGTCGATAAGCCACTGCCCCTCCGGTTTTTTGGCGCGTGTCCTGGGCTTCGTGGGTGCGCTCATCTGCTCTCCCTAACTAGACAACTCTGTACGCATCCGGGTGGACCGGAGCTGTTGCTGGCCAATAGTGCCGGACTACTCGGTCTAAGACAACCAGACCGATGAAAGTGCCGGTTAACACAGTGAATGTAAAGAGTTTGCCAGTGCCGAGAATGAAATTACGGATAGGTTTAAGACCACTCGGTCTATACGCTATAGTGTCCAACATCAACAGACCCTTTTGCGAAAGGACTATGAACTTATGAGCCTGCGCGTCGCCGTAGTTGGAGCCGGCCCAGCCGGCATTTACGCCTCCGACCTGCTAATCCGCAACGAAGAGCACGACATCCACGTCGACCTCTTCGAGCAGATGCCCGCCCCCTTCGGCCTGATCCGTTACGGCGTGGCACCCGACCACCCGCGAATCAAAGGCATTGTGAAGTCCCTGCACAACGTGCTGGACAAGGACAACCTGCGCCTGATCGCCAACGTCACCGTCGGCCGCGACATCACCATCGACGACCTGCGCGACTACTACGACGCCGTCGTTATCTCCACCGGCGCCGTGCGCGACCGTGAGCTGCTCATCCCGGGCGGCGACAAGTCCATCGGCGCCGGCGAGTTCGTCGGCTTCTACGACGGCAACCCCCGCTTCGAGCGCAACTGGAACCTCGAAGCCAAGGAAGTCGCCGTCGTCGGCGTGGGCAACGTCGCCCTCGACGTCTCCCGCATCCTGGCCAAGACCGGCGACGAGCTCACCGTCACCGAAATCCCGGACAACGTCTACGAATCCCTGAAGAACAACAAGGCCGAAACCGTGCACATGTTCGGCCGCCGCGGCCCCGCCCAGGCGAAGTTCACGCCGAAGGAGCTGCGCGAGCTCGACGAGTCCGACACTATCCAGGTGCTCGTAGACCCGGAGGACATCGACTACGACGAACTGTCCGAGCAGGTCCGCCGCTCCGACAAGTCCATCGACCTGAACTGCCAGGTGCTGGAGCAGTACGCCATGCGCGAGCCGGACGACGCGCCGCACAAGATCCACATCCACTTCTTCGAGGAGCCGGTGGAGGTGCTCACCGAAGGTGACGCGATTGTGGGCATCCGCACCGAGCGCCAGGAACTCGACGGCAACGGCGGCATCCGCGGCACCGGCAAGTTCACCGACTGGCCGGTCCAGCAGGTCTACCACGCCGTGGGCTACCGCTCCGAGCCGGTCGAGGGCGTGCCGTTCGACCTCGAGCGCCACGTCATCCCCAACGACGGCGGCCGCGTCCTGGTCACCGCCGAGGAAGGCGCCGCGCCGGAGGACAAGCTCTACGTCACCGGCTGGATCAAGCGCGGACCCGTGGGCCTGATCGGCAACACCAAGTCCGACGCCAAGGAAACCACCGACATGCTCATCGCCGACGCGGACGCCGGCAAACTCGCCGCGCCAACCCACACCGGCGCCGACGACATCTTCGACCTGCTCCGCGAGCGCGGCGTGGACTACGCCACCTGGGAAGGCTGGTACAAGCTCGACGAGGCCGAGCGCGCGCTCGGGGCCGCCGACGCCAACTTCCCGCGCGAGCGCAAGAAGATCGTGGAGTGGGAGGACATGCTCGGCCACTCCCGCTTCCAGGGCTAGGCGCTGGCGTCCGCTGCGCGGCCTGCCCGTAAACGCCGATATCGGCATCTAGCCTGACCGCCTATCCGCGACCTGGGCTTTTGCAGCGGCGCGCCCTGTAAACGCCGATATCGGCGTTTAGGCAGCAGCGGTATCGCAGCTGAGGCCCCACAGGTCTAAGATTGCCCCGATAAAAGAGAGGGGCACTCATGGATCTCATCCGCCTCACCGCGCACTTTGGCAAGCGGTACAGCGGCAAGATCGCGCTAGTTGTCGTGCTGCAGCTGATCACCACCCTGGCCACGCTGTATCTACCGGACTTGAACGCGGATATCATCAACAACGGCGTCGCCAACGCCGACGTGCCGTATATCTGGCGCGTCGGCGGGATCATGCTCGTCGTCGCGCTTGTGCAGCTTGCGGCGGCTGTATGCGCGTTCTGGTTCGCCTCGCAGGTGGCCATGAACACGGGCCGCGACATCCGCAAGGCGGTCTACGACCGGGTCTCCAGCTTCGACAGCGAGGACATGGGCCACTTCGGCACCGCCACCCTGATCACGCGCGGGACGAACGACGTCCAGCAGGTGCAGATGACGTTCCTGCTGTTCCTCAACTTCATGGTCGCAGCACCGATTATGGCCATCGGCGGCATCATCATGGCGCTGCGCCAGGACGCGGGCATGTCGTGGCTGGTGGTCACGGCGGTGCTGGTCCTCACCATCGTCGTGGGCATCATCGCCGCCATCCTGATGCCGCTGTTCAAGCAGATGCAGGCGAAGCTGGACGCGATCAACGGCTTACTGCGTGAGCAGATCGCCGGCATCCGCGTGGTCCGCGCGTTCGGCCGCGAGGGCTACGAGGCGGACCGTTTCCACGGCGCAAACACGGACTTGAGCAAGCTCAGCCTGAACATCGGCCGCGTGTTCGTGACCATGTTCCCGGTGATCATGCTCATCATGAACCTCGCCACCGCCGCGGTGCTGTGGTTCGGCGGCCACCGAGTGGACGAGGGCCTGGTGGAGGTCGGTTCGCTCACCGCGTTCATGCAGTACCTGATGCAGATTCTCATGGCGGTGATGATGGGTGTGTTCATGCTCATGATGCTGCCGCGCGCGATCGTCTGTGCGGACCGCGTGGACGAGGTGCTCGGGTATGAGGCGGGTGCGGGGGCGACCGGAGGGGCGTCGATAGGCGAAGGTGTCGTGCGCTTCGAAAATGTCTCCTACACGTACCCCGGTGCGGAGCAGCCGGTGCTGGAAGAGATCTCGTTTGAAGCGCGCCCGGGAACCACGACCGCGATCATTGGCTCAACGGGCGCCGGCAAGACCACGCTGGTGGGGCTGCTGCCAAGGCTGTACTCCCCCACGTCGGGGCGCGTGCTTATCGACGGCCATCCGGTCACCGACCTCGACCGCGCGAGCCTGGTCACGGCTGCCGGCATGGTCCCGCAGAAACCGTGGCTGTTCTCGGGCACCGTGGCGACGAACCTGCGGATGGGCAACCCCGACGCGACCGACGATGAGCTGTGGGCGGCGCTGCGAGTCGCGCAGGCCGGGTTCGTTGACGACCTGGATATGCCGATCGCCCAGGGAGGCACCAACGTCTCCGGTGGGCAGCGCCAGCGCCTGTGCATCGCGCGCATGCTGGTGGCGGACCCGAAGGTGTACATCTTCGACGACTCGTTCAGCGCACTCGACGCGACCACCGAGGCGAACCTCAACGCCGCGATGCGCGATGTGGTGAAGAACCGCACCGTAATCGTGGTGGCGCAGAAGGTGTCCTCGATCCGGCACGCGGACCAGATTCTGGTGATGGAGGCCGGGCGCATCGTCGCGCGCGGCACGCACGACGAGCTGCTGGAAACCAGCAACACCTACCGGGAAATTGAACGCAGCCAGGCAGAGGTCGACGCATGAGCAACCAGCACGGAGCCGAGCTGACAGACGACCAGCTCGCCGAATACGAAGAGAAGATGGCCGGCGACGACTACTCCAACAAGGCACCGCGCAAGGCCAAACAGTTTTGGCCGTCCGCGAAGCGCCTGCTGGGGTTGCTCGCGCCGTACAAGATGGCGCTCACGGCGGTGTTTGTCATGAACGCCGTCTCCGTGGTGCTAGCCGTGTACGCCCCGCGCGTGATGGGCCGGGCCATGGACGTGATCTTCTCCGGCGTGATGTCCAGGCACATGCCCGCCGGGATGAGCAAGGAGCAGGCGATCGAGGGCATGCGCGCCGCCGGCCAGGACCGGTTCGCGGACATGGCCTCGGCGATGGACCTGACCCCCGGCAGCGGCATCGACTTCGACCGCCTGCGCGAACTGATCGTCGCAGTGCTTGCGCTGTACGTGGTGTCGGCGCTGCTCATGTGGGCCCAGGGCGCCATCTTGAACAAGCTGTCCATCCGGGCGGTGTTCGACCTGCGCGAGCGGGTGGAGGCGAAGCTCAACCGCCTGCCGCTGAGCTACTTCGACACCCGGCAGCGCGGCGACGTGATGAGCCGCACCACCAACGACGTGGACAACGTGCAGCAGGCCCTGCAGCAGTCCCTGTCCTCGCTGTTCAACGCGGTGATCACCATCGTGGGCATCCTGGTGATGATGTTCGCCATCTCCTGGCAGCTGGCACTGGTCGCGCTGCTGGCCCTGCCGCTGACCGGCCTGGTCATGGGCCTGGTGGGCACGCGCAGCCAAAAGCAGTTCATCACCCAGTGGAAGGCTACCGGCGACGTCAACGGGCACGTGGAGGAATCCTTCTCCGGCCACGACGTCGCGGTCATCTTCGGCCGCACCGAGGCGTTGCGCCGCACCTTCGACGAGCGCAACGAGGAGCTTGCGGGTGCGGCGCAGAAGGCGCAGTTCTTGGCCAACTCGATGCACCCGATCATGCAGTTCATCTCCTACCTGTCCTACGTGGCCATCGCGGTCCTCGGCGGGGTGAAGGTGGCCTCGGGCAGGCTCACGCTCGGCGACGCCACCGCGTTTATCCAGTACTCCCGCCAGTTCAACCAGCCGCTGGGCGAGATCGCCGGCATGATGCAGATGCTGCAGTCCGGCGTGGCGTCCGCGGAGCGCGTCTTCGAGCTTCTCGACGCTGAAGAGGAACCCGAATACCAGCCCCAAGCCCGCATGGACGGCCGTGCCGAAGGCCTGGTGGAGTTCCGCGATGTGTCCTTCTCCTACACCGACGAGCCTTTGATTCAGGACCTGAACCTGCGGGTGGAGCCGGGCCAGACCGCCGCGATCGTCGGCCCCACCGGCGCCGGCAAGACCACGCTGGTGAACCTGATCATGCGCTTCTACGACGTCGAATCCGGCGCGATCACCCTCGACGGCACGGACATCCGGGATCTTTCCCGCGAGGACCTGCGCAGCCAGATCGGCATGGTGCTGCAAGACGCAGTGCTGTTCAAGGGCACGATCATGGACAACATCCGCTACGGCCGCCTGGACGCCACCGACGAGGAGGTCATTGAGGCGGCGAAGGCCACCTACGTGGACCGCTTCGTGCGCTCGCTGCCGGACGGCTACGACACGGAAGTCGACCAGGACGGCGGATCCGTATCCGCGGGCGAGCGCCAGCTAATCACCATAGCGCGCGCGTTCCTGTCGCAGCCGTCGCTGTTGATCCTGGACGAGGCGACCTCGTCTGTGGACACCCGCACCGAGGTGCTGGTCCAAGACGCGATGAACGCGCTGCGGTCCAACCGCACCTCTTTTGTCATCGCGCACCGCCTGTCCACCATCCGGGACGCGGACGTGATTGTGGTGATGGAAGACGGCAGAATTGTGGAGCAAGGTTCGCATGCGGAGCTCGTCGCAAAGCAAGGTGCGTACTGGCGCCTGCACCAATCCCAATTCAGCGACTAGCTGACAGTAAATTCACACGTTTCCCAAATGTTCACCTCGTGGACACCGTTCCATTAACGCGGTGTCCATACGGTGTCGGGCACACCTGTGTCAGCTACCTGATTGGGAAACGATGAAACGCGAAGAAACCGGCGGATCTTCCGTCGCCGTGGCCGACAACACCGGCCGCACCGCAGAAGACGAGAACACGAACCTCGACGACCTCGATGTGGACGACGACAACGAGCGCAAGGACCCGCTCGGCTTCCTCCCCCTCGACGGCAAGGCCAAGCAGATTGCCAACTGGATCGCCGTGATCATCGGCGTCTGGGTCCTGCTCAACGGCGTGGGCATGATCGGCGACGGCTTCAAAGGCATCGCCGGCGACCGCGCCGAGGAACTGTTCTCCTTCGCCGAGAACCCGTTCGTGGGCCTGGCCATCGGCATCGTCGCCACCGCGATCATCCAGTCCTCCTCCACCACCACCTCGATCGTGGTTGGCATGATCGCCGGCGGCCTGCCGCTGAACATCGCGATCCCGATGCTCTTCGGCGCCAACATGGGCACCTCCGTGACCTCCACACTGGTCGCCCTTGGCTTGGCCGGCAACAAGAAGCAGTTCCAGCAGGGTTTCTCGATGGCCACCGTGCACGACTTCTTCAACCTCATCGCCATCCTGATCTTCTTCCCGCTGGAAATGTTCACCGGCTTTTTGGGCAAGACTGCGACCGCGATTGCGCCGTCGCTGTCCGGCTCCGGAGAGGGCGTGCTGGCCGGCATCTTCGAGTCCATCGGCGACTTCATCGACGCCATCACCGAGCCGCTGGTCGGTCTGGCAGGCAGCCTGGTCGAGCCGCTCGGCGACGTCTGGGGCGGCGTAGTCCTGGCCGTGCTGGGCATTGCGCTGATCCTGTTTTCCATCCAGTTCATCGGCAACATCCTCAACGCGCTTCTGGTGGGCAAGGCCCAGAACATCCTCTACGCAGCGCTGGGCAAGAACGCGTTCATGGGCGTGCTCTCCGGTGCCGCCATCACCACCCTGGTGCAGTCCTCCTCCACCACCACCGCGCTGACGGTGCCGCTGGCCGCCTCCGGCAAGTTCAAGGTGCGCACCCTGTTCCCGTTCGTGGTCGGCGCCAACATCGGCACCACCGTCACCGGCCTGATCGCCGCGTTCTCCGCCTCCGGCGCCGAAGCCGAAGCCGCGATGGCCGGTGCCCTGGTGCACACGCTTTTCAACACCTTCGCCGCGATCCTGATCCTGGGTGTGCCGTTCCTGCGCAAGCTCCCGCCGGCAGGCTCCGACTGGCTCGCAGCCCTGGCGACGAAGAACAAGCTCTACGTCTTCGCGTGGATCGGCGGCGTGTTCTTCATCATCCCGATCCTGGCCGTGTTCATCTCCAACGCACTCTCCTAAGGAGCCCCTCAATGACCACTCCCGAGAACCCGACCAACGCTGAAAACACCCCTGGCGAGACCCCCGACCTGTCCCCACTGGCGAAGGACCTGATTAACCGCGAAGCCCCCGACGCCGAGCTGTACGCGCTGCTGCACGAGCTGGAAGAAACCGCAGATGAGCTGCGCAGCGAGCTGCAGGCACGCCTGGGCAACCGCGCCAAGCTGGAAGGCGAGCAGGCCCGCGCCCACCGCAAGATCAACCCGAACGTCACCCCGGAGCAGGAGGAAGAGCTGAAGCACTTCCCCGAGTACTGGGCAAACTCCAAGGGCTCCTGGAGCAACCTGTTCAAACTGCTGCGCGAACTGCGCATCGAGATGCGGGAGGGCAAGGGTAATGCGTAAACGACTCACCGCCACCGTCGCTTTGGCCGCCGTCGCCGCACTGGCCGTCGGCTGCGGCAACGACACCACCCCGGGCGATAACGCCATCAAGGTCACCGGCTCCTCCACCGTCGAGCCGATCACCAACTACATGGCCAACCGCTACGACTTCGACGTGGACATCGACGCAGTCGGCTCCACCGACGGCTTCGAAGCGTTCTGCGCGGGCGAGGCCGACATCAACGACGCCTCCGTGGCCATTCCCGGCGACGGCGCTGACGTGGACTACCAGAAACAGTGCGCCGACGCCGGCGTGAACTTCATCGAGCTGCCCATCGCGCTCGACGCCATCACGCTGGTCAAGCACCGCGACAACGACTGGGCCGAGGACCTGACCATCCAGCAGCTGCACGACATCTGGGCGAAAGACTCCGCGGTGACCAAGTGGTCGGATATCGACCCGTCCTGGCCCGACGAGGAAATCACCCTTTACGGCCGCCCGGACGGCTCCGGCACCCTGGGCGTGTTCGAGCAGCTCGTGCTGGATGGCGACGAGATCCGCGAGGACTACCAGGCCATCGACGACATCCAGGAGCTGTCTAAGTGGGTCTCCGAGGACGTCAACGGCTTGAGCTTCATGGGCATCGGCAACTACCTGGCCACCGAGGACCCGACGCGCAACCGCATCGATAACGTGCTTGTCGACGGCGTCGCCCCGACCGCCGATGAGGCAAAGAGCGGTAACTACCCGCTGGCGCGCCCGCTGTTCATCTACGTCAACGAGGACTCCGCCAAGCGCGACGACGTCAACGAGTTCGTCACCACTTACCTGGACAAGGTCGAAGCCGTGCTGCCGCGCGTGTACTTCTACCAGCTGCAGGAAGACGAGTACGACAAGTCGAAGCAGCGCTACGAGGACCGCGAAACCGGCGCTGACGAGCGCTGGCAGTAAGCCACCTTCACTGCTTTCCACCGCGCCCCGGACATGCACGACAGCCGTCCGGGGCGTTACTATATGCGGCGTGAGCACCCCCTACGGCAACTTCAGAATCGGTGACCAGGAGCGCATGGACGCCATGGACACCCTCGGCCGCGCACTCGGCGAGGGCCGGCTCAATATGGGCGAGTTCGACGACCGCTGCCGCCGCGTCGCCGAGGCACAGGTCCACTCAGATCTCGAGCCGATTTTGGGGGATCTGCCGCCGCAGCCGACCGGAGGTGCCGTCGAGAGGCAAGAAGTGCACTCGGGCGATGTGTTTTACAGCGGCCGCGAAATCATGCAGGCGCGCCGCTCCGGCAAGCGCATGCGCGCAGGCACCTTCTGGCTGGGCACCGTGGGCGCGTTCGGGCTGACCGCTGTGCACCCGGTCTTCCTGCTGATCATCCCCACCCTGTTCATCCTGCTGTACATCATGAAAGTCGGCCCCGACTCCTGGTACACCCCCAGCCTGCGGCAGCTGGAGCAGCAGCGCCGCCAAGAGATCAAGCGCCGCCAGCTGGAGATCGAATCCGCCAAGGCACACCAGCAGGCCATGATGCGGGTGCAGCGCAAGGATCAGTTCAACCAGCTGACCTCCGATGCGCTCGATGTCGCGCAAAACACGATAAACCGCTTCCGCAAGAACTAAAGAGGCCTACAGTGGAGTGGCATGAGTGAGCCACTGCAAAAGCACCGCCATTTCGACCAAGCGGACAAGCTGAAAAACGTCTTCTACGACATCCGCGGGCCCGTGACCGCCACCGCGGAGAAGATGGAGCGCGACGGCCACACCATCTTGAAGCTCAACACGGGCAACCCGGCCGTCTTCGGCTTTGAGGCGCCGGACGTGATCATGCGCGACATGATTGCCAACCTGCCCACCTCCCAGGGCTACACCACCTCCAAGGGCATCACCTCGGCACGCCGCGCGGTGGTCACGCGCTACGAGATGATCGACGGCTTCCCGCCCTTCGACATCGACGATGTCTACCTGGGCAACGGCGTGTCCGAGCTGATCAGCATGACCACCCAGGCGCTGCTCAACGACGGCGACGAAATCCTCATCCCCGCCCCCGACTATCCGCTGTGGACCGCCGCGTCCACGCTCGCAGGCGGCAAAGTCGTGCACTACATGTGCGACGAGGAGGACGACTGGAACCCGTCGCTCGAGGACATCCGGGAGAAAGTCACCGACCGCACCAAGGCGATCGTGGTGATCAACCCCAACAATCCCACCGGCGCCGTGTACTCGCGCGAAGTGCTCGAAGGCATCGCCGACATCGCCCGCGAGCACGAGCTCATGGTGCTCTCCGACGAGATCTACGATCGCGTACTTTACGACGGAGCTTCGCACATCTCCATGGCAGAAGTCGCCCCCGACCTTTTGTGCATCACCTTCAACGGGCTGTCCAAGGCCTACCGGGTGTGCGGCTACCGCGCCGGCTGGATGGTTGTCACCGGTCCCCGTCGCAGAGCTCAAGGCTTCATCGAAGGCCTGGACCTTTTGAGCGGCACGCGGTTGTGCGCGAACGTGCCTGGCCAGCACGCCATCCAGGTGGCCCTTGGCGGGCGGCAGTCCATCTACGAGCTCACCGCCGAGGGCGGACGCCTGCACAAGCAGCGCAACGTGGCAGTGCGGAAGCTCCGCGAGATCCCCGGTGTGTCCGTGGTGGAGCCAAAGGGTGCGCTGTACTGCTTCCCCAAGATCGACGCGGAGATGTACAACATCCACGACGACGAGAAGTTCATGCTGGACCTGCTCAAATCCGAGAAGATCCTGATGGTCCAGGGCACCGGCTTCAACTACCCCACCCCGGACCACTTCCGCGTGGTCACCCTGCCGTGGGCATCGCAGCTGGAAAACGCCATCGAGCGCCTGGGCAACTTCCTGGCGGACTACCACCAGCACTAGGGGTTCGTCCTACGGCAAGGTCTCGATGGCGACTTCGCGGGTGAGACCTATTCGCGCACAGAAATCCTCGTCATGGCTGACCAGGACGATCGCACCGGCGTAGCTGTCCAGTGCGGAGACGAGCCAGTCCACTGTGGAAATGTCGATATTGTTGGTGGGCTCGTCGAGAAGCAATAGCTTCGGGGCTGGGTGAGAAAGCAGGATACGGGCGAGCTCAACGCGGAATCGCTCCCCGCCGGACAGCGTGCCAACGGGGGCGTGCACGGTGTCGTTCTGAAACAGCAGCTGCGCAAGTTGGTCGCGGATATACTGCGGCTCTGCCTCGAGGTTGGTTTGCGTCACCAGCTCCAGCACCGTCAGCTCTGGGTTGAGCGTAATGCGCTGGCGAAGGTAACCCACGTCGTCAATGACGTAGCCTGCCTGCCCACTCGCGATGGAGTTGAGCAGCGTAGTCTTGCCGCTTCCGTTAGGACCGGTAATGCGCACCCGCTCGGAACCTACGACTGTCAGTCCGGGAATGTCCAAGACCCGGGTACCATTGGGCAGCTCGGTGCCGGGCAAATCGATAAAGACAGCTTGATCATCGCGGACTTTTTCCTGGGCTTTGTTGTAGGCGGCGAGCGCGCCCTCCACCGCCCCTGCGTGGGCCGACCCCCGTCTCGCCGCAGTCTTTTCAGACCTGTCCTTGTCCAATCCCATCGCCATGCCGGGCTTGCGCTTCGAGGCGGCGAACTTCTTTCCACGGCGCGCATCCCGATCGATGCGTGTCTGCATCGCTTCCCGCTCCTTGACCTGCTTGCGGTGGTTCGCTTTTGCGTCCCTCACCCCGCGTATCGCTGATTCCTGCTCCTGTGCGAGCGTCTCCTTGTATGCGGAAAAGTTGCCGGAGAACATTCGCAGCCGGCCGTCGTGCAGCTCAGCAATTTCGGTGGCGCTCTGCAGCAAGTCGCGGTCATGACTAGCGACGAGCACAGGTACCGACGCCGCCTCCAGCTCCCGTATGAGCTGCTCTTTCGCGTGGTGGTCGAGGTTGTTGGTTGGCTCATCCAAGACGACGAAGTCGGGGTTGCCGGAGAACAACGCGGCCAACGCTACCCGGACTGTTTCACCGCCGGAAAGCGTATCCAGGGTTCTATCCAAAGGTAGGTCGAGTCCGTGCGCGGACAGGGTGGCGGTGATCTCTGCGGCGATATCCCACCGGTCACCGATGGTTTCAAACAGCTGGGGATCGAACTCCCCGGCCTCCACCGATGCAATTGCGTTGAGGATTTCAGTGGCCTCAAAAACATCAGCCACGGTGTCGTCCGCCCGCAGCGTGAGGTCCTGCGGTAAGTACGCGATGTTCGCGGGGCGTTCCACCGAACCGCCCGTCGGTTCGAGCTGACCGAGGATGACCTTGATCAGAGAGGATTTACCGGATCCATTATCACCGATTAACCCGGTAAGCCGACTATCAAATACGGCGTTCAGGCCTTCAAGGCACGTGGTTCCATTGGGCCACTCGAGGGAAATGTTGTTCAGGGAAATAGGCATGCTCATCTGTCTTTCTGGTTCGTGTTATGCGGAAACACGGAACGTGAGCACTGCCTACTCCTTCCCTCGGGGACGCGGTCTGTTCAGAAACTACGGTGAACCAGTGTGCGTGTCAAGCACTTTGCGTCCAATAAGTGACCAGACATGACGCTGATCTGCTAGTTCGACTGCGAATGCCTCGCGAGCGAACTAGCAGATCAAGTGTCCAACTTTATGTTTTCCCAGGTGATATTGAAACACAGTGTCAATAGCAGGGCGATCTGCTAACTACCCTGCGAACCCTTAAATGGCCAACTAGCAGATCCGCGGGCCGGGAGAGCCGACTGGGTACGGGTGGGCCGCCGCGAGAGCAGCCCCATACGCACTACGCCACGGGGCGGAACGTATCCGGGGAGGCGGCTTTCCAGTCGGGGGCCCAGGCCGAGGGGGCGTCTTCAAGCAATTGCCCCGGGCGGAGCCACTCGTAGATGGAGGCGTAGGAGCGCGACTCCGTCGGCGAGACGCTGCGGCGCAGCATGTCGGGGCGCAGCTCCGACGGATCCGAGACGCCCATGGAGGCCATGAGGCGCACGGCGGTGCTGACGGTGGTCTTGTGGAAGTTGTAGACCGCCTTCGATTTGTCCTCCACCACGATGGCGCGGTTGCGTCGCGGGTCCTGGGTGGCCACGCCCGTCGGGCATTCGCCGGTGTGGCAGCGCTGCGCCTGGATGCAGCCGGTGGCCATCATCATGGCGCGGGCGGAGTTGGTGTAGTCCGCGCCCTGAATCATGCGCATGACAATGTCGGAGCCACCGGCGACTTTGCCGGAGGCGCCGATCTTGATCTGGTCGCGCAATCCGGTGCCCACAAGCGCGTTGTGCATCAGCATCAGGCCGTGGGTCAGGGGCATGCCCATGTGGTCCTCGAAGTCGATGGGTGCGGCACCGGTGCCGCCCTCGGAGCCGTCCACGACGATGAAGTCGGGTGCGGTGCCGACCTCGCGGATGGCCTTGCAGATGGCGAGCACTTCTCTGCGGCTGCTGACGCACATCTTGAACCCCGCCGGCTTGCCGCCGGAAAGCTCGCGCATCTGCGCGATGAACTCGATGAGCTCGACCGGGGTGCTGAACACGCGGTGGCCGGCCGGGCTGATGCAGTCCACGCCCATGGGCACGCCGCGGATCTCCGAGACTTCCTTGGTGATCTTGTCCGCCGGCAGCACGCCGCCGATGCCCGGCTTGGCGCCCTGGCTGAGCTTCAGCTCCACCATCTTGACCTGGTCGTCCTGGGCCTTGTCGCGGAACTTGGCGGGGTCGAAGCCGCCGTCTTCGGTGCGGGCGCCGAAGTAGCCGGTGCCCATCTGCCAGATCAGGTCACCGCCGTTTTCCTTGTGGTACGGAGAGATACCGCCCTCGCCGGTGTTGTGGGCGAACCCGCCCATGGCCGCGCCCTTGTTCAGGGAGCGCACCGCGTTTTTGGACAGCGAGCCGAAACTCATCGAGGACACGTTCAGCATGGAGATGGAGTACGGCTGGGTGCAGTCCTTGCCGCCGACGAGTGCGCGCGGCGGCTCGGCCGGCTCCTCCACCGGCGCGATGGAGTGCACGAGGTGCTCGTGGTTGGCGTCGTAGACATCCTGGACGGTGCCGAACGACGTCTCGCTCTGCTTGCCCTTCGCGCGCTCGTAGATGGCGTTGCGCTGGTCGCGGTTGAAGGGGCGGCCGTCCCAGTCACGTTCGATGAAGTACTGGCGCAGCTCCGGACCGATGTCCGTGAGCAGGTAGCGCATGTGTCCCAACACTGGGTAGTTGCGCAGGATCGGGTATCTGGTTTGCGTGAGGTCGTGAATGGCGACGCCACCCAGCGCCGCCGCGGCAGCGCCCAGGGCGCCCTTGGCAAATGTTCCTCGCTTCTCCTTGGACATGCGGACCATCATGCCCTACCCGACCAGAAATACTAAGACGGGCACACCCTGCAGGTATGCCCGAATTAGGTACTACGAAACTACTGCTTGGAGCTGCCCCTTACAGGCTCCGACCGAGGGCACGGATCTGCCAGCCGGCGTTCTGCCAGTCGGTGACGTTGAGGACGTTTCGCCCGTCGATGAGCAGTTGCTTGTCGACGTGCTCCGCCGCCCACCGCGGGTCCATCTCCTTGAACTCCTGCCACTCGGTGGCGAGGATGACCAGCTCCGCACCGCGAAGTGCGTCCTCGAGGCTGGTGGCGTAGTCGAGGGTGGGGAACACCTTGCGGGCGTTGTCCATGCCCTGCGGGTCGTAGACACGCACGGACGCGCCGGCGAGCGAAAGCTGGCCCGCCACAGCAAGTGCGGGCGAGTCGCGCACGTCGTCCGAGTTCGGCTTGAACGCCGCGCCGAGCACGGTGATGTTGCGGCCGATGACGCTGCCGAGCTCCTCGCGCGCTAAGTCGATCACGCGCTGGCGGCGGCGCATGTTGATCGCGTCGACCTCGCGCAGGAAGGTCAGGGCCTGATCCGCGCCGACCTCGCCGGCGCGCGCCATGAACGCGCGGATGTCCTTGGGCAGGCACCCTCCGCCGAAACCGAGACCTGCGCCGAGGAACTTCCGCCCGATGCGGTCGTCGTAGCCGATCGCATCGGCCAGCTGGGTCACGTCCGCGCCGACGTTCTCGCAGACCTCGGACACGGCGTTGATAAACGAGATCTTCGTGGCGAGGAACGCGTTGGCGGAGACTTTCACCAGCTCCGCGGTCTGCAAATCCGTCACGATGAACGGGGTGTCATTTTCCAGCGGGGTGGCGTAGACCTCGCGGGCGATCTCCTCCGCGCGGGAGTTCTCGGCGCGGTGGCCCAACACGATGCGGTCCGGCTCGATGGTGTCTTTGACTGCGTAACCCTCGCGGAGGAACTCCGGGTTCCAGGCGATCTCCACGGTCGCTTTGTTGCCGTTGGCGGCGAGAGCGTCGGCGCGCTCCTGCAGCGCGGCGGCGGTGCCGACCGGCACGGTGGACTTGCCCAAAATCAGGTGCTCGCCTTCCAGCTGGGGCACCAGGTCGTCGATCACGGCCTCGACGTAGCGGGTATCGGCAGCGTAGGAGCCGCGCTGCTGCGGGGTGCCAACCCCGATGAAGTGCACGCGGCCGAAGGCGGCGGCTTCGGCGTAGTCCGTCGTAAAGCTCAGGCGCCCCGCCTCGATGTTGCGCTCCAGAACCTCGGGCAGGCCCGGCTCGTAAAACGGCACCTTGGAGTTCTTCAGCGCCTCGATCTTGGTTTCGTCAACGTCTACGCCCAGCACCTCGTGGCCGAGTTCAGCCATGCACGCCGCATGCGTCGCGCCAAGGTAACCAGTGCCAATCACAGTCATCCGCATAAGTGGCCATTATGCCGTGGAGCGGCGAGGTCGGCAGGGTGAAGAACGGGAAGGCAAGCACACAGCTTATTCCCATTTATTTGCCAGGCGATAACACGGTGTCGAGCGTGACAACGGTAACTTAGTCACGTCCCTACAACAGGTTCAAGGAGTCTCTATGAGGAAGCTAGCTTCTGCGGTTCTTGTAACCGCACTCGGTTTCACCCAACTGATCGCACCAGCCCACGGACAAGAAAACGCCGTGACGGTCGCAGAGGCCAGTCCGACAGCGGAATTCGTGGCTGCCCCAACTAACACCCCGGACCCCAGTTTCACCGAAACGGTTGTCGGACCGTCACGGAAACCTGTGAAGGCAAGCGACGTGAAGTACAAACCCTCCGATATCAATCTCGTAATCAAGGGTGATACGTGCTTTATCGACACCCACAAAGTGGAGAGCTTCTTCGAAGACGTATACGGCCGGACATACCACAACGAGTTCTGGTCACCCCTGGAAGCAGAACACATGATCCCATACTTCGAAGAATTCCGGAAGGAGCAGGAGCAGGAGGGCATTTGGAGCAACTGGGAGCAGAAACGCACCCCGTTTAAGGAATACTTCTCGGACTTTGAAATCCAGATGGCAGAAGCCGAGATGAAGGCGCTTAAGGAGTGCGCGGCTTACACGGCACCAACCCCCACAACGACCGTGCTTAAGCCCGAGCCCGCGAAACAGAACAACACGCTTGCCATCATCGCGATCATCGTGTCTGCAATTAGCGCCGCCCTATCCGCGGTCAGCCTGGCCTTGCCCTTTTTCCCACAGTTGAAGCGCTAAACGCCTGGAAGGCTCGTCGATAGGCAAAAGCCCCTACTGGAAGTTCAGGTACGCCTTCGACGGGGTGGGGCCGCGCTGGCCCTGGTACTTCGAGCCGAGCTTGCCGGAGCCGTACGGGGTGTCCGCGGGCGAGGTCATGTTAAACAGCGCAAGCTGGCCGACCTTCATGCCCGGCCACAACACGATGGGCAGGTTGGCCACGTTAGACAGCTCCAAGGTGATGTGGCCGGAAAAGCCCGGGTCAATGAAACCCGCGGTGGAGTGCGTGAGCAGGCCCAAGCGGCCCAACGAGGACTTGCCCTCGAGGCGGCCGGCCAAGTCCGCGGGAAGAGTGAAGCACTCCAGGGTGGAGGCGAGCACGAACTCGCCGGGGTGCAGGACAAACGCGTCGCCGTCCGGCACCTCAACAAGCGTGGTCAGATTCGGCATCTCCTGCTTCGGGTCGATGTGCGTGTACTTCGAGTTGTTGAAAACGCGGAAGAACTTGTCAATGCGCACATCGATCGAACTCGGCTGGATGAGCTCGGCATCGAACGGGTCGATACCGAGGTGGCCGGAGTTAATGGCATCGCGGATGTCGTGATCTGAAAGCAACACGAATCTAGAGTGTACTTCCCTGTTTTGGGCCGCGAATCCGTGGTGCTAAAGTTGGCAGAGCTGCCGGCGTAGTTTAGTGGTAGAACATCAGCTTCCCAAGCTGAGAGTGCGAGTTCGATTCTCGTCGCCGGCTCTCTTTTCTTTTTTTGGGGGGCTTCCTCGGATCTAGCTTTCTGTGGTGCACGGTGTCAGCGGCTTCTTGCTCAGCAATACCGCGCGGTACCTCCCATTCTCTGTTTTGAAGCGGAGGATGTTCCAATCCGGGTTGTACTCCTCCGCCAGCGCAAGTTCCTCGGGGTCGTGGTTGTAGCCGGTGACGTTCTCCTCCCCCACTGCACTGCGGAAACGGAAGGTGAGCTTCGTGCCGTCCTGCTCCGCCGCCTCGACGGGGAACCAGGAGTGCTTCAGGTTCATGGCGCGAAGCACCGGGATGTAGTGGTTTTTGTGGCCTTCGGCCTGCCTGTCGCACTCTTTGTAAGTGCATTCACGGCGTGCGGCCGGCTGCTTGGGCAGCGGGACAACGGCATCACCGACGCGGATCGCGCCCGCTTTTGGCGAGTAGTCGAACTTCGGGCCAGTGTTACCCACGAAACGGGCCGCTTCCATCGGGCTGTCGAACTTTGCGACGACACTTTCGCCCGTCTCATCGAGCGTGAACGCGAACGCAGTTCCGCTCATGTGGGCCAGGGTGGCAGGGGTCCAGTCGGTGGGCATGTTGGACATGTCGTTCAAGTCGGAAGACATGGTTAATCTCCTTTGAGAATCGCACTTCCGGCGCGGCGGTTGCACGTGCCGGCGGATCTTCCCCCGGGGGCACCGTGCGCGATATGCGCGGTTGCCAGCCGACGAGCCGGGAGGCTTTTCCCTTGTGCAGGGTGCGTCGGACTTCGTGATCCAAACCAGGACAATAACAGACCGCTTGGTCTACTGCAAGTGGGGGCCGGAGGGCGTCGATAAGCAATATGCTCAAAGGGATGAAACTCAGCAGCGCGATGATGACACTGGCGGTCGGCTACGGGGCGGTGCGCGGGCTGCAAAACCGCCCGCCGATGCCGTTCAACGACCGAAATTTTAAGCCCACACACCCCACGCCGGTGATGTACGTGCACGGGATCAACTCGCGCACCGCGGCGTTTGAGTCGAACGCCCAAAGGCTGAAAGAACAGGGGTTTTGGGTCTGGGGCTACGACTACGGCGACATGATCGCGCCCGGATTCTTCGGCGCGGGCGACCTGAATTCGATCGTGGGCGACGTGGAGGAGCACGTGGACCGTGTGCTGCGAAAAACCGGCGCGGAGCAGGTGGACATTGTGGCGCACTCGCAGGGCGCGCTGATGACCAAGCTGTTCATTTCGCGCGGGGGCGCGGAGAAGGTGCGGCGCGTGGTGGCGATGGGCGGCAACTTCCACGGCACCGACTTCCGGGGGCTGGCCGGACAGATGGGCGCGTTCGCCGCAAACCACCCGCACTTCACCGCCCTATTCGCCCCGGGGGCAGCACAGCAGCTCGCCGGTTCCGCCTGGTTACGCGAGTTTTTGAGCGGCCCGGACACCGTGCCGGGAATCACGTACACCTCCATCTACTCACCGGCAGACACGGTGGTTACGCCCGCCTCCGCGTCGATGCTGGAGGCGGTCCCGGGCGCGGACGTGGCGAACATCGACTCCGGGCAGTGGTACGACGGCTACGCGCCCTACCACGCGCTCATGCCACGCGACCCGCTGTACGCGGACCTCACCGTGTGGGGGTTGCTGCGCGAGATGGGCGACCATGTGCCACCTTCACAATTTGAGTGAGCACCTTTTGCTTATCGACGTGCTAAAGTCGCTGGCCGTTTAGGGATACTCGAACATGTGTTTGGCTTTGCGGCGGTCGTGTCGGAGGCGTGTCGTAGCGTATGCATTGTTCATTCGTTGACAGCGCGTACCTGAAGGGAGGGATCCGCCCATGACCACGGTAATTGACCACCACGTGGACCAGCTCGTCGATAGTCTGAAGGCGCTCGAGGCGCTCATGATGCAGCCCGAATCCCTCCACCTTTTATCCACGCACCAGGCCATGGAGCGGCTGCACGCGGCGCTGCCGCTGCTGTCCAACGCGAACATCGCGTTTGCTCACCTGTGCGAGCGCGACGGGGCGGGCCGGCTGGTCGGCGCGAACCACCCGGTGGAGTACCTGACCAAGCAGCTCGGGCTCCCACGCGCCGACGCCTTTAGCCTGCTCAACCAGGCGAAGACGATGTTCGGCGAGGTCGAGGTGCCCACCCCACCCTCGGACCCGCTGATGGACGAAGAAGAGCGCGAGAAGCAGGCCGAGGAAGAAGAGCGCCGCAAAGAGGAAGCGCGCAAGGCCAAGGAGCGCGCGCGGAAGGCGGCGGCGAAGGCCAACGCGGAGAAGAAGCGCATCATTGAGCGGGCACTAATGCAGCTCAACGAACACTCGGACCCGGGCCGCGACGAGATCTACGCGCAGGCGCTCGAGGCGGCGGAGACGATGTCCGCGGAAGAGCTGCGGAAGCACGTGAACACACTGGTCAAACGCGCCAACCGCAAGGGCAGGGACTACGAGGGCAACAAGGACCCGCTCGCCGCGTTTAAGAAGCGCACCATGATCTTCGGCGAGGAGGACAGCGACGGCGGTTCCTGGGGACAGATCTACTTCGACAAAGCCAGCCGCGCCGCGTTCGAGGCCGCGCTGGCCGCCGGCGAGTCGCCCGGGGCGAACCTGCCGCCCGGCGCCGAGGACAAGCGCACCCGCGGGCAGCGGCGGTTCGACCAACTCATGGACATTGTCGGCAACCACGCGAACTCCTCCACCGCGGCGCGCAAGGGCATCGGAACCGTGGTGATGACGCTGACGCTGGAAGACCTCATGGGGGCGGACGCGTACACCGAGTTCGCCACCAACACCTCGGTGTCGTTGACCGCGTTGGACATAGTCCGGCTCGGGCTGGCAGGAGACTCCTTCGCCCTGCAGCTGGACTCGTGCACCGGGGTCCCGCTATCCCTCGGGCGGGCGCGGTTGGCCAGCGTGGAGCAGAAGCTGGTGCTTTTGGCCATGCAGCAGGTGTGCGCCTGGACCGGGTGCACCAAGCCAGGCGTGGAACTGGAAGCCCACCACATCCAGTCGTACCTGCACGGTGGGCTCACAGACCTGGAAAACCTCGTCCTCCTGTGCCGCGAGCACCACATGTGCAACAACGACAACAGGGACGGCGCCGGTGGCAAGGGTCACTTCGAGAAAGATCCCACCACCTGGGACGTCACCCACCACCCCGCCGACGGCGGGCCACCAACACCAACCACGACACGTCAGTACCAAGACTCTCCTGGTCAGAGGACTATCAGGCGGGTGCGGAAGAAATACCCCGCGTTCGACGACCCACCGAACCAGACAACCACCGACCCGCCGTTATTCGACATCGGCGATGGGTCCAGGGCCGGCCCCGACCGGGGCGGCAACATAGCGTGAGAGTTGGACGCGCGGCGGTTTGGTGCCGCGCGGGTGTGGGGTGCGTGACGGTTCGTACGCTAACCGCTAACCGCAGCGCACGATCGGCTGCGGGTCGTACACCGTGGTCTGGGTTTCCCGGCTGAGCTCGTTTCCGGCGAGGTCGTAGATGATGCGGGTGTCGGAGGTAGTGAAACCAGGCGCGCCCGAAGACGGCGCACAGTTCGAGCCGGAGACGTTCACCGGCTGCGGCTGCGTCTGCGCCCACCGGCCACCGTTGACAGACTCGACGGTCACGGTCTTGACGCCCATCAGGCTCACCGTGACCTCCCCGCCGCCGACGCTGGTGGAGATGCGCACCGGGTGCGGACTGTCGTTGCGGAACTGCAGGTCGATAGCGCCCTCATACACGGTCGCCTCGCGGCCGGCTGGGTAGCGGGAGATGTAATAGGAGTGCGGCATGTGCGCCACATCCGTCATGCCGGCGAAGTAGGAGGCGTTGTACAAGGTGGTGGCGAACTGGGAGATGCCGCCGCCGACCGCGGTGTCCGCGCGCCCGTTGAGGATGATGCCGGACTCCACGTACCCCTGAGCGGGGCCGCGCGGGCCGGTGTAGCCGTTCAGGGAGAAGGTCTCGCCCGGGTTCACGATCGCACCGTTGACGGTCTGGGCCACCAGCGCAATGTTGGTGCCGGACGCACCCGAGTAGCCACTGGTGGTGAACGAGCCGACCACGTCGTTGAAGGTCGCGTTTTGCGCCTGTTCAGTGGTGAACTGCGCGGGCACGTCCTTGTACACCGCGTCCCAGGCGCGGGGCTCGTCGCCGGTCAAGCGTTTTTCAAAGCCCGCCAGGGTGGCGTCCCAGTCCACCACGGAGCCGTCGACGGACGGTTCGACGCCGCCTCCGGCCAGGACGCGGGCGTTTTTGCCCTCCACCTCGGTCTCCGCGAGCTGGTCACCCAGGATGGTGCGCGTGGCATCCAGGTTCACGTCGGGTGTGATGCGGCCTTCCACCGCGGGGAACTGCACGATTTCGCCGATACGGTCCTGCGGCACGGCGGCGGCGACGCCGTCCTTGCCGGTGACCGTGACCGGGCCGTCCAGGGCGGCGCGCACGGGGCCGCCGAGCGCGGCCTTCATGGCGTCGTCGTTGATGGCGGGCTGCGTCTGCGACGGCTCCACTTCGACACCGTCCGGGTTGAGCCAGCCGGTGGTCACCTCGTCGCGCAGCGTGGCGCGGTCCACGTCCTGGCCGAGCTTCGGGTCGGTGGTTTCGGCCTTGCCGCCCTGCACACGGATAGTGCCGTCGACGGGGTCCACGTGCAGCTCGTCGGTCATGCGGTCGAGCTGGCTCCCCAGCGTTTTGTCGTCGACGGTCGGCACGACGTCCACCTCGCGGGTGGTGAACAGCCCGCGGAGGCGCTCGACGGGGTTCGCGGTCTCGATGCCGGCGTTGTCCACCGTGGCGTCGAAATCGATGCCCAGTCCGGCCTTGGCGGGGATGAACTCGGTTGCCTTCTCCCCCGCCTTGACTGGAACAGCCTTGGCTGCGACGCCGCCGAGTTCCGCCTGGAGCTTTTCGCGCGCCTCGTCCGGCGCCATCGCACCGATGTCCACGCCGCCAACCTGGGTGCCCCGTGGGACGTTGCCCCGGTGGGTGGCCAAGTCCGCCAGGTAGATCGCGAGCGCCACGGCGAGGATGCCCAAGAGCACGCCTAGCGTGATTTTGGCGCCGCGGCCCATCACTCCCTGCCCGCCCTTGGCGGTGCCTGCGCGTCCTTTCCTGTGCGAGGTCGCCTTTACCGTAGTCACGCGCCCCACAATAATGCAGATCTTTGATCTCTCATAGCCGGGGAAGCGCTACAAACCCACCTACAAGCCCGCCTACAACCCCACGTCGATGAGCTGCTGCTGCACCCTGGTTGCGGCCTCGTCCACTCGAGTTTCAGGGATATAGCCGTTGTGCACACACCACACGATGTGGTCGACGATGCCGGGCAGGTCCGCGCCGGAGGACCACAGCGCTTGGTCCGCCCCGGAGCCGATTGCCCTGGCCACGGCATCGCGGGTGGGAGCGTAGTCCAGGATGCCGCGCATGCCGGACAGGTCGTCGGTGACCACCGCACCTTCGAAGGGCACCCCACCTGGGTAGTCGCCGGTGCGCAGCAGCCGGTAGGTGTCCGGGTTCATGGAGCTGGGCACGCCGTCGGGGCCTAGGCCCGGCACGATCATGTGGCCCATCATCACGCTGGCGCGGGGGAACTGTTCCAGCAGCGGACCGTAGGGGCGCAGGTCAAGCTCGCGCATCTGGTCCAGCGGCGGGGTGACGGCCAGGTGGTGGTGCGTGTCCCCGGAGGCGCGCCCGTGGCCGGGAAAATGTTTGAACGTCGGGGTCACCCCGGCGTCGATAAGCCCCTGCGAGAACAGCCCGGCTACGCGCACGACCTCGTCGGGGTTGCCGTGGAAGGAACGGTCCCCCACGATGTCCAGGTTGGTCACGTCCAAGTCCAGCAGCGGTGCGTAGTCCACGTTGATGCCGTGGGCCCGCAGGGAGCGGCCGATGTCGTAGCCGGTGCCTCGGATCACCTCGGGCGGCTGCCCGGCGAGCGCGCGCGGCGGCATGAACTCGCCGAGCACCTGCGTGTGGCGCTGCACGCGGCCGCCCTCGAAGTCGATGGCCACGCTGAACGGGCGGTGATACTCGGCGCGCAGGGCGTTGATGTCGCGGCCCGCCTCAGTGAGCAGCGCCGGATCCGCCCAGCTGGGGATAATCAGCCCGCCGACACCCTGGTCCAGCGCGAACCGCGCCTGGTCGTAGTTGGCCACGCCGACCACCATGAGCGAGGCGACCTTTTGCCGCAGGTCGTCCGGCACGCGCTGCTGCGCCGGCGACAAGGGCGCGGGCGCGGCCGGGGGTGCGGAAGGCGGCGCCACCTCAGGGGCTTCTTGCTTGTCGACGTCCTCCCGGCCCGCCTCCGCAGTCTCCAAAACGGCCGACTCAGCAGCGTTGTCTTCGGGCTGTTCGGCGCATCCGGCGAAGCTGAACGCCGATAGGCACGCAAGTGCGAGCAACGCCGCACCTGTCCGAGCCCGCATGTACCTGTCCCCTTGTCAGCTGTTTCAAACCCTGTTTCAAACCACAGCCACTGTACCCGCTGCTGGTAGGCTTCTCCGACATGTCCCATCGCGTATTTGCCCTGCCGGCGTCGCTTGCCCGGCGCGCCACCGCGCCCGTTTTGGCCAGCACTGTCGTTGGTGTGGTGCTCGGTGCGGTGGGGGTGCTTGGCATCGCGTCCGTGTCCGGGCAATCGACGGTGCCGCAGGGTACTGCGGTGCCGGCGGATGAGGCGGTGCTGGGCGGGCCGGAGTACGGCTCGAGGAAGTAGGCGCTGGTGCGGGGGATGCGCGCGCACCTCGCAGGTTGGCTGGTCCTGCTTGCTGTTGTGCTTGCACAGCCGCCGGGGCAGGTCGCGGCGGACACCAAGTTCGACCTGGTTGCCGCCCCGGGGCGGTTTTTGCGCCGCGCTACCCACGCGTACACCGACGAGTTTCCGCTGGGCCAGGTGCAGAACCAGGCGTACGGCTACCTGTTCCCGCAGGGGCCGTTCTTCTTGGCGGGGGATCTGCTACATGTGCCGGATTGGTTGATCCAGCGCGCGTGGTGGTGGCTGTTGTTGTGCTTGGCATACTCCGGCACGCTCACGCTGGCGCGAAGAATAGGCGTCAAGGGCACCCTCCCGCAGGTCCTCGCGGCGGGGCTCTACGCGCTGAGCCCGCGCATCCTGACCACGCTCACCGCGATTTCTTCGGAGGCGTGGCCGGTGGCGCTCGTGCCGTGGACGCTGATCCCGCTGACGCGGCGCACCCCGCGGGTGGCGCCGGCGGTAGTGGCGGTTGCGTGCATGGGCGCGGTCAACGCCACCGCCACCATCGCCGCGTGCCTGCCAGCGTTCGTGCTGCTTATCGCGCGGCGCGCCTACGCAGCGGCCAGCAAGTTCGCCCTCGGGGCGGCGGCGGTGTCCGCGTGGTGGGTCGGGCCGCTTTTGGTGCTGGGCCGCTACTCCCCGCCGTTCACGGACTTCATCGAGTCCGCCGGTGTGACCACCGCGTGGCTCAATCCGGTGGAGATCCTGCGAGGCACCACGAGCTGGACGCCGTTCGTGGACACGGAGCGCGCCGCCGGTCACCTCTTGGTGGCGGAGCCGACGTTCGTCATCGCCACCTGCCTCGTCGCCGCGTTCGGGCTCGCGGGCTTGGCGCGCCGCGACATGCCGTGGCGCGGGCCGCTGCTTGCGGTGTTCGCGGTGGGGTTCTGGGTGCTCGGCTCGGCGCACATGAGCACCTCGCTTTACGACGGTGCTCTCGCCCCCTTCCGCAACCTGCACAAATTCGACCCGCTGGTCCACCTGCCGCTCGCGCTGGGCGCCGGGCATCTGGCCGCGAAGGTGAACCGTCCCAAGGCTGTCGGCATCACCCTTGCCGCCGTAGTGGCTGTGGCGCCGGCCTGGTCGTTGCGCCTGCTGCCGGAGGGCACCTGGAACGAGGTGTCGGAGGACTGGGTTGCCGCGGGCCAGTGGCTGGACGAGCACGCCGCGGGTACCCGCACGCTTGTGGTCCCGGCGGCGTCGTTTGCTCGCCAGACGTGGGGGTGGACGCGCGACGAGCCGATTCAGGCGCTGACCCAGGCGCGTTTCGCGTTCCGCGACGCGGTGCCGCTGGTGGACCCGGAGGCGATTCGGGGGTTGGAGGGGCAGGCGGAGCTCGTCGATAGGCAGGCGCTGCGTTCTGTAGGCGTGGGTGCCGTGGTGGTGCGCCGCGACCTGGAGCGGCAGCCGCGCACGCCGAATTTGGGTGAGCCGGACGCAAGCTTCGGCGAGGTGGATATCTTCCTGCTGGACCCGCACGCGGACGTGATGGCCACGGACCGCGAGCCGGTTGCTGTGGACGGCGGCGGCGAGGTGTTGCCGCTTATATGGCGCGAGCTCGGCTATTTCCCGGCGCGCCTGACCAGCGGGGACGCCGATGTGGTCACCGATACCCCGGCGCTTGCGGTGCGCAACTACGGCACAATCGACGGTCAGTCCGGCCGCCTCGCCGCCGAGTGGGAGGACGCCACGGTGCGCAACCGGGTGAAGGACTACCCGTCTGCCGGCACCCGCACCGCGGTGGCGGCCGACGGCTTCGCCCGAGCATCGTCCTCGGCCGCGGACGCCGGCGCGTTCGGCGGGCCCGACGCGTCGAAGTCGCTCACCTCCGCCTTCGACGGCCTCAACGAAACTGCCTGGTGGCCCGCCCCCGGCGACCGCGACGCCTGGATCGAGTTCCAAACCCAGCAGGAGCACGTCACGGTTACCGCCACCGCGGACACCACCGTCCAGCTGTGCGACGGGCACAGCAACTGCCGCAACGTCACCCTGGTCAAAGACCAGCCGCGCAGGCTCACCCGCGGCGACGCGACAATCCTGCGGCTGGCCGAACCCGTGGGCATCCGCGAGCTCGACGTGGGCGTCACGCGCATCGTCGAAGTGGAGGGCACCGCGGACCGCTACTTCTTCCAGCGCCACTTCCCCGAGCACAAGGTGATCCAGCGCCGCTTCACCACCGCTGAGGACGCCACGTGGCAGCTCAGCAAACCCGCCACCATCGACGGCGAGCGCCGCGTGGGCAGCGTGTTCCTCAAAGCCGGCTCCCACGAGCTGTTCACCCGCGCCGACACGGTCATGCTCTCCCGCGCGCCGCTGCCCGACCAGACCGGCGACCGGTTGATCCTGACCACCCGCGCGTTCAACGACGGGCTCCGCGCCGCCCTCGGCGGCACCGAGCTGGAGCCTATGCGTATCGACGCCGGCGCCCAAGCCTTCCGCATCCCTCCAGGAGCCGACGGCGAGTTCGAGATGCACTTCGCTGGCGAAGGTGCCTACCGCTACTCGCTGCTCTTCGGCGGCACGTTCAGCCTGCTCGTACTCGCCTACTGCCTGTGGGTGCCGTGGCGCCGCGAGGACGACACCCCGTACGGGCCGGACACCAACGCCAACTGGGCGCCGACCGTGGCCGTGATCGCCGCGTTCCCGTTCCAGGGCCTGGCAGCGACGGCACTCGCGTGGGTGGTGCGCCGCTTCACTGTCCTGCCGATGCACCGCGTCACGGCCGCCGCCATGGCCATCTGCGGGTTGGTGCTGGCGCGCGCCCCATGGCCGGCCGCCAACTACGCCGGTTCGTCCACTTTCTTGGTCGTGGCCGGCCTGTTCGCCGTGGCGTGTCTGACCAACCGCGCGCCGGGCACCTCCACCAACTCGTAGGAGATGTAAGCCACCGCGGTACTCGCCAGCGCGGTGGCCGCGTAGACCAGAACAAACCCGCCGGAGAACATCGGCACCCCGAGCACGGGGAAGACGAAGTACAACACCGCCATGTGCCACAAAAACACCGAGTAGGACCAGTGGCCCAAGGTGCGCATGACTTTCGACGACAGCACCGTGCCGCGCTGCCGCTGCCCCAGCGCGAACGGCGCCACGATAAGCGCCGCAAACACCGCACCGAGCAGCACCCGCACGTTGAACTCAGCCGGCGTCGGGTGCTCCAGCCCCCGCGGGCCAACCACCCCGCCGACCCAGGCCACCGGCAGCGCCAGCGCCGCCACCGGCCAGCGCGGCCCGGCGTAGCGCACGCCGGCGCGCTCCAGCTCCGCCAGCACGAGGCCCACCGCGAACCAGGGGGCGTACGACGGCGGCCAGATTTGCATGTTCACCACCGCCGGATCCGTCACCCCGGCCACTGCCCACGGCCACACCAGGCCCAGCACCACCGACCCCGCCAACGCCGCGTACCTTCCCCGCGATCCGAGGCGCAAATACAACGGCAGGACCAGGTAGAAGGCGGCTTCGACGCAGAGCGACCACATCTGGGTCAACCCGTCGATAAGCGAATGCGGGACGTAAATCTGCGCAAGCAGCACATTCGCCGCGACCTGGCTGGCAGTGACCCCTGCAAGCGGCGGTAGGGCGAGCAGCACCACGCCCACGCACACGAGGTACGCGGGCACAAGGCGCGCCACCCGCCGCGAGTAGTAGCCCTCGCGGGCCCCGCCGCGCGCCAGCAGGAACGCCGAAAGCGCGAAGAACACGGCCACGAAGTAGTCGAAGCGCTCCAGCACCGCAGATCCGGTGGCGGTTTGGAATGCGACGTGCGTGGCCACGATGCCGTAGGCGGCCACGGCGCGCAGGCCGTCGAGCTCGGGCAAAATGGCGGGTCTGTTCACGATGGCGCAAGTCTAGCCACCCGGTAGGGTGACACGGGTGAACCTGCGACGCCGACTTGCCGCCTGCCTAGGCATCATCGTCGCCTGCGGCGCGCTCAACCTCGCCTCCCCCGTCGTGATCGCGCAACAGCGCACCCTTGATCCGGGCGTGTACACCATGCTTTTCGACGGCACTTCGCCCCGCACCCGCACCATCGAGCTTTCCAAAGCCCCGAAACGCCTGGACGCGGTGGTCACGCTGGACGGTGAAGAGGTGGACGCGTTTCCCATCGATCCCTCCACCGCCTTTCCCGCGAAGGGGCGCGCCGGGCTGGGGCCGCTGTTGCCGTACCGCCCGGAGCGGCGCACCTACCCGCTGTTCGACTCCACCTCCGGGGAGGATGTCGGTCTGGACTATTTGGGCCCCGGTTCGGTGCGGGGGTTGGACACGTACAAGTACTCGGCTGCGCTGTCGGATGGCTGCGTGCGCACCGTTGATGCGGAGCGGCGCACCGGCCGCATCCTCGACGAGGTGTGGGACTGTGGGCCCGACCAGTGGGTGCTGGCCGAAGAGACGAAGGCGGCGCAGGTGGACGCTGCGGCGCGCGACGTGGCGTGGCTGCGCGGGTTGCAGGTGATGGCGGTGATCACCCGTGTGGTCGCCGCCGCGGCGTTTGTGGCGGGCCTGGTGCTGTATGCGCGCCGCCGTTAGCCGCTGGTGGGCGCCGGTGTACGGCGCGCTACTGGTGTTGGGGTTGACCTGGCCGTTTTTGGTGCCCGGCGAGGCGTTCGCGCTGCGCGACATGATGGTGTTTGACCAGATGGCGCTCACCAGGGCTTCGCTGGGCTGGGGCGATCTGGCCGCGCGCAACGTGCCACAGGACGCGCTGTTGGGGATCTTGCCGTGGCCGGTGGCGTTCGTGCGGGTGTTCATGGTCGCCGCCGCCGGGTGCGCAGCGTGGGCGGGGTACCGGTTCGGGCGCACCCCGTTCGGGCAGGCGGCGGCGATGACGGTGGCGGTGTGGAATCCGTTTGTGGTGGAGCGGCTGCTGCAGGGGCAGTGGTCGCTGGCCGCGGCGGCGTGGCTGCTGCCGCTGGTGGCGTTGGGGCTTGTGCCGGCATCAGGGCTGGCGCACTGGTTGGCGTCGTTGACCCCCACAGGTGCCCTGGCGGCGGCGTGTTTTGCCCGCGGCTGGCGCGGGGTGGCGGTCAGCGTGTGCACCTGTCTGCCGTGGGTGGCGGCGGGCGTGTTCGCCGGGGTGCCCGGCACGTCTTCGGCCGCGTCCGCTGCGGCGTTTGCCCCGCGGGCGGAAGCGCACGCGGGCACCCTCGGATCTTTGCTGGGCTTGGGCGGGATCTGGAACGGCCAGGCGGTGCCGGCCTCGCGCGAGCTCGGGTTCGCGCTTTTCGGGGTGGCGCTGTGTGCCCTGCTCGCGCTGTCCTGGCGGGCGGTGCCCCGCCGTTTCCTCCTGCTGGCAGCGCTGGGGTTCGCGGTTGCGCTGGCCTCCTGGGCGGGGCTCACTGCACCACTGGTCCAGCATCTGCCCGGCGGCGGCCTGCTCCGCGACGGCCAAAAGTGGCTCATCCTCGCCATCCCCGCCTTCGTCGCCGCTGCCGGCGCGCTTGATCCCCGGCGCGCGCTCGCCGCCGCAGCGTTCGCACTGCTGCAGGTCCCGGACGCGCCAGTCGCCCTCGCCGCGCTCACCCCCACCACCGTCGAGGTCCCCGCCGTCGACCACCGCGGCCGCGACGTCCTCTTCGAGTCCCGCCCGGCGCTTGTGCCTATCGACGGCCACCCGGCCGTCGACCCCGCCCCCAAAGCCATGAACGTTGTCGAATCCGGCGCGCTGACGGTGGACGGGGTGGCGGTGGACCCGCCGTCGCTGCGGTGGACGGCGGCGCAGGCTGCCTTAGACGACCAGGAACGCCTGCGCGAGCTGGGCGTCGGTGTGGTGGTGCGCGCCGACGGTTCCGTGGCCGAGACTGGTGAGCCCGCGCGCCCTCTGCCGCCTGCCGGTGTGGCGTTGTTTGTCTTGTGGTGCATGGTGCCATTGCTACAGTGTGTCCAAAATCACACATCCCCTCAAAAGAACCCCTACCAGCGCTTTTCTAAGAATTAGTTGGCTTAGACCAATTAATGTGGACTTCCAATCATTGATCCTCTTGCACTGTTCGCCCCGCCCGTCCTAAAGTGAACTCAAAGTTAACAACAGGTTACGTACATGCGTAACCCTGAGCCTAGAGAAGGAGCAGATACCGCTTCTGCAAGGAGGAACACACCATGGCTAACACAATTGACTTCAGCATCATCCGCGAGCGCGCGCTGCGCAACATCCGCGAGGACCTGCTCGCCGAGTTCGCCGGCCAGTTCGACACACTCGAGATCAACGACGCATTCGATGCTGTCCTGCGCACCCATCGCAACTCCGCCGTGATCGAGGACTTTATCCCTGTCCTCGTCGAGGCCGAGATGCGCGACCGTCTCCGCGACGGCGAGCTGTTCCCCTCCGCGGCATAACACCGCATAACCCTCAACGCCCAGCCCTTCCCAGCGGCTGGGCGTTTTGCTATGTTCGAACGAAACTGTCGGTAGCGGAAAAGCTCGCCGGCACCCAGCGAACGTCAACCCTCCGTGCCCGGGGTAAGGGGCACCTTGCATGGCGCCTTGTGGCCGTATCAGGGCTGAAGCGGTTCGATTCCGCTCACACGCACATCGCATGCGGCCTGCACGACGCACACGGGCACGACCCCCACCACAGGGTTGCACCGAGCACTGTTTACTACCGCGACGTTGGGGGTGCCTCGGACGCATCCGCGAGGGTTGGGAACGGGGACAGAAACGTACAAGGAGGCACACATGCTGCTCGCAGAGGCACTGGCGCGCCGCGCCGAGGCGCAGGACCGTCTAAACAAGCTGCAGGAACGCCTGGTGCAGGGCGCGATGATCCAGGAGGGCGACGCGCCCGTCGAGGACCCGGCGGCCATGCTCGAGGAAGCCGCCGCCCTCCTCCAGGAAATTGAGACACTGGTGCGCCGCATCAACCACACCAATGCGCAGACAGCGTTCGAGGGCGCCACACTCACCGACGCCATCGCACGCCGCGACGCGCTGCTGCGCTCCCGCCGCCTCTACGCCGCCGTCGCCGACGCAGGCACCATGACCGGCTCCCGCTACTCGCGCTCCGAGGTCCGCTTCGTCCCCGCCGTGGACGTGAAATCCCTGCGTGACATGGCCGACAGCGCCGCGAAGGCCTACCGCGAGCTGGACACGAAGATCCAGCAGCTCAACTGGACAACTGAGCTAATTTAGAGCTCCAATAATCTTCGCGAACCTTCGGCCGGTCTCCTCCCAGGAGAACCGCGCCGCCCACTCGCGCGCCGCGGGAGCCATTGCTTCTCGACGCCCAAGGGTCTCCCCCACAACCTGCTCAAACTCCTCGCCGGGCTGCACCAGCCGACCAGTCTCGCCGTCGCGGATAGAGTCCGCCACCCCGCCGGCAGACGCGTACGCCACGGTGGGCACCCCGTGCTGCGCCGCCTCAATCACCGCGATCCCCCAACCCTCTTTCCGCGAAGGCAGCAGGTGCAGCTCCGCCCGCTCAAGCAGCGCATGCTTGTACGGCTCGGACACGTGCCCGTGGAAGACCACCTTGTCGCCGTAGGGGGCGGCGTACTCGCGCAGCTGGTCCTCCCACCAGCCGGAACCGATCACATCCAGCACGGCGCCATGCATACCCGCCACCGCGTCGATCGCCTCCTCGATGCGCTTGTGCGGAACCAGGCGCGAAAGGGTGACCAGGTGCAACCTTTGGTCGTCGTGAAGCACAGGCGTGTGCGCCGGCACCGGGTCCACGCCGTTTTCCACGATCTCAATGTCGCCCTCACGCACCCCGAGCGCCACCAAGTCGTGCTTCGAAGCTTGCGACACCGTCACGTACTGCGCGCCCCTGTACACGCGAGGCGCGACGCGCGACTCCAAAAACCACCCCAAGCGGCGGATCAGCGGGCCCGCCACCGGCCACTGCTCCTTGTGGCAGTGGTGCGTCAGCAGCACCACGGGCTTTCTCGTGAACAGCCGCGCGAAAAACGGGATGCCGTTTTGCGTGTCCACCACCACGTCCGGACGGTTGCGCCAGATAGATAGCGGCGCCGCAAGGTACACGCCGAACTTTCCCCCGGCGCGCTCGTAGCGCACCCCGTTGCGCCGCGAGCGCCTTGGTGCGTCCGTGTGCGTCGCGCTGCGGTAAATCACCTCGTGGCCCTGCGCCGCGAGGTACTCGCCAACGCGCTCGAGGTAGCGCTCCGACCCGCCGCCTTGCGGGTGGGTGGAGTCGCGCCAGCACAGAAGCAGAATCTTCATGGTGCGATGACCTCGAGTCCAACTTCACGCGAGGCATCCGCGAGGCGGTCGTCGTAGGTGAGCATCGCATCGGCCTCCAAATCCAGCGCGGCCTGCAGGTGGATCGCATCCAGCGTTCGCAGGTACGGCATGGGCAGCATGCTCGCGCTTCGCAGCGTCGCCCGGTTGAGTTCCGCAAGCGAAATTCCGCGCAAGATGAGCGTGACTTCCCCCTGGGGCCTGCCCAAACGCACCGCTAGCCGCCGCATCTCAATTTCGAGCAGGTCCGACGACACCACCTCACACTCCCCTGCCTCGAGCCAGAGCCGCATCGCGTGCGTGTGCGGCTCCGCTTTCAGCAGGCAGGCGATAGCCGATGTATCCGCATACACCCGCCGCATCCTAGAAGCGGTCCTCGCGCATATCATCGAGCATCTCGGCCAACGGTTCGCCTTCCGTCGGCTCCACCGGAAGGTCCAGCCAGCCGCCGACACGGGTGGCGGGGCGTGTGATGGCCAGCCGCGGTTTCGGCTCGTCAAGAGGCACAAGTCGCCCCACTGGTTCGCCGTTGTTGGTGACCACGAAGCTGTGCCCCGCCCGCACCGCGCGCAGGATCCGCGCGGAATCGTTGCGTAGTTCGCGCTGCGATATCCTGCGTTCAACCAGCGATTCGTCGTATTCCGGCGTGGCCATGCACTGCACTGTAGCACGGTTGCTACGGTATGCCTATGCACCGTACCCGCCGGATGGCCACACTTTCCCGCTCGCTCCGGCTGTTGCGCGCGTTTTCCTACGAGCAGTTCCGCCCGCGCATCTTCTACTCCATGCTCGCCCGCGACACGCGTTCGCTTCTCGACGCCCTCTCGCACGACCTCCTTGACACCCCCGTCACCGGCGCATCCGTGTTAGACGTCGGCGGCGGGCCCGGCTACTTCGCCGACGCCTTCTCGGACTGCTTCTACGTGGGCCTAGAGCCGGACGCCTCTGAAATGTCCGCCGCAGGGATCTCCGGCTTCGGTTCCGTGCGCGGCGACGGTGCGGCCCTACCCTTCGCCGACGACTCCTTCGACGTGGTGTACGCCTCCAACGTCGCCGAGCACATCCCGAACTGGCAAGCCATGGGCGACGAGATGCTGCGCGTGGCCAAACCCGGCGGGCTGGTGGTGCTCAGCTACACGGTGTGGCTCGGGCCGTTCGGCGGGCACGAGACAGGCCTGTGGCAGCACTACGTAGGCGGGGAGTACGCGCGCCGTCGATACGCAAAGGTGCACGGCCGCGACCCGAAGAACATCTTCGGCGAGTCCCTGTTTGCCGTCTCCGCGCGCGAGGGCCTCGCCTGGGCGGAGGCCACCGGCCAGCTCGCGGCCACATTCCCCCGTTACCACCCGTGGTGGGCGTGGTGGGTCACCCGCGTGCCCGTGCTGCGCGAGTTCGCGGTGTCGAACCTCGTGCTCGTGCTGCGCAAGGGTTAAAAACGCGGCCGCAGCAGCAAATTACGTTGCACCCGATCCATTTTCTTCATCACCCCGAGTGTCTGGGGAGACATCGCATGAACCAACGCGTACATATCAGCCAATCGTTCTTGATGGTCAACGTTGAGTATTTGTTCCTGATGGCTCACACGGTTTCTCAACCGACGTAGCTGCTCGAGCGCTACCGCGACGGCGTACCCGCTCTCCACCTGAACTGGAACAAGAGGATGAATGCTTGATCGGTGCGCGCTTACGAATTTTTCAGTCAATCCCGGAAACCCACCGGAGAGAGCATGTATCCACAGGTTCTCCTTCGCTGAGAACCCACTGGCGAAATTCGAGCGGCTACGCGGGGCCTGCAAGGGGAATAGTGAGCTGATATTGCCGAATGAAAGCTGCGAAATTCGGTCATCCAAGGTTATCGGAGCACTAAACCGCGGATGATTTCGCGGTCTGCGACGCGCGCTGCTCTCTGCGGCGTTCCTCGCGTCTGAAGCCATTCGGCTGACCGCTTTCTTTAGCGGCTGAGCTGGATCCTCCAACCAGTCCTCGCTATTGCCTTGAGCTTGATTCCATTTTCTGAGTTCGCAATCAATACGGTTGCGCAGTACGGGCTCAAAAATCGAGAGAGCCTCGTACCAAGCCGATGCCACCGCGCTTTGCCACAGGTACAAGGACTGAACGGAGCGGTCAGAAACAGAGTTCGCGCTACGGCCTGTCTCCCCCACAATGGCCATGCGGTATGAGTGCACCCGTGCACTGCTAAGCCCCCGAAGCATCCCACCATTCATGCAGGTAACGGTAACAAAAAACCCGCCTTTCGGCGGGTTTTCTGCAAAATTAACAACAGATCCTGTCTGAAGTTTTCCAACAGCAATGATACAACATCACTGCTGTGCTACTCAAGCGCTTACTTCGCTGCAGCCTGGATGCGCTCGTCCAGCTTCTTCAGCTGGTCGAAGATCTCCTGCGGCACGCGGGAACCGAGGCCCTCGAGGTAGCGACGGGAGTCCGCGACGTCTTCCTTCCACAGCTCCGGGTCTGCGGTGAGCGCCTCGCGCACGTCCTCGATCGGGGTGTCCAGGCCGGTCAGGTCCAGGTCTTCAGCGCGGGCGGTGTAGCCGACCACGGTCTCGTCGGCGTCGACCTTGCCCTCGATGCGATCGATGACCCACTTGAGCACGCGGGAGTTGTCGCCGAAGCCCGGCCACAGGAAGCGGTCGTCGTCGCCGCGGCGGAACCAGTTGACCAGGAAGATCTCTGGCATGCGGTCGCCGCCCTTTTCGCCCATGTCCAGCCAGTGCTGGAAGTAGTCGCCCACGTTGTAGCCCATGAACGGCAGCATGGCCATCGGGTCGTGGCGCAGGGATCCGACCTTCGCTTCCGCGGAGGCGGCGGTCTGGCCAGAGGAGAGCATCGCGCCGATCATGGTGCCGTGCTCCCAGTTGTGGGCCTGGGTGACCAGCGGCACGGTGTCCGGGCGACGACCGCCGAAGAGGATGGCGTCGATCTTCACACCCTGCCAGTCGTTGAACTCCGGTGCGGCGGCCGGGCACTGCTCGATGGCCACGCAGTAGCGAGAGTTCGGGTGGGCGGCCTTGGAGGAGGACTCCGGTGTCCAGTCCTCGCCGCGCCAGTCGATGAGGTGGGCGGGCGCCTCGCCGTCCATGCCTTCCCACCAGACGTCGCCGTCGTCGGTGAGCGCGACGTTGGTGAACAGGATGTTGCCCGGCTCCATGCTCTTCATAGCAATCGGGTTGGAGGCGTAGTTGGTGCCCGGCGCGACGCCGAAGAAGCCGTTCTCCGGGTTCACGGCATACAGGCCGTCCTCGCGCAGGTGCATCCAGGCGATGTCGTCGCCGACCACCTCGGCCTTCCAGCCGTCCAGCGTCGGGGTGATCATGGCCAGGTTGGTCTTGCCGCACGCAGACGGGAAGGCGGCGGCGACGTGGTAGGCCTTGCCCTCAGGCGAGGTGAGCTTGAGAATGAGCATGTGCTCGGCCATCCAGCCCTCTTCCTTCGCCATCACGGATGCGATGCGCAGTGCGTAGCACTTCTTGGCCAGGATGGCGTTGCCGCCGTAGCCGGAGCCGTAGGACCAGATCTCCTTGGTCTCCGGGAACTGGGAGATGTACTTGGTGTCGTTGCACGGCCACGCCACGTCCTCCTGGCCCGGCTCAAGCGGGGCGCCGACGGAGTGGAGGCAGTGCACGAAGTTCTCACCCTGGATCTTCTCCAGCGCTTGGGCGCCCATGCGGGTCATGATGCGCATGGAGAGCACGACGTAGGCCGAGTCGGTCAGCTGCACGCCGAGCTTCGGGTCCGGGTCGGAGATGGGGCCCATGCAGAACGGCACGACGTACATGGTGCGGCCGCGCATGGAGCCTGTGAAGTGCTCCAGCATCTCTTCCTTGAGTGCTGCCGGCTTCATCCAGTTGTTGGTCGGGCCTGCGTCTTCCTCGTTCTCGGTGGAGATGAAGGTGCGGGATTCCACGCGTGCGACGTCGGACGGGTTGGAGCGGGCGAGGAAGGAGTTGGGGCGCTTTTCCTCGTTGAGCTTGATCAGGGTGCCTGCGTCGACGAGTTCGGCGGTGAGGCGGTCCCATTCTTCCTGGGAGCCGTCGACGAAGACGACCTTGTCAGGTTGGAAAAGTTCGACCGCCTCGTTGATCCAAGCGATAAGCTTTTCGTTGTCGGTGGGGTTGTTCCCCTCCAGGCGCTTGATTTCGGCGGTCATTTAGGTACTCCTTGTGTAACTGGTTATGGCCAGTGCGCGTGCGAAATTCATCGTTGTTGCGCCCCAAGAGTATCGAAACGGGCGTTCATCTGGCCAAAAGTTCCGACCAATTTGCGCACGCTGGATATAACCAGCTTGCCCGAGCACGACCTTTGCAAGAAACGGGGGTGGCACCCTACCCCCCGTCGCCCGTTCTTGAGCCTTTGCTTTACGACGCCTCCGGGGGTGCCTCACGGAGCTTGCGTTTGCCCTGTTCATGTGGACAATAAACGTGATGAATAATACTGAAAATTTCCGCCCCGGAACGGGCGAATTGCCAGCGGGCCGCCCGCTGCAAACCGAGTTCGACACCGGCCTGGATTACCCGCGCCTGGGTTCCGTGACCTTCCGCCGCGGCACCCTCACCGAGAATCAGGAGGCCCTGTTCGACGAACACTGGCCGCGCCTGGGCCGCGTGCTGGCGGAAGGGTCGGACGAACGCATCGACGTCGACGAGTGGTTCGGCCGCTCCGGCCACCCCACGATCCTGGAGATCGGCTCCGGGACCGGCACCTCCACCGCCGCGATGGCGCCGCTGGAGGCGGACACGAACGTCATCGCCGTGGAGCTGTACAAGCCGGGCCTGGCCAAGTTGCTCGGCTCGGTGGTGCGCGGCGGCATCGACAACATCCGCATGGTGCGCGGCGACGGCGTGGAGGTGCTGGCCCGCATGTTCGGCGAGGAGTCCCTCGACGGCGTGCGCATCTTCTTCCCGGACCCGTGGCCGAAGGCGCGCCACCACAAACGCCGCATCATCCAGTCCGGCACCCTGAACCTGATCGCCACGCGCTTGAAGCCGGGCGGCGTGCTGCACGTGGCCACGGACCACGCAGATTACGCCGAGTGGATCGACGAGCTGGTGAACGTGGAACCGATGCTGGAGTACAAGGGCTGGCCATGGGCGGAAGCGCCGCTGCTCACGGACCGGCAGGTGATCACTAAGTTCGAAGGCAAAGGTCTGGACAAGGATCACGTGATCCGCGAGTACCTGTGGGAGAAGAAGTAGCCATGGATCTGCAAGCGCTGTCGCACCCGTACACCCCTGGCGCGCCCGCCGGCCCGGAGAGTCTGCTGCTGGTGTGGGACGCGCCGAACCTGGACATGGGCCTCGGCGCGATCTTAGGCGGGCGCCCGACTGCGGCGCACCGTCCCCGCTTCGACGCGATTGGGCGCTGGCTTATCAGCGAAGCCGAAGCCCGCGCCGACGACCTCGGCCGCGACATTGAGCCGGAGGCGACGGTGTTCACCAATGTCTCGGCCGGCGGCGCGGATTCCATCCGCCCGTGGGTGGAAGCGCTGCGCAACGTCGGTTTCGCGGTGTTTGCCAAGCCGAAGAGCGACGAGGATTCGGACGTGGACCAGGACATGCTGGCCCACATCGACCGCCGCCGCGACGAGGGCGTGCTGCAGGGCGTCGTGGTTGCCTCGGCGGACGGACAGAATTTCCAGGAGCCGCTGCTCGAGCTCGTCGACGCCGACATCCCCGTGACCGTCCTCGGCTTCCACGAGCACGCCTCCTGGGCGGTGAACTCCCCGGATGTGGATTTCGTGGACCTGGAGGACATCCCGGGCGTGTTCCAGAACCCGCTGCCGCGGGTGAACCTGGACCGGCTGCCGGACGGCGGCGCGTGGCTGCAGCCGTTCCGCCCGCTGCGCTCCCTGCTGCACAACACCCGCGACTAGGAGGCCGGAGATGTTTTACAAGTGGGGCCGTTTCGCGTTCCGCCACCGCCGGATCATCCCGCTGGTGGTCATCGTGCTCATCCTGGCCATGCAGGTGCTGTTCGGCTCGAAGCTGGGCGAGCGCCTGTCCCAGGAGGGCTGGGAGGACCCGGGCGCGGACTCGACCACCGCCGCCGCGATCGAGCAGGAGACGTTCGGCCGCGACAACTCGGGCGATGTGATTGTGCTGGTGAGCTCTCCGGAGGGCGTCGACAGGCAAGAGCTTCTCGGCGAAGCCAACGCCCAGCTGAACTCCCTGCGCGAGCAACATCCCGACGAAATCGCCCACGTCACCAGCTATTTCGAGCGCCCCAACCCGCAGCTGGTCAACGCCGAGCACACGAAGGCGTTCGCGGCGATCGGGCTCAAGGGCGACGGCGAGCAGACGCTGAAGGACTTCCGCACCATCAAGCCCGCGCTCGAGGCGATGGAGCTGCCGGGCGCGACCGTGCAGGTCGCCGGCGCGACCGCGGTGGCCGACGCGCTGGACGAGGGCATGGCCGCCGACATCGCCCGCGCTGAGAAGATCGGCCTGGTGTTCGTGGCCGTCATCCTGCTGTTCGTTTTCGGCGGCGTGGTCGCTGCGGCGATGCCGCTGATCGTGGGCATATTGTCCATCATCGGCTCACTGTCGCTGCTGTCGGTGCTGGCGCAGTACCAGCAGGTGAACATCTTCTCGCAGTCCATCATCACGCTGCTGGGCCTGGGCCTGGCCATCGACTACGGCCTGTTCATGGTTTCGCGCTTCCGCGAGGAGCTGGACCGCGGCGCGGACGTGAGGAGGCGGTGGCGGTGACCACAAACACCGCCGGCAAGACGGTGTTCTTCTCCGCGCTGATGGTGGGCGTGGCCCTGTCCGGGCTGCTGATGTTCCCGCAGGCCTTCCTCAAATCCGTGGCCTACGGCGCGATGAGCGCGGTGCTGCTCGCCGCCGTGATCTCCGTGGCGGTGCTGCCGGCGCTGTTCGGCATGCTTGGCCCCAAGATCGACATGTGGTCGGTGCGTCGTCGCTCTTCCCGCAGCGGCGACGAAGGAGCCGTTGCGGACACCGTGTGGTACAAGATTCCGGCGTGGGCGATGCGCCACGCCAAGGCCGTCGTGGTCGGCTGTGCGGCCCTGTTGCTCCTGCTCACCGTGCCGATCGTGGGCATCACCTTCGGCGGCATCAACGAGACGTACCTGCCGCCGAGCCAGGCCACCCGCCAGGCCCAGGACGAGTTCAACGAGGAGTTCCCCGCCTTCCGCACCGACCCGGTCAAGCTCGTGGTCACCGGCGCGGACAACCAGCAGCTCGTGGACATCGTGATGCAGACCCGCCAGGTCGAGGGCCTGGCCGCGCCGCTCAAACCCGCGCACGCCACGCAGGACGGCACCACGGTGCTTTCCGCCCCGTTGGCGGATAGGGCCGGGGGCGCGAACGTCGTGAAGCAATTGCGAAACATCGACACCCCCGAGGGCGTCGAGACCTACGTCGCAGGCACCCCGGCGATGGAAACCGAGTCCATCGAGGCGCTGCTGAAACGCCTGCCGTGGATGGCGCTGTACATGGTCATCGCCACGTTCCTGCTGATGGCGCTAGTGTTCGGCTCCGTGATCCTGCCGGCGAAGGCCGTGATCATGAACGTGCTCGGTATCGGCGCCACGCTCGGCTTCCTCACCGCCGTGTTCGTCGACGGCCTCGGCGCCGGCGCGCTGAACTTCACCCCGGGTCCGCTAATGAGCCCGATCCTGGTGCTGATCATCTCCATCCTCTACGGCCTGTCCACGGACTACGAGGTCTTCCTGGTCTCGCGCATGGTCGAGGCGCGCCAGGACGGCGAAAGCACCGACGAGGCGATCAAGCGCGGCACCGCGCACACCGGCGGCATCATCACCGCCGCGGCGCTCATCATGATCGTCGTCGCCGCCGCCTTCGCGCTCAGCGAGATTGTGATGATGAAGTACATCGCCTACGGCATGATCTTCTCGCTCGCGCTCGACGCCACCCTGATCCGCCTGCTGTTCGTGCCCGCGGTGATGCACTTGCTGCGCGAGGACAGCTGGTGGGCGCCGCGCTGGGTCAAGCGCCTGGCCGGCGCGTTCGGGGAGGGCTCAAGCCTATCGACGCCACCGCGCACCGAAACCCCCATCACCGAAATGGTGCCCGACACTCAACCCGGCCGCGCGGGAGTGTCGGTGTCCGAGGACGCAAACCTTGTGCCGTTTACCCAGCTCATGCGCGACCTGGAGGAGCGCCGCGCACGCCAGGCGCTGGAGCAGCTGAAGAAGAAGGAACTTGAGCGCTAACACATGGCGGCAGTGGCTGCGCTGGCTCGCGCCCGTGGCCATCTTGGTGGTCGTGCTGGTGGTGCTGCGCGACCAGATGCCGTTTTTCGGGGAGGCGTGGCGGGCCGTCGGCGCGGCGTCGGCAGGCCCGCTGCTGGCTGCCGTGGCCACGGCGGTGCTGTCGCTGGCGGCGATGTCCGGGGTGATGCAGATCCTGCTCAACGTGGAAGGCCGCATCACGGGGGTGGCGCGCACGAACGCGATCGTGTTCGCCTCCAACGCCTGGTCCACCACGGTGCCGGGCGGGCCGGCACTGTCGGCGTGGCTGACGTTCCGGGTGCACCGGTCCTGGGGCGCGTCGGTGGGGCTGTGCAGCTGGTTCTTCGTGGTCTCAGGCGCGCTGTCGACGGTGTGGATGGTGCTCATCGGCGTCGTCGCCGTGGCGCTTTTGGGCGCGGAGCTGTCCGTGTGGTCGCTGGTGGCGTCGCTGGCAGTGGCGCTGGCGACGATCGGCACGGTGTTCTGGGCGACCCTCCACCCTGCAGTGCTGAAGCGCTGGGTGCGGTTTCTGCCGGAGAAGGTGCGCGGGCGGGTCGTGGACGTGATCGACCAGGTCTCCGCGATCCGCATTTCCGCACCGGCGTTTTTCGCAGCGGCGGGGCTCTCGCTCGCGAACCGGCTTTTGGACCTGGCCACGATGGTCTTCGCCGTGTGGGCCGTGGCCGGCCGGGGCGCGCCACTTGCCGGGGTGTGCCTGGCGTTCATCATGACCAAACTCGCCGGCTCCGCCCAGGTCACCCCCGGCGGACTCGGAACGGTCGAGCCCGTGGCGGTGGGCATGCTCGTTGCCGGCGGGCTTCCGCTCGCAACCGCCACCGCGGCGACAGTGGCGTACCGCGCGGTGTCGTTTGCGCTCATCACCGCAATCGGGTGGGTCATCTACGCCGCGGTGTACGCCGGGCGCGGGTTCATGGCCGGGCGCCCAGCCGCTGGCGAAGCCGTTTGAGCTTGCGTTACGTTTTATCTTGCGCACGGCGCGCAACTTGGGTCTATGGTGGCACTACATGAGCGTTTCCAGGATGTTTTACGGACGCAGCGTGGATTTTGAACGCGTCGTGCCCATCGGCTGGCACGCGCACGAGGAGGGGGTTGCTGCACTCCTGGATAGCTTCCGGCGGGTGCCAGACAACCAGCGGGTGCGCCTGGCCAAGAAGACGTCGAACCTTTTCCGTTCCCGCGACGCGGGGAGCGCCGGACTCAACGTGGAGGGCCTGCGCGGCGTCATCGCCGTCGACCCGGTGACGAAAACCGCCGACGTGCAGGGCATGTGCACCTACGAAGACCTAGTCGACGCGACCCTGCCATACGGCCTCGCGCCACTTGTGGTGCCGCAGCTGAAAACCATCACGCTCGGCGGCGCCGTCTCCGGCATGGGCGTGGAGTCCACCTCCTTCCGCAACGGCCTGCCGCACGAATCCGTGCTCGAGATGGACGTGCTGGTGGGCACCGGCGAAATCGTCACCTGCTCGCGCGAGAACAACGTTGCACTCTTCCGCGCGTTCCCGAACTCGTACGGCTCACTCGGCTACGCGGTACGCCTCACCATCGAGCTCGAGGAGGTCGCGCCGTTCATCGAGCTCCAGCATGTGCGTTACAACGACCTGACGGCCTTCCAGGACGCTCTGGCCGACGCCGCCGCAGGTGAGTGGGGCGGGCGCGCCCTGCACGGCCTCGACGCCGTCGCGTTCTCTCCCACCGAGCAGTACCTCGTCTGCGCGTTCCAGGCGGGCGAGGCGCCAGAGACCTCCGACTACACGCGCGACGCCGTGTACTACCGCTCGCTGCAGCACCCGTCGGGCGTGCACCACGACTTCCTCGCTATCCGCGATTACATCTGGCGTTGGGACACCGACTGGTTCTGGTGCTCCCGCGCCTTCGGCACCCAGAACCCCAAGGTGCGCAAGTTCTGGCCGCGCGAACTGCGTCGCAGCGCGTTCTATTGGAAGCTCGTGGGCCTGGATAAGAAGTACGACCTGGAGTACCGGTTCCTAAAGAAGCCGAAGGGCCTGCCGCGCACCGAGCGCGTCGTGCAAGACATCGAGGTGCGCGACACGCAGGTCGCCGAGTTCCTCGACTGGTTCTTCAAGGCCAGCGATATCCAGCCGGTTTGGCTGTGTCCGATCCGGCTGCGGGACGGCGTCGATACGCTCGCTGGCGTCGGACTCGACGATGAGGCGCCGTGGCCGCTCTACCCCCTCGAGCCTGCGGCGACGTGGGTGAACGTCGGCTTCTGGTCCGGTGTCCCGGAGGTGGAGCCGGGGGCCTTCAACAAGGTCATCGAGCGGAAGGTCTCAGACCTCGGCGGGCACAAGTCGCTGTACTCCGAGGCGTTCTACGACCGCACCGAGTTCGAGCGCCTCTACGGCGGGGACCTGCCGGAGCGGATGAAAGCCCAGTACGACCCGGACCGGCGCTTCCCGGGCCTCTACGAAAAGACAGTGGAAAACGCGTAGGAGAACGACAATGCAGATGACCGTGGCGGATATCGTCGACACCCTCTTCCCCTCTGGCACCCCGTTCAGGTGGGAAGCTTTCGACGGCTCATCAACGGGACCGGCGGACGCCAAGCACACCGTGAAGGTGAACAGCCCCGGGGGCCTGTCCTACATAGTCACCCACCCCGGCGACGTCGGCCTCGCCCGCGCCTGGGTCACCGATGGCCTGGCGGTTGAAGGCGCGCACCTCGCGCACCCCTACGACGTCTTTGATGACATGCGCACCCTCTACAACAACTACAAGCGCCCAAACCCGCGCGAGTTCGTCCGCATCGCACGCTCCCTGCGCACCATGGGCGCACTGCAGATCCAGCCAATCCCGGAGGCGGAGCAAGCGTCCTGGCTCGAGCGCACCATCCGCCAGGGCCTCGCCCCGCACTCGAAGGAACGCGACGCCCAGGTTATTTCGACCCACTACGACGTGGGCAACGACTTCTACGAACTGTTCCTCGGCGACTCCATGGCCTACACCTGCGCTTACTACCCCACCCCGGACGCCACGCTCGACGAGGCGCAGGAAAACAAGTTCCGCCTCGTCTTTGAGAAGATGAACCTTAAACCCGGCGACAAGCACCTCGACGTCGGCTGCGGCTGGGGCTCCATGGTGCGTTACGCAGCCCGCCAGGGCGTGAAGTCCCTCGGCGTCACCCTCTCGAAGGAGCAGGCCGAGTGGGCGCAGGCGAAGATCATAGAGGAGGGCCTCGAGGACCTCGCGGAGGTGCGCTTCCTGGACTACCGCGACGTCACCGAGACCGGCTTCGACGGCATCTCCTCGATCGGTCTGCTGGAACACATCGGGGTGAAGAATTTCGCCTCGTACTTTGAATTTCTCGCCGACAAGCTGCGCCCGGGTGGCGTGATGGTCAACCACTGCATCACCTACCCGGACAACCACAAGACGCCGCAGGGCGACTTCATCAACCGCTACATCTTCCCGGACGGCGAGCTCACCGGCTCCGGCACGATCATCTACGAGATGCAGGACCACGGCTTCGAAGTCTTCCACGAGGAGAACATCCGCTTCGACTACATGCGCACGCTGCACGACTGGTGTGAGAACCTCAAGGCCAATTGGGACGAGGCAGTCGCGCTCGTCGGCGAGAACACCGCCAAGCTGTGGGGCATGTACATGGCGGGCTCCGAATGGGGTTTCGAGCACGACGTCGTGGAGCTGCACCAGGTCGTGGGCATCAAGCTTGCTAGCGACGGCTCCCGCGCCGGCGCACCTGAGCGCCGGTGGTGGAACGACTCGGTGTTCTAGAGTGGCTGGCATGAGCAACACCATCTCCAAGCCCTACGCCATCGCCGCCGACTATGTCGCCATCGCCGCCTTCGCCCTCTTGGCGCGCGCGGCGCACCAGTCCGACGACATGCCCTTCAACTTCTCCGGCTGGCTGTCCACCCTGTGGCCGTTCGCCCTCGGCGTGACGCTCGGCTGGCTGATCGCCCGTGAGAACAAGGGTGGGCTCATCTGGATCATCACCGTGGTCACCGGGCTCGTGATCTGGGGCATCCGCAACGGCGACGTCCCCCATTGGTCTTTCATCGTCGTCGCCACCACCATGAGTGCGCTGCTCATGCTCGGCTGGCGCGGTATAGCCAAGCTCGTGCGCAAAAACTAAAACGCACCCGCCGGAAAGGCGGGTGCGCGGGGCTTCGGCGCGGATTAGAAGCCGATGCCGAAGTTCCAGGCCGGGTTTCCGGTCTGGATGCCATTGATAAACCAGATCAGCATGCTGATCAGGTCGCCGAAGATGTCAAGAGTAGAAGAAAGCATGGGGTGAAACCTTACTAGAGGGGACTAATGGTGTGTTTCTTAGGCAGGTCGAATTCCTGCTTGGAGGCTAGCTGCCGCAGGGCTCGTCGTAAAGCGATGCGGGTCTGCGAAGGCTCAATCATCTGGTCAATGTAGCCGCGCTCCGCAGCGACGTACGGCGAAGTCATTTCCTGGTCGTAGAATTCCATGAACATTTTCTTCATGGCCTCGCGCTGCGCCGGATCCTCGATGGCGGCGAGCTGCTTGCCCTGCAGCATCACCACCGCCGCCGCGGAACCCATCACCGCGATCTGGGCGGTGGGCCACGCCAGGTTGATGTCGCCGTTGAGGTTCTTCGACCCCATCACCGCGTACGCGCCGCCGTAGGCCTTGCGCACGACCAGGGTGACCTTCGGCACGGTGGCCTCCACGCCGGCGAACGCGAACTTCGCGCCGCGGTGGATCAGGCCCTCGCGCTCCTGCTCCACGCCGGGCAGGTAGCCGGGGGTGTCCACGACGTAGACGATGGGGATGTTGTACGCGTCGCAGGTGCGGATGAAGCGCGCGCCCTTGTCGGCGGCGTCCGCGTCGATGCAGCCGGCGGCGTACATGGGGTTGTTGGCGACGAAGCCGACGGCGCGGCCGTCGATACGCCCGAATGCGCAGATGAGGTTCTCGGCGTACCCGGACTGGACCTCGACGAGGTCCTCGTCGTCGCCGAGTTGCACGAGCAGATCCATCATGTCGTAGCCGGCGTTGGTATCGTCGGGCATGAAGGTGTCTAGCGCGGTGTCGTCGAGCTCCTCGTCGGGCTGCGCGGCGACGACGGGCGCGGCGTCGAACGTGGACGTCGGCAGGTGCGCGAGCAGGTCCTTGACGTAGTCGAAGGCGTCCTCCTCCGTCGCCACAACCGCCTGGATGTTGCCGGCGGCCTCCTGCACGCGCGCCCCGCCGAGCTCGGCGGAGGTGATGTCCTCCCCGGTGACCTCGCGGATCACGTTCGGGCCGGTGACGTACATCTCGGACTCGCCGTCCACCGCCACCACGAAGTCCGTGGTCACAGGCGCGTACACGGCGCCGCCGGCGGACTTGCCCAACATGATGGAGATCTGCGGCACGCGCCCGCTCAGAGGCAGCTGGCGCTTGGCAATCTCGGAGTACATGGCCAGGGATGTCACCGCATCCTGGATGCGCGCGCCGCCGGAGTCCTGGATGCCGATCACCGGGCAGGAGATCTTGATGGCGAACTCCATGACCTCGGTGACCTTGCGCCCGAACGTCACGCCGACGGACCCGCCGTAGACGGTCTTGTCGTGGGCGTACACGGCGACGGGGCGGCCGTCGATGCGCCCGTAGCCGGTGACCACGCCGTCGGAGTAGACGGCGTCCGGGTCGCCGGGGGTGCGGGCGAGTGCGCCGATTTCGACGAAGGAGCCTTCGTCCAGCAGTGCGTCGATGCGCTGGCGCGGGGTGGTGCGCCCGGCGTCGTCGCGGCGCTTCCGGGAACGCTCGGAGCCCGGGTCCTGCGCCTTGTCCAGGCGCTCGCGCAGGTCGGCGAGTTTGTCTGCAGTACTCATCGCTTCCCCTCAATCCATGCGTTCATATGCTTGCCGACGATCCCCACCGCCGGCTCGTCCACCACCGCGAGGTGGTCGCCGGGCAGGTGGACGATGGTCAGGTCGTCCACGATAGCGCCCCAGCCGCCGTCCTCGTCGATGTGCGCGTAGTTCGGCTCGAGCTGGATCGCGCCGTCGTGCATGCGCTCGGCGCGGAACAGCAGCACCGGCACCTGCACATCCGCCCAGCGGGTGAAGTCGAGGTGGTTGAGAATCTGGTTGTCCACGAAGCTCGCTCGCTGGTGCTCGAGCACACCGGCGGCCAGGCCGTGCTCGGAGGCGTCGGTGGTGGCCAGGAACTCGGTGAGCATCTGCAGCAGCGCGTCCTCGCCGGCGGTCTCCAGCAGCTCGTACGGCACGTCGAATTCGAGGCCGTACGTTTCCTTGGCAAACGCGGCGTAGCGGCCCCAGCGCGCCTTCGTCTCCTCCAGCGTGTCGGGGATCGGCTCGGACGGCTGGGTGGTGTCCAAAAGCGCGATGTAGTCGATCTTGTCGTTGCCCAGCTGGTGCGCAACCTCATAGGCCAGCGCGCCGCCGAACGACCAGCCGGCGAGCACGACCTTGCGCCCGTCGGCGATGCGCTCGATGTCCTTGACGTACTCCGCCGCGCGCTCCTCCAGGGAGCCTTCCAGGCGCTCGACGCCGTAGACGGGCACGTCGTCGCCAAGCCTCCGCGCGAGCGGCGCGTACACCGACGACGACCCGCCCGCCGGGTGGAACACGAACACCGGGGAAACCTCGGCGTCGCCGTCGCGGAAGACGCGGATGTTGCCGTCCACAGGTGTTTCCAGCCCCTCGCGCACGAGGTTCGCCAGCGGCTCGAGCGTCTCGGCGCCGAGCACGTCGTCCGCGGTGACGTCGATGCCGGAGCGCTCGGTCAGGTGCGCGGCGATCTCGGCCGCCTGCTCCTTGCTAATCGACGGCAACTCCGACGTCACACCGGCCGCCGCCGCACCCGCGTACTTGGCCCAGGCGCCGAAGACCATGCGCTCGGAGGCGTCACGCGGGGCCACGCCCACACCCTGGGTCTTCTCGGCCGCCGCGGCCGGGTCGCGCGCCTCGTCGTTGTAGGCCATCGGCTGCGGCGCGTCCGTCTTGCCGGCGACGGCGTCTTCGACGATGCGGATCACGTCGGCGACGGAGGCGTCGCGAAGCGTCTGCACCTGCAGCGGCGGGATCTGGAAGTCGTTCTCCACGCGGTTTTTGATGCGCATGCCCATCAGGGAGTCGAGGCCGAGATCGATCAGCGGCAGCTCGTCGGGCAGGTCCGCAGCGTCGTAGCCCATGGACTCGGAGACGATGTCGCGCAGGCGGTCCGCCACCGACTCGCCGGAGTTGGGGTCCCAACGCACGGCATCTGTCTCGGTTTCTTCCTCGGGGGCGTTGTCCACCGAAGGCCCGTCGTCAAGCGGTTGCTCCATGACACCTTGCACCGGCGCGCGGTCGATGGTGGAGGCGAAGCCCTCCGCGAGCAGTGTCGCGCCGTCGAAGACCTTGATGGACACCCCGCCGAGCGAGGAGGCGACGATGGTGGTCACCTCGCCGTCCGCGGGCAGGTAGCCGTGCTCCTCGGTGGCCACCACGCGGGCCTCGGGCGAGACCTCGGCGGCGGCGGACTCGATGAGCTGGTGCGGGCTGAAGATCTGGTCGGCGGCGGTGGAAAACGCCACTTCGCCGCCCGGCAGGCGCACCCGTGAGCCCAGCAGCGACGCACGCGAGGACGACGGGCGCGCCGGCGTCCAGTGGTCCACCTGCTTGAACACGGTCTTCGGCGCCTGCACCACGTCGCCCGCACCGTAGAAGGCGCCGAAGTCCACGCCCATGCCGTTCACGTACAGCTTCGCGGCCAAATCCAGCAGCGATTCCAGCTCGTCCACCTTGCGCTTGGTGGTGTAGAGCAGCTGCGCGTCGGGCTTGCCAGCGGCGAACGCGGTGTTCATCATGCCCATCAGCGCCACCGGATTCGGGGTGATTTCCACGAGCGTGGTGTGGCCGGCGGTAAACGCGGCTTCGGTGGCGTCCTGGAAGTACACCGGCTGGCGGGTCATGCGCAGGAAGTACTTATCGTCATGGACGGTCTGGCCGGGCTGGTACACCTCGCCGCGGTCCACGGAGGAAAACAGCGGCACCCGCAACGGGCGCGCGTCCAAGCCTGCGATTTCGCCGGCGAGGTCGCCCATGATCGGGTCGAGTGCGCTGGTGTGGCCGGCGCCGCGCACGTTGAGCTTGCGCGCGAACTTCTCCTCGGCTTCGAGCGCAACCACGACGTAGTCGACGGCCTTGCCCGGCCCGCCGACGGTGGTCATGCCGGGCCCCGCGTACACGGCGGGTTCCACGCCACGAGCCTGCTCATGCTTCTCGACGAACTCCGCCAACTCCTCGCGCGAGAGCTCCACCACCGCCATCGCACCTTCCTGCTCGGTGCCGGCGATCATGGCCTCGCCCTCGCCCATGAGGCGGGCACGCGCAGTGGCGACGAGGATGCACTCCTCGGCGCTCAAGCCACCTGCGCCGTAGGCCGCGGCGATTTCGCCCATGGACATGCCCATCGTGGCGGCCGGGGTGATGCCGGCGGCGGCCAGCAGGTCGGTCTGGGCGATCTGGATGGCGGTGATGGTGACCTGGCCGTTTTCGGTGTCGTAGGTCAGCTCGTCGTTTTCGATGATCTCGAGCATGGACCAGCCGGCTTGGAACTGCACCATCTCGTCCAGCTCGCGCATGCGGCGCGCGAACAGCGGGGAGCGGCTGATCAGCTCTTTGGCCATCTTGCGGTGCTGGGAGCCGAAGCCGGAGTAGACGAAGACCGGGCCCATCGGGGTGGGTGCGTCGGCGGCGGCGATGCCGGGGCCGATCTTGCCGTCGGCGACCTGGCGCAGGCGGCGCGCGGCCTCCTCGACGCCGGTCGCCTGCACGACGGCGGCGGAACGGCCGTGGTTGCGCTTGGCCAGCGAGCGCGCGACCGGTATCAGGTCGGCGTCGGCGCGGCCCTCGAGGAAGTCCGCGAGCACACCGGCGGCTTCCTTGCGTCGCGACGGCAACAGCCCCGACACCGGCAGCGCCGCCACGGAAACGCCCTCGAACGCGGGCTCATCCTCAACCACGTCGAAGTCGTAGTCGGCCGGGTCGAAGTCGGCCACGACCACGTGCGCGTTGGTGCCGCCGAAGCCGAAGCCGGAGACGCCGGCGACGCGGCGGCCGGAGTAGCGCGGCCACTCGCGCGGGTCCTGCACGACCTCGATGCGCTCGGCGTCGAAGTCCACGTAGTGGTTCGGGCCGGCGAAGTTGATGGACTCCGGGATGGTGTCGTGCTTGAGCGCCTCGAGCACCTTGATCAGCGCCACCACGCCGGCGGCGGATTCGGAGTGGCCGATGTTGGACTTCGCCGAGCCCAGCAGCAGCGGCTGGGAAGCCTCGCGCCCGCGGCCGAGCACCTCGCCGAGGGCGGTGGCCTCGATCGGGTCGCCGAGGATGGTGCCGGTGCCGTGGGCCTCCACCAGGTCCACCTGGTGCGGGTCCACGCCGGCGTCGGTATAGGCGCGGCGCAGCACGTCCACTTGCGCCTCCGGGTTCGGGGCGGTCAGGCCGTTGGAGTGGCCGTCGGAGTTCGTCGCGGAGCCCTTAATCACGGCTAACACGTTGTCGCCGTCGCGCACGGCGTCCTCGACGCGCTTGAGCACCACGAAGCCCGCGGCGTCGGCGCGCACGATGCCGTCGGCGTCGTCTGAGAACGCGTGGATGCGTCCGGTCGGCGAGATCACGCCGAGCTCCGAAAACGCCAGTGACGCGAAGGGGTTGGCCAGGATGTTCACACCGCCGGCCAGGGCGACGTCGGCCTCGCCGTCGCGAAGCGCGCGCACCGCGTGGTGCACCGACACGAGCGACGACGAGCACGCGGTGTCCACGTTCATCGACGGGCCCCGGAAGTCGAACGCGTACGAGATGCGGTTCGGGATCACGGCGGAGGACGCGCCGGTCAGCGCGTACGGGTGCGCCTCGTTCGGGTCGGCGGCGATGAGCATGCCGTAGTCGTTGTTGGACGAGCCCACGAACACGCCCACGGGCTCGCCGCGCAGCTCGCTGGGCGCCAGGCCGGCGTCCTCGAGCGCTTCCCACGCCACCTCGAGCATGATGCGCTGCTGCGGGTCCATGTTCTGCGCCTCGAGCGGGGAGATGCCGAAGAACTCGTGGTCGAAGGACGCGATGCCGTCCATGTACCCGCCGTCGGTGTTCTCCTCGGCCATCTTGGTGCGCACCACCGGGTCGCCCAGGTACTCGTCCCAGCGGAGCGGGGGAAGCGGGCCGGTGGCGGAGCGGCCGTCGATAAGCATCTGCCAGAACTCGTCGTTGTTCTTCGCGCCCGGGAAGCGGCCGGCGGAACCCACAATCGCGATGTCGTGGGAGCTCGTTGCTTCTCGACGTTCAACCTTCGGCGCTTCCTGCCTCTGCGCGAGAAGCGCCTGTGCCAGCGCCGTGATGGTCGGGTACTGGTAGGCGACGGTGGGGTCGACCCGGCGGCCGAGCAGCTTTTCCAGCTCGCCGGAGAGGATCACCGCATCGCGGGATGCGAGGCCGTAGGTTTCGAGCGGCGTGGTCGGGTCCACCGAGTCGACGCCGGTGGCGCCCTCGACCCAACTGGTGAGCCACTGGATCAGTTGATGCTCGTTCATAACAGTTCAGAGTATCGGCCCGTCCGGGCTTTTCGTTACTCCGCTGCAGCGTGTTCGCGCTCGGTGAACTGCTTCGCGTTGACGCGGCGGGCGATCTTGCCTGCGGTGGAGCGGGCCACACCGCCCGGCGCGCGGAACTCCACAACCTCCGGCGAGATGCCGTGATTGGTGGTGATGGCGGAACGGATGGCGTCCTCGGCTGCGGCGTCGCCTTCCTCGGTTGCGCCGTCTGCGCGCTCGGCGAGGATGATCAGGCGCTCCACGTCGTCGCCCGGCACGGCGAACGCGGCGACGGAGTCCTTGCGCACGTGGTCGGAGGCCTCCATCGCGGTGGCCTCGATGTCCTGCGGGTAGTGGTTGCGGCCCGCCACGACGACGAGGTCTTTCACGCGGCCGGTGATGTAGAGGTGGTTGTCCAGCACGGTGCCCAAATCGCCGGTGGCGCACCAGTTGTCCTTGGGCAGGCCGTCCTGGAGCGTGGCGCCGATGGTGTTGCGGAAGGTCGCCTCGGTTTCCTCCGGGCGGTCCAGGTAGCCGGCGGCGACGTTGTTGCCGTTGACCCAGATCTCGCCGATCTCGCCTTCGGGCAGCTCGTTTTTGGTCTCGGTGTCCACGATGGCGAAGTGCATCCACTTCACCGGCTGGCCGTTGGACGCCATGGGCACGCCGCCCTCGGCGGGTACGGCCTTGCCCTCGGCAAGTGCTTCGCGGTCGAACTCCACGAACTTCGGGCGCTCCTCTGTGCGGTCCGTGGACACCAGCAGGGTGGTCTCCGCCAGGCCGTAGGAGGGGCGCAGCACGGTGCGGTCCAGGCCAGACTCGCCGAACGCGCCGACGAAGGCCTCAACGCCCGGCTTGGTCACGGACTCGGAGCCGATGATGATGCAGTGCACGGCGGTAAAGTCGTACTGGTCCGGACTTTCCGGTGCCGCGTAGCGGGCCGCGAGGTCGAGCGCAAAGTTGGGGATGCAGGAGTAGATGTGCACGTCGGCCGGGTCGTCGTCGCGCCGCGAAAGCATGTCCACCCAGCGCTTCGGGTTCTGCAGGAAGTCGCGCGGGCTCATGATCTCCAGCACCTGGCCCAGCACGAGGCTGACCACGGCGACGATGACGCCCATGTCGTGGTGCTGCGGCAGCCAGGTGGGCACGCGCATGGGGGCTTCGAAGCGCAGCGCCTCGTTGATCTGGAGTACGTCGGTGACCAGCGCTTCGTTGGTGATCATCACGCCGGCCGGATTGCGGGTGGAGCCGGAGGTGTACTGCAAAAAGCAGATGGCGTCCGCGGTGTTCTCGTCCTCAACGGGGGCGACGGGCTGCCAGGAATCGGCGAGCGTGTCGGGCAGGGAGTCCGCGGCGATAATGCGGGGGCGCTCCGCGGCCGGACGGTCGGCGAAGTAGGCGCGCACGGCAGGGGCGCCGGCGGAGTTGGTCACCACGAGCCGCGCGTTGGCGTCGTCGAGCACGGCGCGCAGGTGGGCCTCATGGCCGGGCTCGTTCGGGTCGTACAGCGGCACCGGAGCCAGGCCTGCGTACAGCGCGCCCATGAAGGCGAAGAGGTACTCGGCGGAGTTCGGGGCCATAATCGCCACGCGTTCCCCCGGCTCGCCTACCTGGGCGAGGCGCGCGGCGACGGCCTTGATGCGTGTGTTGACCTGCGTGCGGGTGAACTCGCGCGCCTCGCCTTCCGGGTTGGAGGTGAAGTCCCAGTCACGGATGTTCACCGCGTCGCCGCCGCCGGTGGCCAGGTGGGCCTGGTAGATCGTCTCGCTCAGGCTCGGGAGGGTGAAGTGCTCCGGGAGCGCGATTTGGCCGTCATCGTCGAAAAATTGCGCGATGAGCTGCTGAAGATCCATACCCGTAACTCCTTTTCAGGACAAAATGATTTTGGACTACAAACTGTCTACCACGTTCTGGACCCAACCTACAGTCCATTCCGGCGTGGTGGTCCCGGGGATGACGGCCGGATTGGTCGCGTACATGGCGTGATTGCCGTTCGCTGCGATCAGCGCGTGGGCCCGGTCGATGGCGTTGCCCACGCCCTTGGGCGCGTCGCAGACCGTGTCGTCCGGCGCGCAGATCTCAAAGGCGCGGTCCTCAACCAGGCCGAAGCCGCCAGGGCGCGGACCGGTCATGGTCGCGCCCGGGGTGACCCGGTCCACCAGCCCCTGCAGCGGCTGCATGACAATCTCCGCGCCCACGCCGCCGACCTCCGCGCCGGGGTTGACGCCCACGCCGTTTTCGCGCCGGCCGTCCGCGATCATCACCGCACCCAGCAGCCGCTCCGGGTCGATCGGGCCCGCGCTGTTGCCGATCTTCGACGCCACGTCGCCCACGATCACCGCTCCCTGGGAGAACCCGGCGATGATGAACTTCGTCGACGGGCACGTCTCCGCCACAAACCGCAGCTCGCCGGACAGCTTGGCGGTGCCCTCGGCGCGCGAGTCGTCGTAGGTCATCTCGGCGCGCCCGTGCGCCGTCTGGATGTTCCGGAACTGCGCGGTATACGGCACCGTGAACACGCGCACGTGGTTGATGTCGTACATCTGCTGCAGCGGCTGGGTGATCGAGAGCATGAAGCTCGCCGGGTTGGCCGCAGGGGCGAACGGGTCGTCGTCCGCCGCGGACTCCCAGGTGCCGGGCACGGAAACGAATTCGACCGCGGGACACCAGTCGGGCTCCGCCGCCTGCGGCTCCGAGGGCTCCTCTGGAGCCTCGGAGGTTGCCAGCGGCCCGTCCGCCGACGGCAGCCCGGTCTCGCCCGAGCGCCACTGGTAGATCCCCAGCCCAATCAAGGACAGCACCACAATCACTGCGGCGACGACAAATACGTTGCGCGATCTGCGCATGAGCCCAGGCTCCCTTCTGTACTGCTAGGAGCAGAGGTTGGCGCGTGCGGAGTCGCTGATCAGCGCCGCCACGCCCGCCGCATCCATGTCGGTGCGGCGTTGCTCCACAAGCTGGCCTGCCACCGCGTCGCGGGTGATCAGGTTGTCCGCGCACACGGTAGCGCCGGTGGCTGTGAGCTGGTCTTCAATCCCGTCGACGTTGACTCCGCTTTCCCTTAAGGTGGCCAGGTAGGCCTCCTCCTGCGGAGAGAAGGCGCTGGCCTGCTGCGGCACGTCGGTCACCTCGCGGGCCGGCTGGTCGTCGGCGCGTTTGCCTTGCGACGGCGCTGCCGACGACGACGGCGCAGCCGACGATGATGCAGTTTCAGACGCTTCCGTGGTCGCGGACTCGGATTCGGTTTCAGCCTCGGAGGCAACCGTCGGGGTGTCCGTCACGTCATCGGAGTCCACGGTGGCGCCTCCGCAGGCGGCCACGGCGACGGCGGTAGCGGCCGTCGCAAAGCAGAATGCAACCTTGCGCACTACTTCTTCCTCACGTTGACGTTGCCGTTGACCTGCTCAATGGTGCCGTGCTGGAAGTCGATGGTCAGGCCGCCGGCCTGGATCTTCTCCATGTCCTTGACCGGCCAGCCCAGCTCGCCCTGCTCGTAGCCGCGCTTGCCCCACTCGTCGAAGATGTCGCCGGTGAGGATGGTGTGCGCGCCCGTGGCCGCGGACCAGTAGATGTTGCCGTGCTCGAACGGCTGGAAGAACCCGCCCTTGACCGCAATCTCGTTGCCGGTCGGGTACCCCAACTCAGAGGTGGCGGTGCCGATCTCGCCGTACTTCTCCGCGATCGCGCCGTGGACGACGAAGTGCTTGCCGTCCGGGTTGCGGGTGAGGAAGCCGCCCTGGAACTTCTGCACGTAACCCTCGCCCACCTGGTTCGCCTCGGCCACCGGGTACTTCAGGTCGCCGCCCTCGTAGCCGTTTTCGCCCCATGCCCGGAACATGTCGCCCGGGATGGCGTACGCGCCGGTCTGCGGGGTCCAGTAGACGGAGCCGTGCTGGAAGTGCACGAAGCGGCCCACGCCGTCCGGCGCCGGCGTCTCGCCCGTGACCGGGAAGCCCAACCAGCCGGCAGGGCCGCCGAGCGCGTTGTACTTGGCCAGGATCGCGCCGAACAGCGCGTGCGCGCCGGTGTCCGGGGACCAGAAGGCGGTGCCGCCGCGGAAGTCCTGGGCCTTGCCCTTGGTGTCCTTGCCCGCGTCGTACTCGTCGTTGACGCAGGAGCCGATCGTGCCGGACTTGGTGGCCTCCGCAATCGCGCCGACCGGGGTGCACTTGGAGCCGCGATCCGCCTCCGGCACCTCCAGCGCGTTGGCCATGTACGGCCAGGCCTGCGCCATCTCAAACTGCCAGTACTCCCAGGAGTGCACACCCGACGGGCGGAAGCGCACGATCGGCTTGACCGGGGTGCGCGACGCGTAGTCCACGAACGTCTGGGTGGACAGGCGCGAGAGCACCTCCAGGCCAATGCCGGCCGGGTTGGCCTGGCCCTTGGCCACTGACTCCGGGTTGCCAAAGTCGTCGCGGCCCGAACCGGCGGAGACGTAGACCGTCATGTCCTTCAGGTTCTCGATGCCCAGCTTCGGGTCGTGGTCGATCCAGTCCTGCGAGCCCAGCGGGCCCCACATCGCCTCGGCGTTGTAGCCGCCGGCGTCCATCTGCGCCGCCTTGATGGCGGTGGGCATTCCGGTGGTGGTGGTGTCCAGGTAGCCGGAGAAGGAGCCGACGAACTTGAACAGGTGCGGGTTGCGCTCAGCCAGGTTGACGGCGGCGGTGCCGCCCATGGACAGGCCCACCACGGCGCGGGAGCCGTTGGAACGGAACTCGTTGTTCAGCACCGGGATGAGCTCCTTGGTCAGGAACGTCTCCCACATGTAGTGCTTGCCGTTGTTCTCGCGCTGCCAGTCGGAGTAGAAGGAGGACTCGCCGCCGACCGGCAGGATCACGTTGACGTTCTTGTCGGCGTAGAACTGCTCGATGTTCGTCTCGATGGTCCAGCCGTTCTCGTCGTCACGCGCGCGCAGGCCGTCGAGCGCCCACACCTCGGGGAACTTCGCGGTCGGGTTGGAGTGCCAGTCGCGCGCCAGCAGGATCTGCACCTGGATCGGGTGGTCCGGCATAGACGGTGAGTTGATGAACACCGCCACGCGACGGTTGGTGATCCACTCGATGCGGTCCACCTTCACGCCGTCCGGCAGGCCCGGGATCTGCGGGTCCTTCTCCACCTCGATCGGGGTGCGCTTCGGCGGGTCGTGCGGGCGCAGGCCGTCGGAGATGCCGCGGTTGGAGGACATCTGCGAGGACAGGTCGCCCGGCAGGCTCGACTGCGCGCTGGCGGCGGGCGCGGTGGCCACTGCGGGTGCCAGCGAAAGCGCAAGAGCGGCGGGCAGCAGCGCGGCGGCGATCCGCGTTGGGGTGGTTCGGTTGTCTCGCATGAGTCTCCTACCTCGTCTGGCTACTGGTGTCACAAGAGTATCGACCAAAAGCTTAAGTTTCACTTGAAGGTTTAGTCGTGTACGACACGCGCAGCGTTACGGCGAGCCCCTCCCCCGCCCCAGCCCCTGATCCACACAGACGACGAAAACCGGCTACCTACATCCGGCTATGTGCTGGAAAATCAGCGGGTAGCCGTTTGTAGGTAGCCGGTTTCGGCAGGATATGCCCGGCGGTCCGGGCTAGACCCCCTACCAGGCGTTCATCACGTTCAGGATGCGCGGCTTGGTGGCCTCGAGCTGGCTACCAAACTGGTCCCAGTTGTGCAGGCCAGTCGGGGTGAACACGGCGGTGTGCTTCACGCCGGTCGCGGTCGCCTTCGCAGACCAGGCGCGGGTGGTCACGCTGGCCACCTGCTCCAACGCGATGCCGGCGGCGCGGTGCTGCGGCAGGTACTTCTGGTCGGCCGGGCCCGGCACGCCGGAACCGGCGGAGACGTAGACGTCGCGGCCGCGGAGGTTGCCCATGTTCAAGAACGGGTCGTTCTCAAAACGGCGGGGATTCAGCGAGGAGCCCCACATGGCGTTGACGTTGTACAGGCCGCCGTCGAGAAGCGCGGCTCGCAGTGCGGTCTGGCCGCCCGGCACCGTGGTGGTCAGGTATCCGGAGTAGGACAACACCTGGCGGAACTGGTTCGGGTGCAGCGCGGCGAGGTTGATCGCGGCGGTGCCGCCCATGGACAGGCCGAGGATGGAGTTGTTCGTCGGCGAAACACCGAAGTGGCGCTGCAGGTAGGGCGGCAGCTCCTTGGTCAGGAAGGTGTCCCACTTGTACGTCACCGGGTGGTTGAAGTCGTAGGTCGCCGGTGCGTTCCAGTCGGTGTAGAAGGAGGACTGGCCGCCGACGGGCATCACCAGGGTGATGTTGTTGTCCTTGAACGTTCGGGCGGCGTTGACGTCGTTGACCCAAGCATTGGTGATCTCGGTGGCACGCAGGCCGTCGAGCATGTACAAGCCAGCGTTGCCGCCGCGCTGCGCGGGCTGAATCTGGACAGTGATGTGGCGGTTCATCGCGGGGGACCACACCGTGCAGCGCTGCACCCAGAACCCGACGCGGTCCCACTCGCAGTGGCCGGTGGAATCGGGTCGCAGCCAGTCACGGTGCGCCGCCGACGCCTGCGGGGCGCCGATCACCGCTGCCAGGCCGGTAACCAGGGCCATCAGCAGCGCAGTGAGCTTGCGGCGCACGGAATTTTTGGAGTTCATAGATCCCCTCAAAACGTGTTTTCAGGCAAAAGACACGTTTACGTTACCAATTCGAAACGTGCCCCGCTATTCCCCGGTGTGCGCCTGCACTGGCCAGGCAATCTGTGTGCCGTCCATTCCGGGGTTCGCCCCATGGCGGATTGCGCGGCGGGTATCGGCGTCGAGGTAGAGGCCCGGGTCGCTGGAAAGCTGCAGCGTGCGGCCGTCGGTAAGCGAATAGCGCACGTTTTTCCAGAACCGCTCCCAGCTCATGGGTTCGCGCGAGGTGGCCAGCAGTTCGGCGATTTCGGGGCTACGCAGCGCCGCCCGCGCCTGCTTCGCGCGCATGGAGCTGATGAACGGCGGCAGCCCGTCCAGGTAGGTGTCGGTGTCGGCGGCTTGCCAGGCGGGGTCGAGGAATTTGTCGTGGCCGACGCGGCCTTCCGGGTCGCGCGGCATGCGCGCGGCGATGGGGGTTGCCAGGCCGACGGTGTCCAGGATGCGCACGTCGAGCGGCGCGTTCATGCTGGTCATGCCCAGGTTGATCAGGTACGCGGTCAGCGGCACGTTGCTCAGGTCCGACTCCGTGTCTTCGCGGTCGCGGTAGTACCAGCTGTAGATCTCCGGGTCGGCGGAGACGTATGCGAGGTTGAGCTGCGCGGCGTCGGCGGCGATGCCCTTGTCCAGCGCCTCTTCCCAGTTCTGCATGAGCTTGGAGCCGAGGAAGTCCTCGGCGTAGCGCGGCGGGTCGGTCAGTTCGCGGCCGACGGCAAGGGTCCAGAACTCGCGCTCGTCCACGATGCCGAGTTCTTTTTCTCCGGTCTGGTAGGCCTCCCAGTCGATGGGGTGGGCGCGCACGATGGTCACGCCGGCCCACACCGCCACAGCGGTGGCGAGTGCGACGCTGACGCGCGTGAGCGGCACCGCCATCGCGGGCAGGAGCAGCGCGAACAGCGGCAGCAGCCACATGCGCCCGTGCATGAAGTCGCCGCCGACGCGCAGCACGTAGAGGATGTGGACGAACGCGCAGCCGGTGACAAGAAGCACAATTGCTAATCGACGTCCTCCGGTCCCCCGCATCATCCACCCCACCAACGCGGCCGTTGCCAGCACGGGCAGCCAGAGCCAGTAGTAGCCCACGAAGTCGGCAAAGTACTCGAATCCGCGCGCCCATTCGGAGTCGGAGGCGGACTTGGCCACGGCGGTGTGCGGGGTAAGCAGGCCGTAGTAGCCCATGCGGAAGATTTGGTAGGCGGCCGGCACGGGCAGCGCCGCGGCGAGGATGCCGGGGGTCTTGCGCGGGGAAAACGCGATGAGAAGGATGCCGGTCACACCGCCGTAGAGCGCGAGCTCGGGGCGCACCAGCCAGGACATACCGCACCAGAAAGCCAGGAAGTACCCTGCCTCCGGCGCGCGGCGGCGCAGTGGCTCGGCCCACGCGACCAGCGCGGCCCACCACCCGGCGATCCACAGCAGCGACAGGCCCCACTCCAACCCGGAGGTGGCGAAGTCGCGCGCTGGCGGCAGCGCCAGGTAGATCACGATGCCAAGGGGCACGACGGGGCCCACTTTGCTCCAGAACCGGCCCGCGGCGAAGGTGGCCAGCGCGGCCGCCGCCACGGTGCACAGGAGCGCGAGCCACATGGCGACGTCCTCAAGCCGGGCGCCGGTGACCCAGCCGACTGCAGTGATCAGGTACTGCCACAGGGTTGAGGTGTTTGCCTCCACGCGCTCGCCGGCGTTGAACACGGGCCCGTTGCCGGCGAGCAAGTTGCGCACGGTGCGCAGGACAATCAGGCCGTCGTCGGACATCCAGCGGCGGGTCCATCCGCCCCAGAACGCGAAGATGCCCGCGACTGCGGCTGCGGCGAGCGCGGAGAGGCGGGCATGTTTGGTCATTGCGACGATGTTAGTGGGTGAAGCGCTACCAGCCTAAGTTCGGCACAACGTAGACGGCCATGGCGATGCAGAACAGCCACGCCGCGGCGAGCAGCTGCAAGACACGGTCCTCCAGCGCGATCTCGTCGGGCGCGCCGCCCTGACCGCCGTCCACCACGGACGCGTAGCGCAGGATCGCGATGACGAACGGCACCATGGACACCTGGTACCAGATGGCGGCGGTGCCCTCGACGGAGTTGGAGAGCTGGAAGCCCCACAGCGCGTAGGACATGACCACCGCGGTGGCGGACAGGGTCCACACGAACCGCAGGTAGGTCTCGGTGTAGCCCTGGAGCGAGCGGCGGATCTCCGCGCCGGTTTCCTTGACCAGCAGCAGCTCGGCGTAGCGTTTGCCGGACGCCATGAACAGGGAGCCGAAGGCGGCCACCAGCAGGAACCACTGGGACAGGTCGATGCCCGCGGCCACGCCGCCGGCCATGGTGCGCAGCATGAAGCCGGAGGACACCAGTGCGATGTCGATCACCGGGATGTGCTTCCAGCCGAAGCAGTAGCCCAGCTGCAGCGCGATGTAGATGCCGATGACCCAGGCCAGCGACGTGCCGTCGGTAGCCAGCAGCGACAGCCCGAGTGAAAGCGCCACCAGCACCGCAGCCATGACGTACGCCAGGCGGATCGGCAGCATGCCGGAGGCGATCGGGCGGAACCGCTTGGTGGGGTGGCGGCGGTCGGATTCGACGTCGCGCGCGTCGTTGATCAGGTAGATCGAGGACGCGCCGAAGCAGAACACCACAAACGCCAGGAGGATGTCCACGGCGGTGCGGGAGTTAAATGCGTCCGCGCCGGCGGCCAGGGGCGCGGCCAGCACGAGGACGTTTTTCACCCACTGCTTCGGCCGCAGGCCCTTGAGCATCGCGTCCGCGAGGTTCTTCGGCGGCGTTTTCTTCATCACCTGGTCAACGCCGGAGGTGTGCGGCTCCGACTTGATCAGGGGCTCGTCCACGGGTTCACGGGTGTTTGCCACTAGATCCTCTTCTCAGCCTCGATTGCCACCTTCGCCGTCGCCGCGCCCAAGGCGGCACCTGCGAGGGTGTCGGTTGGGTAATGCACGCCGAGCACGTTACGCGACAGCATCATCACCGGCACGAGCAGCCACGGCCACTTCCTTCCGGTGATGTCCGCCAGGTGCACGGCCGCGGCGCCGGTGTTCGCGGCGTGCGAGGAGGGAAACGACAGCTGCGAGGGCGTTTTCACGCCGATTTTCACGCGCGGGTCGTTCGGCCGCGGGCGGCGCACGATGCGCTTGAGCACTACGGTCGCGGCGTGCGCGGCGAAGGTGCCGACGCCGAGCGCGAGCCATTTGGAGCGATTTTGCTTATCGACGGCTCCGCCAAGCCCCGCCACCGCCAGCCAACCGAGGTCGTGCTCGCCGAAGTGGCTGAGCGCGCGGGCGGCTTTCGCGGTTTCCGGGGTGTACAGCTCGTCCTGGATGGCGACGAGCAGGTCTACCTCGTTATTGCGCATCGAAGATCTTCCCCCAGTTCTCGTGGCTGGTCAGCTCGCCACGCGCGTCGCGGTAAGTGCGCTTGAGCTCCGGCCAGCGTTCCTTAATCTGGGCGCGCAGTTCTTTCTGCTCTGCCACGAGGTCGTCGGCAAGCTTCTTGTCGCGCTTGCGGAAGGCCACGCCGGTGCCGCCGGCGGTGGACACGGTCGCCGAATCCACACGGGCGAGCGTGTACCAGCGCGCCTCGTCGGCGGTGAGATTGAGCTGCGGCGCGTCCCAGTGCGCGCGGTCTTCGTCCTTGCGCAGGTGCATCAGCGCCTTGACGGCCCACGGGATTTTCTTGATCTTGGCCAGACGCCCGCCGACCTTGTTGGTGGGCACGCCCGGCGCGCCGGTGGGCGCGGGCAGGTCGGTCGCGGACGGCAGCACCTGCGCGTCCGAGTACTCCTTGCGGATACCCTGAATCCGCGGCAGCGAGGACTCGAGGATGCCGAAGAGCTGGTCCGGGCCCGCGAGGAAGTCGCGCATCGCCTCGTTCTGGATGGCGATGGTGGAGTACTCCATGCAGAAGTAGTGCTTCGCGGTGGATTTCTGCATGTTCTTCAGCATCGCCTCCGGGTTGTCCGGGCCGTAGATGCTGGCCACGATGAGGCGGTTGCGCATGTGGAAGTACGCCTGCCAGTCAATCGCGTCGTCCTTGTCCGCCCACGCCATGTGCCAGATGGCCACGCCGGGCCAGGTGACTGTGGGGAAGCCCGCTTCTTTGGCACGCAGCGCGTACTCGTTGTCGTCCCACTTGATAAACAGCGGCAGCGGCAGGCCCATCTTCTCCGCCACTACGCGCGGGAAGAGGTTCATCCACCAGCCGTTGTAGTCCACGTCGATGCGGCGGTGCAGCGGGCGCGAGGTGGTCTTTTTCGGATCCAGGTCCTCCTCGTCCGTGCCCACGTAGCCGAGCGGGTACTTGGCAAAGTCGTGGTCGTAGACGGCGTGCTTGGCGGCGGAGAACATGAAGATCTCCGGGTCCACCGTTTCACCCGTGGTGCGCAGCTGGCTCCGGTCCTGCAGGTTGAGCATCTGCCCGCCCACCAGGATCGGCTGTGCCGCGTAGCGCGCGGCCTGCACGGCGCGGACGATGGAGTCCGGCTCGATGGCGATGTCGTCGTCCATGTACAGGATGAACGGCGCGTCGGTGCGGTTCAGCGCCTCGTACATGATGCGGGAGTAGCCGCCGGAGCCGCCTAGGTTGCCCTGCTGGAAAATTTCCAGCTTCCCGTTCAGGTTCTTCTCGGCCTCGGCGAAATCCGGCTCGTCCGCCGGGTGCTGGTCGCCCTGGTCCGGCATGAGCACGTTGCTGATGCAGGCCTCCACGTACGGGTCCTCCGCCAGCGCGTGCAGCGCGTTGACGGCGTCGCGGGGGCGGTTGAACGTGGGGATGCCCACGGCCACCTGTTTGGGCTGGGGCGGGACCACGGTGCCGTCGTCAAGCACCTGCTCCTTGGGCTCCTGCGGGGAGCACCACGCGGCGTCCGCGATGCGCGTGTCGTCCTCGGCGGTGATGTCGAACCACAGCCAGCCGCCGTCCTCGAAGTTGCTCAAGCGCAGCGGGATTTCAGTGCGGCCGGTGGCCTCGACGTTGGTGACGCTCACGCGCGTGCCGTCGTGCTTGGACCGGTAGACGGAGATGGTTGCGCGGCCTTCGACCTCCATGGCCAGGACCACGGTGTCCAGCTGCGACCAGCGGCGCCAGTAGCTCGCCGGGAACGCGTTGAAATACGTCTCGAAGCTGACCTCGTTGCCCGCGGGGACCTCGAAGCTCGTACGGTCGGACCAGCGCAGACGCTGCTTGTTGTGATCCTGCTCGATCAGGTACAGCATGCGCACGTCGTGCGGCTCGCCCTTCTTCGGCATCAGGACGCGCTGCAGCGTGTCCACGGCGAGGGTCTTGCTCGTCTCCACAGCTCTCACTTTCTGTTGTGGGCAGTTGGAGCCAAGCGTAATCGCTCCAATGGTGATTCCTTGGTGTGGCTCGCGGTTCGGTGCGGTGCTAGCTGGAGAAGAGGAGGCGCAGACCTTCGCGGAGGTCTGACACGATGCGGTCGGCCTCCGATTCGGGAACCCGCAGGTTATCCAGAGCGAGACCGTTGATTAGCGCGGTAACTAGGCGCGCTTTGGGCTTTGCACCCTCCCCACCGCCGAGCGCAGCGACAACGCTGCCCTGAAAGTCTTCAAGCACCTCGGTGTAGAGCTTCGCAATCCAGCCCCGGGTTGCAGAGGCGGAGCCGTACGTGACCCAGATCGCGGCATCTTCCGAACGCACCCCTCCGGTCGGGAGGAGCTCGGCAAGCCTCGCCACCCAGGTTTCGAGCTCGCCTTCCCTTTCAGGCACCGCCGCCACCCGCTCGCTCTGGCGCTGGATGGAGCGGATGAACGCGTGCGCTAGCAGGGCGTCCCTGTTCGGAGCGTGGTACTGCACCGAGCCGGCGGCGAACCCGGATTCCTTCGCCACCTCCCTCACGCTCACGGCATCAAGGCCGCGCGTCGCAATGATGCGGATGGTCGCGTCGGCAATGGTCGCGGCCGATTCTGAAAACTGATGGTCCAGGGAAAAGTCATTCATGGTTGCGCACCAGCCTACTTTCTCGTACGTTTGTAAGACAAAATACGTTCGTACGAGAGAATCGGAGCGTCGCATGGGTTCAGTCATCGCCGTTGTTGGCTTGGCGCTGCTCGACAGCCTGAGCTTGGGCACCCTTGTCATCCCCCTTGCGCTGATAGTCCACTGGCGCGCCGTCCGCGTTCCAGCGCTGACCGCGTACTTGATCACCGTCGCGGCGGTCTACTTCCTCCTCGGGCTCGGGATACTCCTCGGATTCGCAGGACTGGGGTCGGTCGCCGAACGGGTCATGCAGACCGATGTCTTCCCCTGGATCACGTTGACGCTGGGCGCGGCCCTCGCGCTTTTCGGCATCTTCGGCCCCAACCCCAAGAAGCCCGAACCCGGGCAGCTGCCGAAACGCGCAGCCGGAGCCACAAGCAGCGTGCCGAGCATGGTCGCCCTCGGCCTCGGCGCATCTCTCACCGAGGCGGCGACGATGCTGCCGTACATCGCAGCGATGGGCATCATCGGCAGCTGGGGAATCCCGTCCGTGGCCAAGGCCGGGGCCGTGGGTGTCTACTGTCTCGTCATGATTGTGCCGACAGTCATCCTCGCCACCTTGGCGCTGCTCTTCGGCCAGAAGTTCTTCCCGCGGCTCGAACGCCTCATCCCCCGCCTCGAGTACGAGGCGAAAGTGACGCTTCTCTGGATCGCCGCCATCGTCGGCATCTACATGGTGGCGTACAGCTTTGCGACGATCCGCGGCGACCTCCCCGCCTCGTGACCAAGACCGTTTTCGCGCGGCGGCTGCATTGGCGCTCACAGCGCGGGACCGATACGGTAGCTACGATTTCGTACCCTCACCTGCCCGAGGGGACATCATCTTACGCATTGAAAACGGTATGACTATGGCTGCCCCTCACACCGAGACCACTCGCGAACCGCTCGCCCCGACGGGCGTTGTGGAATCCTTCCGCTACGCATTTTCGTCCCCCGCCCGCCTGCGCAAGGAGGTGCTGGCGGGCCTGACCGTCGGGCTGGCGCTCATCCCCGAAGCCCTCGCCTTTTCCATCCTCGCCGGGGTTGATCCGTCGCTCGGGTTGTTCGCCTCCGTGGTCATGGCCATCACCATCGCGTTCACCGGCGGGCGCCCCGCGATGATCTCGGCCGCCACGGGTGCGGTCGCCCTGGTCATCGCCCCGGTGGCCCGCGAGTACGGGGTGGACTACTTCATCGCAACCGTCTTGCTGGCGGGCGTGCTGCAGATCGTGCTCGCGGCGCTCGGGGTGGCCAAGCTGCAGCGCTTCATCCCCCGGTCGGTGATGACCGGGTTCGTCAACGCGCTGGGCATTTTGATCTTCACCGCGCAGCTGGAGCATCTTATCGACGTACCAAAGGTCGTCTACGTCCTCGTCGCAGCTGGCATCGCGATCATGATCGGGTGGCCGAAACTTACGGGCGCCATCCCCGCCCCGTTGATCACCATCATCGTCATCAGCGCCGTTGTGGGGTTTGCCGGATTCCGCGTCCCCACTGTGTCGGATATGGGGCAGCTGCCGGATTCCCTGCCGCGCCTGTTCGTCCCGGATGTGCCGATGACGCTAGAGACGCTGCAGATTATTGCGCCGTATTCCCTGGCTATGGCAATCGTGGGCCTGCTGGAGTCGTTGATGACGGCCAAGCTTGTAGACGACATCACCGACACCCACTCCGACAAAACCCGCGAATCCTGGGGCCAAGGCGTGGCGAACATCGCCTCCGGCATCTTCGGCGGCATGGGCGGCTGCGCCATGATCGGGCAGACCATGATCAACGTCCGCGAATCTGGGGCGCGCACCCGCCTGTCTACGCTGCTGGCCGGCGTATTCCTCCTCGCCTTCATCCTGCTGCTCGGCGACGTGGTGGGCCAGATCCCGATGGCGGCACTCGTGGCCATCATGATCATGGTGTCTGTGGGCACCATCGACTGGCACTCGGTGCACCCGCGCACCCTGAAATTCATGCCGCTGTCGGAGACCGTGGTGATGCTGGTGACCGTCGTAGCAACGCTTGCCACCAGCAACCTCGCCGTCGGCGTCGTGCTCGGCGTGATCACCGCGATGATCACTTTCGCCCGCCGCGTCGCACACCTTGCCTCCGTCGAGCAGGTTTCCGCCGAGGACACCACCAACGATGGGCAGGTGGACACCCGCACCTACCGCATCCACGGCCAGCTGTTCTGGGCCTCCAGCAACGACCTGGTCTACGCGTTCGACTACACCGACCCGGCAGAAAACATCGTCCTCGACTTGAGCGCAGCCGAGGTGTGGGACGCCTCCACCGTGGCCACGTTGGACTCCGTCACCCGCAAGTTCGAGGAACGAGGCAAGACCGTCACCATCGTCGGCCTCGACGGGCCGAGCAAGGACCGCCTGGACCGCCTGTCCGGAAAACTCAACAGCCAATAACAGCATGTCTCCCGTAGGCTGCGAATCATGCAGTTCAAGGGATACAACGACGACGGGCTCCCCCACGACCCCGCAGGTGGACAACGCAACAGCTCCGGTTCGCCGGCGCGCAACTACGCCATCGGCGCAGCCTGCATCGTGGTGGCCGTGCTCTCGTTCGCGTTCCTCACCGGCTCCACCGCCGTGTTCATCGGCATCGCGGGCGCGGTGACCGGTGCGGTGTTTCTGGTGATGGGGATCCAGGGCAGCGGCGACCAGCAGCCGGACACCTTTGAGCAGGGAAACTTCGGCACCCAGGACCCGGGCGCGGACTACGACTGGGACGGCAACTTCCGCCGCGAGTTCGGCGACGGTCACCGCTAAAGCCCGGGCCACCTAGGTGTTGCCCGGTGGCGACGGCATACCCTAAAATAATCACGTTAGCTTAGGCACACCTAACCCAGGGTGCTTTTGTTCCCGACCGAAAGGGCGAACCTTGAAACGCACTTCCCCACTGTCACTTCAGCGGCTGACCGCTACCTTCGCTACAGCTGCGCTGCTGCTCACCGGCTGTTCCAGCGAGTCCGCCGACTCCGGCCAGCACACCGACGCGGCTGGGTCGAACGACCGCATTGTCACGCTGGGGCTTGGCGACGTGGACACCGTCCTCGCATTAGGGGAGCAACCGGTCGGCTACGCCACGTGGGAGGCAGAGGGCACGGGCGATCCGTCCGGCCTCGGACCGTGGGCGAAAGACAAGCTCACCGCCGAGGCGAACCCGATCCGCAACACCACCACCGAATTCAGCACCGACACCGCTGAGCAGGTCGCAGCGCTCGACCCGACCAAGATCATCGCCGTTAACAGCGGTTTCGACAGCGACAAGCAGGCACTGTTGCAGCAGATTGCGCCGGCGACCTTCCATTCCGACCAACACGAAGACTGGCAGGTGCCGTGGGACGAGCAGATTAAGGAGATCGCGGCGGCGTTGGGGCAGGAAGCGGAGGGCGACAAGCTCATCGCGGAATCCGAGCAGGCTTTCGCGGACTTCCGGCAGGCGCATCCGGAGCTGCAGGGCAAGACCGCGGTCATCGGGATGCCTTACGACGGCAAGCTCGGCGTGTACACGGCAAGCGACGGCCGCGGCTCCTTCATTGAAAAGCTCGGGTTCACCATTCCGGACAAGTTCAACGGTGACGGATCCAGCTTCTTCATCGATTGGTCCCCAGAGAACTACTCCGATCTCAACGACGTGGACTACGTGTTCATCCTGGACTACTACGGCGCGATCGACGCGCTGAAAAACGATGCCTCGTTTGCGAACCTCGACGTCAACACGCGCGGGGGCGTGCACTGGCTCGACACCGACACCGCCAACGCGATGAGCATGCCCAACCCGCTGACCATCCCGTACGCGATCACACAGATTGGCCAGGAGCTCTAGAGCGCGCTAGCGGGGCACGATCAGCGGCCCTCCTGCCACCGGGTCCTCGGCAACCACGGCGGGCAGCGAGAATACGTCTGCAAGCAACTGTTCCGACACCACCTCGGCGGGCGTGCCCGCCGCTTGGACCTCGCCGCTTTTCATCACGACCAACTGGTCGGAAAAACGCGCCGCGAGGTTCAAATCGTGCAGCACCATGACCACGGTGCGCCCCATGTCATCGGCGAGACGGCGAATAAGCGCAAGTAACTCGACGGAGTGGGAAAGGTCTAGATACGTGGTCGGCTCGTCCAAAAGCACGAGCGGGGTGTCTTGGGCGAGCACCATCGCGATCCACGCGCGCTGCCGCTGCCCGCCCGAGAGCCGCTCGAGCGGGCGCTCCGCGAACTCGGACACCTGAGTCAGCTCCATCACCTCGTCCACCATCGCGCTGTCTTTCTCCGAGGCCTGGCGCAGCCACGTCTGATGCGGGTGGCGCCCGCGCCCGACCAGGTCACGCACCGTCAGCCCGTCCGGCGCTACGGGGGTTTGCGGCAGCACAGCGAGCGTGCGGGCGATCTCTCGGCGTTTCATCTCCGCGGTGTTTCGGCCGTCCAGGACAACCTCGCCGCGCTCACGCGGAATCAGGCCAGCAACCGCGCGCAATAACGTTGATTTACCGCAGCCGTTCGGCCCGACGATGGTTGTGACGCCGCCGCGTGGGACATCGAGGGCGAGCCCGTCGATAATCGTTGCCGCACCGTAGCTGACGGTGAGATCACGCACGTGAAGCATTACAAGGTCACCTTTCTGGTCGCGCGCATCAGCGCGTAGAGCAAAGCCGCCCCGCCGAACGCTGACGTGGCCACGCCTACCGGCAAGTCTCCCGGCACGACGGTGCGCACCGCGAGGTCCGCACCGGCGACGATCAGCGCGCCGGCAATCATCGCGGTGCCGAGTGGGGGCGTGGGGGCATGCGCTAATCGACGGCCCACGTGCGGCGCCACAAACGCCACAAAAGCAATCGGGCCTGAAGCCGCCACCGCCGTCGATGTCAACGCCACGGCAAGCACCATGAGCGCAAGCTGGGTGCGCCGCGGGTCGACGCCCAGCCCCGCAGCCGTGTCGTCCCCGAGAGAGAGGGCTTCGAGCTGGAACGCCGCCCAGCGCAGCAGCGGCACAACCAGCGCAAGCGCCACCAACACAGCTGCGGCGTCACCCCAACCTGAGGATCCGACAGAGCCGGTCACCCACGCCTGGGCTTTGCCCACATCGCGGTAGTCGGCGCGGACGAGGAGGAAGGAGTTGTACGCCACCGCCAGGGCGTTGAGGATAATGCCGGCGAAGATGAGCTGGAACGATCCCAGACCGCCCCCGCGGCTGAGCCACCACATCGCCAAGGAGACCGCTATCCCGCCGACAAACGCGCTCAGCGGCACTCCGAGCGCGCTGAGCAGCGCCCCGGTACCGCCACCCGCGAGGAGCGCCGTGAGTGCGAACGACGACGCACCTGAAACAACGCCCAGGATGTCTGGGCTGGCCAGCGGGTTACGAGTGATCGTCTGAAAGATCGCGCCCGCAAATCCGAGCGCGGCCCCCACCGCCAGTGCCGTGGCAACACGCGGCAGGCGCCACTCAACGACCACGGTGCGGGCCATGCCGGTGGACTGTCCGGTAAGGGCGGCGAGGACGTCGTGAAGCCCAAGCCCGAATTCCCCCACCATGATGCCTCCGAGCGCGACGACGAGCCCGCACACCGCGAGCACGACATTGACTGCAAATGTGCGGGTCACAGCTTCGCCCCCTTCCGCAGCAGGTACAGGGCGAACGGGGCGCCGACGAATGCGAGGGTGATGCCAACTTGCAGCTCACCGGGGCGGGCGATGACTCGGCCGGCGACATCCGCGAGGAGCAGCAGCGTCGCACCGGCGAGCGCGGAGCACGGCAGCACCAGACGGTAATCCGGCCCGGTCAGGGAGCGGACGATATGCGGCACGACCAAGCCGACAAACCCGATCGGGCCCGCCCCCGCCACAGCTGCACCGGCAAGAAGGGCGACCAGCAGGATCCCCACCGCGCGTGCAGCTGCGACGTTGACGCCGAGCGAGTGCGCGACGTCATCGCCCAGGTTCACCATGTTCACCCGGTTCGCCGTGGCGAACGCGGCGACTAAGCCGACCAGTATGACCGGGGCGACGGCGGCGACAATGTGCATGTCCCGGCCCGCGACAGAGCCCGCCGTCCAAAACCGCATGTCATTGAGGCTTTGCGTGCTGGTGAGCACGATGCCGCTGGTCAGCGCGGAACACACCGCCCCAAGCGCGGACCCGCCGAGTACCACCGTGATCGGAGTGGTCCCGCGGCTTCGGGCGCTCAGTGCGAAGACGAGCGCTACCGCCATGGTCGCGCCGAGGAAACCTACCCCCACCGCGACCAACACCGGTAGCGAGCCGAACACGGCGGTTGCCGCAGCCACCGCAAGCGCCGCCCCAGGGGCGATGCCCAGCAGGTTTGTGTCAGCCAGCGGGTTGCGTGTGTGCCCCTGAAGCAGAGCTCCCGCTGTGCCTAATGCCGAGCCGGCGAGCAGTCCGAGCAACGTGCGCGGTACCCGCAGTTGGGCAACCACTTGCGCTTCCTCGCTGACCTGCCCAGATTCGGTGTGGAACGCGAGGGCAAGCCCGTCACGCACAGCGCTGACACTTTCTGCCACGCTCATCTGCCGCGCGCCGACGGCGAGCGAGAGCAACACCGCGGCGACAGCCGAAATCCCGAGCGCAATGGCGAATCCCGCGTGTCTAGTCGCACTCATGGCCTGTCACCGCCAATACCCCATGAACGAGATGTGCTCGCGCGGCAATCCCGCCTCCTTAACCAACAGGCGGCGCATCGCTTTCACCGAAGTGTTCTTGCCGGCGATCCAGTAGTAGGTATGTCCGGACGCGCCCGCCCCACTGTTGATGGATTCCCCGCTTCCCGAATACGTCGGGGTTTCCCAGACATTGTCTCGCTGGAGGCCACCGTCGTTATCGGGCTCATCGGTGGTGGGAGCTGCTCGGCCCCGCAGCGGCTCAATGTCCTGTTTAAGCTGCGCGTAGAGCTTGTCCCCATGCCCGACTTCGGGCTCGGTGCGGAAGTGCCAGCGGACATCAACGTGGGCAGGCGCATCGATTTGAAGTCTGTTGCCCACCGGCACCTCAATATCGGCGGAACCGGCGAGGTCTTCAGGCCAGTCCTCCAGCACTCGGGAGATCGCGGGAAGGGCAGTTTCATCGCCGTACAGTCGAGCTGCCGCGGCAGCGCCGGGAGCGAATTCGATGCCGACGCCAGACGCGTCATCGCGGGTCGGCCCAATGATCCACAGCGCCTGCCCAGGCAGCGCGCTTTCTGCCCACGCGGAGGCCGGCCCAGCGTTGTGGCTGTGCAGCACGAAATCCACATCGAGTTCGTCCGGGTCACCGTCGTTGCGCCGGAGGTCGCGAATGGAGTAGGTGCGGAGATGCCCGCGCGTGTGTTCCGGCATGGCGCGCCAGAGGTCCCACCACCCCTCGGCCGGCAAATCAACAAGCCCTGCCTCCGACGGGATGATGAGCTTGATCCGCAGATCCATGATGGGCACAGCGGGACCCATTGCGTCGACACCAGTGAACGTCACACGTTGAAAATTCGGTGCGATGCGCTCGCTGCGAACGACTGTTGCAAGGAAGGGCCGGAAACTCACCGCACGGACTATATAGGATTGCCTAACTTAACAAAAGTGCGGGGCTTGTCGATCAGCAAAAGCGCCAACTTTAACTACGGCCCCAGAGCCCCAATAGGAATTACTGCAACCCCGTCGTTCCGGCGGAGTGCGGGTCCTCCCGAGGTGATCACCACCAAGGCTGGGTCGTCATCAAGGTGCCCTGCGAACCTCTTGAGCGTGTCGGCCGCATGCTCAATCACCTCTGGGGTGTAGCCCAGTTTTACCTCGACCAGCACATCCCGGCCGCCGACGTTCGCGACCGCGTCGACCTCCAGCTTCGTATTAAGCCGGGCGTGATACACCGTTCTGCCCGTGAACGCACGTAGTTCGTGAACCACAAGTGACTCAAAAAGTTGGCCGAAGTACGCCGGATCTCGAAGGAGATGCTCCGGCCCACGATCCAGCGCCGCCATAGCAAAGGAGGGGTCAGCGAGATGGCGCTTCGGCGCTTTCCTCAACGTCGCTTTAGAGCGCAGGTGCGTGAACCACGCAGGCTGGTCCACAGAGACGAAGATGCTCGCCAGGGCATCGAGATAGTCCCGGGTTGTTTCCCGCGAGGTATCGGCATCGGTCGCGATGGTTTGCAGCTCCAGCTCGGTGCCCACACCACGAGCTAACGAACGGATCATCCGCCTCACCCGCTCTGAATCACGGTTCACTCTGCCAGGGGCGTGGACATCCACGGCCGCAACGGTTTGTACGTAGTCTCGGACGTTTTCAAGCGCATCCTCAAATGGGAGACCAACGTTGTAAGGAAGGCCACCCCGACACACTCGTTCCGCCAGCTGCGGCAGTGTTAACGCTGGTGCCGAAAACGGCAACGGGTCCCCTGCAACTGCCGCAGCAAGCGAAACCGACCCATCCGATTCTCCGGTTTCAAAAAGGGTCATCGTCGACATCGTCATTCGTGCGAACCGGCCGGCACCCGAGTGGCTCGTTGCGTTCGCCCCGGGGGCCGTGGAACCGGTGAAGATGAACTGCCCCTTCGCCTGACGCTCGTCAATGGCGTGCCGTGCGAAATCCCACAACCTCGGCTGCAGCTGCCATTCGTCGATAAGCCGCGGTGTGGCTCCTTCGAGCAGCAGCCGCGGGTCATTATCCATAGCGAGGGTGACGCCAGGATCGGTCTCAACGTTCAGAAAACTTGCGGCTTGCTGTTTCGCTGTCTCTGTCTTTCCACAACCTTTTGGTCCCTGAATAAGGACACCGCCCTGCCTGCGGAGCGACCGCACCAATTCAGCATCCGCCAGTCGTGGAATATATCCGTTCGCCATACAGCCGCATATTAGCAGCTAAACGATCCAGGTTGGCATTTTGAAAACGGTTTGCTTGGCATTCTGAAAACAGATTGCTTGGCGTTTTGAAAGCGATCCGCTTGGCATTTTGAAAACGGGGCGGGCCGGGGGCTCTTCGATAGGCAAAAGCCCCTTACTTCGGCTCCCACAAGCTGCTCGGCCCAGTGAGAGCCTTGCGGTCGCGCGCGAGAATGAGGCGGTCCAAGTCAGCGAGCACCGCGTCGACATCGGACGGGTTATAGCGGCGCTCGCGCCGCGCCCGCTGCAGCTCGCGGCTGGCGGCGCGCAACGCCACATCTTGCATCTGCACCGCACCAGCGCGGGCGCGCTTGAAGGCTTCCTTGCGCTCCTCGGAGCCTTCCGGATCCTGCAAGCGCTTCTCCGCAAACGAATTCAGCCACTCCTGCACCATCGCGTAGGCCTCGGGCTGGTGCTCCTCGCCGTGCTCGCGCACCGCCTTACGCGCAGCCGCGTACGCCCGCTGGTTCAGCTCCTCGAGCGCCTTGTCGGCGCCAGGCCCGTTTTGCAGATCAAGCTTGTCGACGAGCCAAGGGAGCAACAACCCCGGCACCACCATCGTGCAAGTGAGCACGGTCAGCGCGATGACCGACAGTTCGTGGTGGTAGCTCGTCGCCGACGCCGGGATTGCCAGCACGAGCGCCAGCGTGACCAGCCCGCGCATGCCTGCCCACGCCATGAGCAGGACCTCCTGCAGCCGCAGCGGGGAGACGTTCGTGCGGCGCTTTTTCTCGTTGAGCTTGTACAGCACCCACATCCACACGAAGCGCACCGCGAACGCGACGACGGACAGCACAACGCCCACTTGCACCGCCTGCCAGATGTGCGTGCCCGCGGTGTCCAGCGCGTCGCGCACGCTCATGCCGATCAGGCCGAACGCCACGCCGGTAAACAGCAGCTCCACCGTCTCCCAGAAGGAGTGGCCGGTCAGGCGGTCTTCTGCGGTCATGGCGGAACGCGAGGACATCTCCACCGCGGCGATGACGATCGCGATGACGCCGGACGCTTCGATGGCCTCGCACCCTGCGTAGATGGCGAACGGGAGCACCCAGGTAAACGCCGTGCGGATCACGGAATCAGGCACGGAGTTGGCAAAGACAGCGGCCAGCCTGCCCACGACGAGGCCGATCAGCACCGCGGCGATGGCGGCGTAGAGGAACTGCAACACGCCCTTGCCAAAGTCGACCTCGCCGTGCGCGACCGCGGCTGCCATCGCGACGTTGAAGGTCACGATGGAGGCGGCGTCGTTGAACAGCCCCTCCGTCTGCAGCGTGCCGGTGATGCGCTTCGGGATGCCGGCCGGGCCCGCCACCGCGTCCACCGCCACCGGGTCCGGCGGGGCAATCGCGGCGGCGAGCACCATCGCGGTGGCCAAGCTGAGCCCCGGCAGCATCCACATCGCTGTGGCGGTCAGTGCGGCGATGGTGAGGAACACCAGGATGATCGACATGGTCAGCACCACGTTGAGCTGGGAGCCGATCTGCCCCCAACTCGTGCGCCGGGCCAGCGACCACAGCAGCGGCGGCAGGAAGATCGGCAAGATCAAGTGCGGATCGATGGACACCGTATCGATGCCGGGAATGAAGATCACCGGTGCGACTACCACAGTCAGAAGCGCCGGCCACGGCAGGCCGGTGCGCTCACCCACCGCGGCGACAAGGACGGTGGCCAGCAGTAGGCCGATTAGTGCTATGAAAGTTCCCACGTCGGGGTATTTTACGGCGCAATCTCCCTCGCGCACGCCAGACGTTTCTTTCCCTCTAGCCAGCAAATAGTAAAGATAGTAAAAATAGTAAAGATAGTAAGAGGTTGTAAGGAGGCAGGCATGCCGTCGATTCCAGCCCGGCGCAGAAACCCGTTCACCGCAACGGTGGGAAAAACTCCCCCGGTACTCGCAGGCCGTGATGCCTTTCTTCGAGACTTTGATTCGGCTATCTGGGACGGCCCGGGAAGCCACGAGCGCATCTCCATAGTGACTGGCCCCAGGGGCGTGGGCAAGACTGTCCTCCTCAACGAATTTGAGAGCGTTGCTAGAACTCACGCGTGGCATGTCATCTCCGAGACGACCACCGCCGGGTTCAACGACCGTATCCGAGATCGCGCGTACCGCCTCCTCCAGGACATCTCGGAAAAGCCGAAGCGACGTATCACCGGGGCAACAGGACCCCTGAACCTGGGCATCACCACTGAAGCGACCAGTACGTTCTCGCCTATCCCAAGCTTGCGCTCGGTGCTCGACGAACTCTTCGAGCAGCAGTCGGCGCTTGACGCGCGCCTCGGCCAAGAGCCCGTCGGCCTGCTGATCACTCTCGACGAGCTGCACTACGCCCACATGGACGAGGTCGTCGAGTTTGGCACAACCATCCAGCACTTGGTGCGGGAAGACCGCGAGATTGCGGTGGCGATGGCTGGCATTCCGGGTGCGGTCAAACCCCTTCTAGCCGCCGACGAAGGTCGAAACCCGGTAACGTTCCTGCGAAGAGCCAACCGTATCGAGACAGGCATGGTGCCTGTTGGAGAGGTGCGCGATGCACTTGAGCAGACCACAGCCCAGGTGGGAGTGTCATGGTCGAACGAAGCGCTCGATGCAGCCGCTGACGCAACCGGCGGCTACCCGTTCATGATCCAGCTGGTCGGGCAACACGCTTTCCGGAATCTCAGCGGGGACACAATCGACGTCGATGCGGTGAAAAACGGCATCGCGGACGCACGCCGCAAGCTTGGGCAGCTGGTACACGAGCCGTCGTTGGCCGATTTGTCCGAGGTGGACCGCACTTTTCTCACAGCAATGTCCGTCGACGACGGTCCGTCCCGAATGTCCGACATTGCACGGCGCATGGGCGTGGATTCGCAGTACGCGGGCAACTACCGCAAACGGCTCATCGACGCGGAGATGATCCGGCCGACCGCCCACGGTTACGTCGACTACGAACTTCCCTACATGCGGGAGTACCTGCGCTCGCACCCAGCAACGGAAGCGATGGAGCAGTTCAGCTTTTGGCCCGAGTGAACTGCGTTTAAACTGCGTCGAAGAACTCCACCACGGTCCCGTCGATGACTTTCGATGGAACCCCAATCTTGCCGGCTTCACGGACGGCGGCATAACCCGGCAACCGGTCACGGTATCGCAGAAAGCGCTTCAGGTTGCCCAGCTCGGTGACGTCATACAGTCCGGCGTCACCGAATCTGTCCGGATTATCGTTATAGGCGGTGATCACGCTCGCGCAGTCCGGGCAGTCGGGATGGATAAAAATCTCCGTTCGCTTTTCCTCCGCAGTCACTATTTTTGCGATTCCCTTCGCTTTGGGGCAGATTCTAGTTCACGATGCTGACGCTGCATTGAAGCCGCAAGGTTGGCCAAATTATCGTCCGAAAGCAATTCGGGCCGACGACCAAGAAGAGCAATCAAATCTTCCAGCTCCTGCTTCGGAATTGATGCAAGCTGCATGCGCACCTCGTCAATGTCTGAAGCATCTACAATCTCTGCACCCGTGACCATTCGCATCTGTTCTTCTGCGAATGCTTGAGCGGCGGTTGCAGCGATCATGCGCGCCTGGGCTTCAGAGCTGGACATCTTAGGGCGTGGAACTGGTTGGTCGCTTTCAACCAGGGCCGAGGACAAGACCTCATCCGCGACCTCGTCACCCTGGCCCACCTGAGATTGCTCTACCTGCTTGCCCCGGCCCCACTTCGCGCTGCGCCGCATCGCCCGAACCCTTTTGCCGAACCATGCTTTCGCGTGAGGAGCTACCTTACTTGCACCTTGCACTAACAGTGCAGTCAAAGCTTCGGCGATGGCTTCTTTCATCTCGTCATCGAAAAACTCTTCTCGCCGAGTGTCGCTTGTGACATAAACAGTTTCGTATACCACTGTCGGTTCAAACTCGGCTTCGTCGCTAGGCACGAAACGTGCATTTCCCTTGAGCTTTCCATCTGCGTCAAAGAGAGTTTGGTGCCAACCGCCCTCTTTCTTGCTACCGGGGCGCAGATCGGCGTCATCCCACTCGTAATAGCCTGCTTGTCTTGGCATAGCGAAGTCCGTTAATTGGCCACTCGCGCACCTAGTGCCCGCGCGGCTGGCTCAGCGGCTCGCCGGACTCGAAGAACGGGCGCAGCTGGTTGTCAAACAGGGTCAGCGCCGCCGCGATCGCCATGTGCATGTCCAGGTACTGGTAGGTGCCCAACCGGCCGCCGAACAGGACGTTGTTCTGCTCGGATTCTTCTGCCGCGAGGCGTCGATAGGCTTCGAGTTTCTCGCGGTCCTCCGGGGTGTTGATCGGGTAGTAGACCTCGTCGTCGTCCTCCGCGAAGCGGGAGTACTCCTTCACAATCACCGTCTTGTCGGTGGGATACTCGGAGCGCTCCGGGTGGAAGTGGCGGAACTCGTGGATGCGGGTGTACGGCACGTCCGCGTCGTTGTAGTTCATCACCGGGGTGCCCTGGAAGTCACCGACCTCGAGGACTTCCTGCTCGAAGTCGAGGGTGCGCCAGCCCAGGCGGCCCTCGGCGTAGTCGAAGTACTGGTCCAACGGGCCGGTGTAAACCACCGGCGCGTCCGGGTTCTCGGCACGGACCTCGGAGGCGACGGCGAACCAGTCGGTGTTCGTGCGGACGTCGATAAGCTCATGCTCCGCCATCTTCTCCAGCCACGCGGCGTAGCCGTCGACGGGCAGGCCCTCGTAGGTGTCGTTGAAGTAGCGGTTGTTGAAGGTGTAGCGCACCGGCAGGCGCGAGATGATCTCCGGCGGCAGGTCGGTCGGGTCGGTCTGCCACTGCTTGGCGGTGTAGTGCTTCACAAACGCGTCGTAGAGCGGCTTGCCAATGAGCGCGATGCCGCGCTCCTCCAGGTTCGTCGCAGCCGCGGGGTCGAGGCCTTCGCGCTGCTCCTCGATGAGCTTTTTCGCCTCTTCCGGCGAGTAGTAGCGGCCGAAGAACTGGTTGATCAGGCCGAGTCCCATGGGGAACTGGTAGGCGGTGCCGTCGTGCATCGCGAATACGCGGTGCTGGTAATCCGTGAAGTCAGTAAACCGGTTGACGTATTCCCACACCCGCTCGTTAGAAGTGTGGAACAGGTGGGCGCCGTACTTGTGCACCTCAATCCCCGTTTCCGGCTCGTTTTCGCTGTACGCGTTGCCGCCGATGTGGCCGCGTTTTTCCACCACCAGCACGCGTTTGCCCAGCTCGCTCGCCGCCTGCTCGGCCACGGTGAGGCCGAAGAAACCCGATCCAACAACAATGAGGTCGTATGCCATGAGGTCTATTTTCGCACAGTTGCCTATCGACGGAGCTCCGCCGCGACACGCCACAGAAGTCTCAAGTCTTTCTTGAGACTTGAACTTGCACTACACTTCGTTTCTGTCACATTTGCCACTGCTTTCGCAGTGAACGCCAAGAACCCCAGGAGTATTACTGTGCAGCAACGTCGCAGCATTCAGGGCGGCGCGGCCCGACCCGCCCGGGCCGCGATCATGCCCGTGATCGTGTCCATCCTCCTCGTCACAGCACTCGTTGCCGCCAACGCATTCAGCGGCAACCGCATCCTGCAGGTGCAGTCCCTCGGCGCAGGCGCCCCGGAGGTCTACACCACCACCTCGTCGTTCGCGGCCGGCGACAACATCACCGTCGACGACGCCGCCATCCGCACCCAGGGCGGCGAAGAAGATCGCGTGCGCCGCGTAGTCAAGGAGTTCACCAACGACCGCGAGTTCTCCATCGTGGGCCTGACCTGGGCTGGCGACCGGGATGTGGCCGCCTACGTGCGTTCCCAGAAGGCCGACGGCGCCTGGTCCGAGTGGTTCGAGATGGACCCGGCTGACCCACAGGCGGGCTCCGACAAGTTCGGCACCGAGCCGATCTACGTCGGCCGCACTAAGCGCATCCAGGTCTCCACCGGCAACGTGGACCTGCTTGAAGGCGGCCGCGCCGTCTCCGACGCCCCCACCACCGCCAACGACATCGAAGCCGTGTTCCTGGACGGCGGCACCGGCACCGCGCAAGGCGGCATCCAGCCGGTCGCCGATTCCTACACCCGCGGCATGCCCGAGGTGGTCACCCGCGCGCAGTGGGGCGCCGGCCGCAGCAGCACCCCGTACTACTCCGAGCCCACCACCGCCGCCACCGTGCACCACACGGCCGGTTCCAACAACTACTCCGAGGCCGAGGCACCGGGCATCGTGCGCGGCATCTGGAACTACCACACCAACAACCTGGGTTGGGGCGACATCGGCTACCACGCGCTCGTCGATAAGTACGGCAACATCTACGAGGGCCGCGCCGGCGGCATGGACCGCGGCCCGCAGGGCGCGCACGTCGGCTCTTTCAACCAGAACACCTGGGGCGTGTCCATGCTGGGCGACTACCAGACCGCCGAACCCACCCCGGCCGCGCTGCGCGCCATGGGCGAAATCATCGGCTGGAAGGCCGCCGTCGCGGGCTTCGACCCCACCGGCTCCAGCTACCACGTCGCCGAGGGCAACTTCCGCGGCTCCAAGTACGCCGCCGGCCAGGGCGCGATGTTTAACAACATCAACGCCCACCGCGACTTCCACTACAACACCTGCCCGGGCGACAACCTGTACTCCAAGCTGCCCGTGATCCGCGCAACCGCGGCCACGAAGTACCGCTCCCTGGGCGGCAGCCGCTCCGGCATCGGCTCCATCTTGGACCGCTTGAGCGGCAACGACAGCACGTCCACCACGACGACCACGACTGCGACCGCGACGGATGCTGCCCCGGCAGACCCGAACTCCCGCGCCACCGCGACCGCGCCGACACCGACGCCGAAGCGCCAGGGCAGCCCGAGCAACGGCACCCCCGACGGCACCTTGGCCGCGCTGTCCTCCGGTGACCCGAACGCCATCGCGACCGTGGCCGGCACCGCCATCGGCCTGGTGCTGCTGTTCCTGGCCGCCCAGGACAAGCTGCCCACCGTCTCCACTGCCGGCGACACCGAGGTCTTCGAGGGCCTGACGCTGGCGCAGGCAGCCGACCTGGCCAAGCAGATCAGCCCGGCCGTGGCGCCTACCCTCAACGCGTTCGGCTCCAGCGAGGCCGCCCAAGTCTGGACCGCACTTGAGCCCACCCTGGGCAAGCTCGTCGCCGGCGTCGGCGGCCCCACCGGCCCGGCAGTCGCGCTGTACTCCAACGGCATCGGCGCCCGCAACAACGAAGGCGAGATCATCGCCCTGGTGGGCAAGATCGCCGAGGCCTGGCTGCAGCAGGGTCTGGACGCCGGCCCGCTGGGCATGCCGGTGACGCAGCAATTCAACCCCACCGCCGACACCGTGCGCGTGGACTTCGAAGGCGGCTTCATCACCTTCAACCCGTCCACCAACGCGGTGGACATCAACACGAACTAGGCGAGGTTGAGGCAGCGCGACACCGCGTCCTCCCAGGCGGCGACAAGCCGGTCCCTTTCGGGGCCGGCTATTTCGTTTTCCCAGGTGGTAGTGGGGCCGAGAGTCAACGGTTCGTCGATAAGCGAAATCCCCATGCCCGCCGCCGACGCCGCACCCATCACCGTGGTCTCCGTGTTCGCGGGGCGCTCGACCGTCAGGCCCAGGATGTCGGCCTGCATCTGCATGAGCAGGTCGTTCGTGGTCATGCCGCCGTCGACCTTCAGCGCCGTCGGCTCCCCGCCCATCGCGCACACCACCTCGCGCGCCTGCAAACACGTCGCCTCGAGTGCGGCCCGGGCAATATGCCGCCTATCGACGAACCGGGTCAACCCCACGATCACCCCACGCGCATCCGGGCGCCACCTGGGCGCGAACAGTCCAGAAAACGCCGGGACGATCACCACTCCCCCACTGTCTACGACCTGGCTGGCCAACGTTTCCGACTCCGCTGCGGTGCCCAGGATGCCCAGCTGGTCGCGCAGCCACTGTATCAGCGAACCGCCCACCGCCACCGAGCCCTCCTGCGCGTACACCGGCGGCTGGCCCTGGACCTGGTACGCCACGGTGGTGAGCAGGCCGCGGTCGCTGAACTTCGGCGTCGCACCAGTGTTGAGCAGCATAAATAGCCCCGTGCCGTAGGTCATCTTCGCGTCGTTTTCGCGGATGCCGCCCTGGCCGAACAGCGCGGCCTGCTGGTCGCCGAGCACGCCGGTAATCGGCACACCCGCCAGCGGGCCGCGGGGGCGGATCTTGCCGAAGTTGCCCACCGACGGGCGGATCTCGGGGAGGATTTGCGGTGGGATGCGGAGCTCGTCGCAAAGCTGCATGTCCCACTGCAGCGTCTCCAAATCCATAAGAAGGGTGCGCGACGCGTTGGTCACATCCGTCAAATGCAGCGCACGGTCCAAGTCCTTCGCGCCGCCGGTGAGGTTCCAGATCAACCAGGTGTCGATCGTGCCCGCCAGCAGCTCGCCGTTGTCCGCGCGCTGCCTTGCGTTTGGCACGTTATCCAGGATCCACGCCCACTTCGGCGCCGCCGGGTACGAGTTGTGCAACAGCCCCGTCTTGCGCAGGTACTTTTCGGCATCGCCGTCGTGATTCGTGCGGGTGTCCTGCCACACGATAGCGTTGTAAATCGGCTTTCCGGTCTTCTTTTCCCAGATCACGGCGGTTTCGCGCTGGTTGGTCAGGCCGAGCGCGTCGATGTCCTGCTCGCTGATGTCCTCGTCCGCGAGCGCCTCGCTCAAGGCCCGGCGCGTGTTGCGCCAGATCTCCATTGGATCGTGCTCCACTCAGCCCTTTTGCGGCATGTGCTGGGAGTGCTCGAACTGCGACTGGGCGACGACCTTGCCGTCGGTGCGTGTGATGCACACGCGCGTCGACGTCGTGCCCTGGTCAATCGCCGCAATCAAAGCCATGCGCGCGATTCTACGGGTGGGCGTTGGGGTCCTTGTTCGGTGGCCGGGTGCTTGCGGCTCGCAGTCAGGGACGAGGCTGCAGACCTGCTAGTTGTTGCGAATCTGCTAGTTGCCCCCGCATCAGCCCGACCCCGAACTAGCAGATCACACTCTTACCGACAACGGCATTCAATATCACCTGGGCAAACACAAACTTGGACACTTGATCTGCTAGTTGCGCTTCCGAGCCAACTAGCAGATCAGCACTACTAGCAGATTCGTACCACCACCAGCGGGGACGCCAACGCCGACGCGTCCAAAAAGTCACCAGACTCCGCGTCCAAAAAGTGTGTAGACATCGCTGTCCACTGAAATCAACAGGCCTCCTCTTCACCCGCCCGACCGCGAGGGGCATAGTGAGCGCATGGGGGATCTACAGCAGAAACGCGACGCAGAAATCCAGCTGATCAAGGACATCGCCTCGCGGTGCAAGACAGCAGTCATCACCGGCCCGGCAGCAGCGCGCTGGCTGGGCCTTTCCACAAAGACTTGGGTGACAAAGGTGGATCTCGCCTTACCCGGAAACTCCCGGACGTGGGGCGACAAAGATCCGCGCAAGGTGTACCACGGCGGCCTCCTCCGCGACGCCGAGTTCGTCGAGCACAACGGCATCCGTACCGCGACAGCGATTCGTGCGATGTTCGACTCGTTTCGCTACTACGGCCCGATGGAGGCGCTGGTGCAGATCGAGTCGGCGCGCTTCAAGCACGAGCACCTCACCACGGACTATCTGCTGGAAAAGACCGAATCGCTCACCCGAGCCCGCGGCATCAAGGCGTTCCGTGAGCTGATCTGTTACTCTGCGGACACCTCGGCCAGCGCGTTGGAGACCATCGTGCGAGATGCGATTCTGCGCGCCATCGCGGAGGGCCGCCTCACGGGGGTGGAAACCATCGAGTTCCAGGTGGGGTTCCGCATCACCGAGGCAGACGGGTGGCCCACTGTTGCTTGGGCGGACGTGCTCATCAACGGCCTTCTCGTGCTCGAGGCGGACGGGCTGGAGAAGAACAGCGGGGTGTTCGGGGATGCAGCAGAAGCTTTACGACGGGAACGCCACCGCGAAACCCAACTCCAGAATCACGGCGCCGTGGTGCGCAGGGTCGGCTGGGACAGGGCGGGAACCGCGGAGTTCATCGCGCAGATCCAGAACGCCATTGACCAGCGTCCGGGGGTTCACCAGCTGCCCAGCCGGATCGATACGCCGTACCGCACCTGGCTCGCGGGCCTGGAGCAGCAGGCGAGCTAGAACCAGCGCTCGAGCACGCGCGCGACGCCGTACTCGTCGTTGGTGGTGGTGACGTGGTCGGCGGCGTCGTGAAGCAGGGGCGCCGCGTTGGCCATGGCCACGCCGCGGCCGGCCCAGCGAAGGAGCTCCAGGTCGTTGGGCATGTCGCCGAACGCAATGGCGTCAGCGGCGGTGACGCCGTAGCGCTCGGCCAGGTAGCGCGCGCCGGCGGCCTTGTCCACGCCGGGGCAGGACACCTCGATCAGGCCCTCGTCCATGGAGTAGGTCACGTGCGCCAGCTCCGGATCGATCTCGGGCGCGATGAGCTCGAACATCTGCCCAGACGTCATGGACGAGCAACGCACCAGCAGTTTCGCGGCGGGCTGGCTGATCAGGGTCTGGGTGTCGGCGATGCCGAATTGGCTGTCCCAGGCGTCCCGGTTGTACTCGGGGGTGATGATGAAGCACTCTTCTTCCGGCTCGAGCGCGGACGAACCGACGCGCTCCACGCCGTAGCCGTGCGGCACACCGGCGAGCACGCGCTCCGCCACCTCGACAACCTCGGCCATCGCGGACGGGGCGAGCTCGAAGGCGTGCAGTACCCGGTCGGAAGCCGGGTCGTAGACCACCGCCCCGTTGGCGCACACGCACACAGGCGAAAGCGGGAGCTGCTCCAGCACGGGGATGAGCCAGCGGTGCGGGCGGCCCGTGGCCAGGCCGAAGTGGGCGCCGGACTCGACGGCGCGGGTGACCACCGCACGCAGCCTGTCGGTGACGCGGCCGGCGGAGGTGATGAAGGTGCCGTCGATGTCGGAGATGATCAGGCGCGGGGCGTCACCGGTGGCGTCGACAGGCATGAGCATCAACCTTTCTTGCGCTGCTTCTTCGCTTCGCGTTCGGCGCGCTCCCGAGCGTAGAGCTCCTCGGCTTCTTCCGGCGTGGGGGCGGTGCCGCCGAGCGCGACCGGCATCCATGCCTCGCCCGCGCCGTCGGTGTAGAGGGAGGTGTATTCGGAGCGTGAGGCGTCGAGAAGCAATTGCATCTGGTGCTTCAGCTCGGCGGTGTCGGCCTCGGCGTCGCCGGTGAGGTGGACGGGCTCGCCGTAGCGCACGATGACGGGCACGTTGCGGAAGTGCTTCGGCAGGTCCTTAGTCCAGATGCGCTGCGAACCCCAGATCGCGCACGGCACGAGCGGTACGCCGGCCTGGTGGGCGATGCGGGCGGCGCCGGTTTTGAAGTTGGCCAGCTCGAACGACCGCGAGATGGTGGCCTCGGGGAAGATGCCCACGAGGTTGCCCTCGCGCAGCATCTCAACCGCCGGGGCGATGGAGGCGCCGCCGCGGGCGCGGTCCACAGGCACGTGCTTCATCAGCTTGAGCAGCCAGCCCAGCACGGGCACGTCGAAGACGGACTTTTTGGCCATGAACCGCACGAGCCGCTCGCCGTGCAGGTAGGGCCCGGTGCCCAGCAGGATGAAGTCGGCGTAGCCGGTGTGGTTGCCGGCGAGCATCGCGCCGCTTTCCGCCGGGATGTTTTCGGCGCCGATGACCGTGACCTCGATGTTCGCTGCGCGCATGAGGCGGCGGGCGAAGCCGACGAGACCCTGGTAGAACTTCTCCACGGCTTCGTCGCGGTTGGCGGCGATGCCTTCGTAGAGCCGCGGGACGGTGAATCCGCGGTACCGGCGCATATCCATTACGGCGTGAGCACTTCCTTGCCCACCCACGGTCGCAGCGCTTCGGGCACGCGCACGGAGCCGTCCGCCTGCTGGTTGTTTTCCAGGATGGCGACCAGCCAGCGGGTGGTGGCCAGGGTGCCGTTCAGCGTGGCGGCGGTCTGGGTCTTGCCGTCGGCGTCGCGGTAGCGGGTGTGCAGGCGGCGGGCCTGGAAGGTGGTGCAGTTGGAGGTGGAGGTCAGCTCGCGGTACGTGCCTTGCGACGGCACCCACGCCTCCGTGTCGAACTTGCGGGCGGCGGAAGAGCCGAGGTCGCCGGCCGCGACGTCGATGATGCGGTAGGGCACCTCCACGGCGGCGAGCATCTCGCGCTCCAGGCCGAGCAGCTTCTGGTGCATCTCCTCGGCGTCCTCGGGCTTGCAGTAGGCGAACATCTCCAGTTTGTCGAACTGGTGGACGCGCAGGATGCCCTTGGTGTCCTTGCCGTAGGAGCCGGCCTCGCGGCGGAAGCAGGAGGACCAGCCGGCGTAGAGCAGCGGGCCGTCGGACAGGTCGATGATCTCGTCCTGGTGCAGGCCGGCGAGGGCAACCTCGGAGGTGCCGACCAGGTACATGTCGTCGCGCTCGAGGTAGTAGATCTCCTCGTCGTGCGCGTCCAAGAAGCCGGTGCCCTGCATGACGTCCGGGCGCACCAGCACCGGCGGGACCATGAGCTTGAAGCCGGCCTCGCGCGCCTTCTGGGCGGCGAGCATGAGCATGCCCAGCTGCAGCCAGGCGCCGTCGCCGGCCAGGTAGTAGAAGCGCGCGCCACCGACCTTGGTGCCGCGCTTCATGTCGATAATCCCCAGCGGCTCGGCCAGGTCCAGGTGGTCTTTGACCTCGAAGTCGAACTCGGGTACCTCACCGACGTGCTCGATAACGACGAAGTCCTCCTCGCCGCCAGCCGGGGCGCCCTCGATGATGTTGGCGATGGAGTACTGCAGCTTCTCCAGCTTCTCCTGCGCGGCGGCCTCCTCCGCCTCGGCCTCCTTCACGCGGGCTTTGAGCTCGTTGGAGCCTTCCAGCAGCGCCGGACGGTCCTCGGGGGCGGCCTGGCCGATCTTTTTGCCAAACGCCTTCTGCTCGGAGCGCAGCTCGTCCGCCTTTTGGATGGCGGAGCGGCGGGCTTCGTCGGCGGCCAACAGCTCGTCCACAAGCGCAGGGTCTTCGCCGCGGGCCTTTTGGGACTCGCGGACAGCCTCGGGGTTTTCGCGCACACGCTTCAGATCAATCACGCTTGTTCACCTTACCTTGTCTCCCGACCCTGCAACCGACGCTGAAACCGACGCAGCAACGGCACAACGACGTCCGGTCATAACCAGTGCGCTATGGTGGGCGTATGACCCTCACGATCGCAGACGGCCCTGTGCCCAAGCACGAGCAGCTCCGCTCGCTTCTGGAGTCCCGCATTGCCGCGGAGTTCTCCCCCGGCGACCCGCTGCCGGGCGAGCGCGCGCTGGAGGAGGAGTACGGCGTCTCCCGCATCACGGTGCGCCGCGCGATCGGGGATCTGGTGGCGGCGGGCCGGCTGCGCCGCGTGCGCGGCAAGGGCACGTTCGTCGCCCCGGCCCCGTTGGTGTCGCGTCTGCACCTGGCGAGTTTCTCGGATGAGATGCGGGCGCAGCGCGTGGAGGCGTCGTCACGCATCTTGCTGTGCGAGCGCACCACCCCGCCGGAGGAGGTCGCGCAGTTTTTCGGCACTGCCCCCACCGCCACGCACATCCGTTTGCGCAGGCTGAGGCTCGGCGACGGCGAACCGTACGCCGTGGACGACGCCTGGTACAACGCCACCCTGGTGCCGGACCTTTTGGAAAACGACGTCTACCACTCCGTGTACACCCTGCTGGAAAAGCATTACGGCCTGGGCGTGACGGAAGCGGAACAGACCGTCACCGCGGTCACGGCCGGGCCGGACAACGCCCCGCTGCTGGACGTTCAACCGGACACAGCCCTGCTGCACATCGTGCGTTTCGCCCGGTCAGGGACGCACAACGTGGAGTTTTGCTCCTCCGTGTACCGCACGGACCGCTACCGGCTGACTACTCGGGTAGCGCGAGAAGTGGAATAATGGGCCGCCATGGCTTCGAAACAGAGCGCGCTGCGTTCCTTCATCATCGCCGCACTGGCGGGTGCCGTCGGCGCGGGCACGTACACGCTTGCCGCCGACACGTCCGAGCCTGAGCCCGGGGCCCAGGACTCCTCCACCGTCGCCAGCTCCACCGTCTCGCCCGACCAGGCCGCGACGTTCACCACCGCCGATGCCGGGGCCTGCTTGACCTGGCAGGTGGCCGAAGACGGCACGATCACCGGCTTCGAGCAGGCGGACTGCGAGGGCGAGCACCGCTTCGAGGTGTCCCTGCGCCAAAACCTGGCCACCTACCCCACCTCCGAGTTCGGCCCGGAGGCGCCGATGCCGAACCCGACGCGCCAGGCCCAGCTGCGCGAGGAGCTGTGCGGCGCCGGCACCTTCCGGTACTTGGGAGGCAAGTACGACCCGAACGGCCGCTACTCCATCGCCCCGATCCTGCCGCCAGCGGACGCGTGGGCCCGCGGCGACCGCACGATGCTGTGCGGGCTGCAGGAGACCAACCGCGCCGGCGAGCCGATCCTGACCTCCGGGCGTGTGGCAGATCAGGACCAGGCCCGCGTGTTCGAGGCGGGCCAGTGTGTGTCCATCGACTCGTCCAACACGCTGACGGCGGTGAAGTGCGCGGACCCGCACCAGCTGGAGATCACCAGCCAGGTCTCGCTGGAGGAGGTCTTCCCGGATCACACCCCGGCCGTGGAGGAGCAGGACAAGCATCTCCAGGACGTGTGCACCCAGGCCGCGCAGGACTACATGGGCAGCGAGGAAAACCTCTACCAGATCGCGCTGCGCCCGTTCTGGACCACGCAATCAACCGCCTCGTGGGAGGGCGGCTCGCGCAGCGTGAACTGCGCGTTGATGTTCTCGCGTCCGGAGGGCGGCTTTGCCAACCTCACTGGGTCCGCGACGCAGGGCCGTGGGCAGTTGCTTATCGACGACGCTCCGCCGCCCGAACGCCCCCAGCGCCGCCCCCTAAGGGAAGAGCAGGCTCCGCCCGCACCCGCCCCCGCTGCCGATGCTGGCGCTGGCGTTGGCGCTGACGCAGCGCAGGACCCGGCCGCTGGCGCGGCACAGGCACCGGTGCAGTAGATCATGCTCCCGGTCAGCGACGAGGCGTTCGAGGAGATGATCAACGACGCGTTGGACACCATCCCCGACAACTTCGCCCAGCACATGACGAACATGGTGGTCCTTGCGCGGGACTACAACCCGGACGACCCGACCCTGCTGGGCCTGTTCGAGGGTGTGCCGCTGACGGAGCAGCACTCGAACCACTCCGGGTTCTTGCCGGACGCGGTCTTCGTGTACAAAAACGCCCTCGAGGCGATCTGCGTGGATGAGGAACAGCTGCGCCACGAGGTGAAGGTGACCGTGCTGCACGAGGTGGGCCACTACTTCGGGCTCGAAGAGCACGAGCTCCACGCCCTCGGCTGGGGCTAGCTTTAGGGGCTAGTTCTCCGAAGAGAGCCCGCCCATCTCCTTGGCCACCCGCTGCACCTCCAGCGCGCGCTCTTCGTCCCCCATGGCGCCGAGGCCGTCTAAGCCCCGGTACTGGATCTCGTCGGCGTCCGGGTCGTAGTGCATCGCAAGACCCCAGCACGGGTCCTCGGCAGGGCGGCGCTGCAGCAGCACCTCGTACATGAGGCGGTGCAGCTGCTCCTCGAAGTGGAGCTCCACCAGCCCCACGCGCCCCTCGATTTCCCGGAGGACGAAGAAGAACACTTGCCCTCTCGGGTTGCACCCCATGAACAAGCTCAGCGGGAACTTCTCCTGCATAAAGTGCATCTGGCTGCGCACTTCGTACTCGAAGCGCTCAACCGCGTCGCCCGCCCACGGGTACCTGTCCGTCGGCATTGTGAAAACCATCGCTATCGTGCCTCCCTCGGCCAGGTTCCCAGCTGGCGCATCTCGGTGGTGTGTTCGGCCCCGGCCTCGAGCGCGTCCGCCACGTCTGCGTCGCTTGCGTGGCCCGCCAGGTCCACGAAGAAGTCGTAGGTGTTCGGTTCCTCGCGCGTGGGCCGCGACTCGATTCGCGTCATGTCCACCCCGCGCGCCGCGAATTCCTGCAGCACGCGCACCAGGGCGCCGGGTTCGTTTTTCGTGCGGAAGACAATCGCGGTGCGGTCGTTTCCGGAGGGTTTCGGCGGAGCAGTCTGCTTTGCGACGAGCACGAACCTGGTCCGCGCCGTCTCCGCGTCCGCGACACCGCGGGCGTGCACTTCCAGCCCGTGCAGCGCCGCCGCCCGCTCCGGGGCGACGGCCACGTCGGCGGCGCCATCGGCCACCATCTTCGCCGCCGCGGCGTTGGAGGGCGCCGGGATGAACTCCGTTTTCGGTGTGTTCTCGGCGATCCAGCGCTTGACTTGTTGGTGGGCGACGGGGTGGGTGGCGAGCCGGAGGGCGTCGTCAAGCTTGTGCCCTTGCTTAGTCATCACCGCGAACGCGATGGCGAGCTCGGTCTCCCCCACGATGCGCGCGCTTTCGGTGGCGGCGAGCGCGTCCATGGTGGTGGTCACCGCGCCGTCGATCGAGTTCTCGATCGCGCACACCGCGTACTCCGCCTCGCCCGCATCCAGGGCGGCGAGTGCCGCGGCCGGCGACTCGACGGGCACGTACTGCGCCCCCTCGATGCCGAAGCGGCGCGCGGCTTCTTCCGTGAACGTGCCCGCGGGGCCCAAATACGCGATGCGGGTCATGGCTGCCTCTGCATCAGCGGGTGGGTGTCGTTTGCCACGTCTCTCCAATTCTCTGCGGTCGTGCGGATGCGCTCGGCCCAATCGTCCCACGACGCGCCGCTGGTGACTTCATCGATCTGCTTGTTCATGGTGATCTGCACCTGCGCGTGGTGGAACGGCTTTCCGTCCGCTAGCGCGTCGATGTAGGCGGTGGCGAACGGCTCGAGCTCGGCGCGGGAGAACACGCCGTAGGTGTATTGGAGGTTCTCCATGTAGAAAATCGCGTCCACCTGATCAAGCTTCGTGCCCTCCGGGCCGGAAGTAAGCGCGAAGAAGGTGTTCAGCGCGGCCCAGTTGTCACCGAAGTACTGCGCCTGCTGGTGGACCTCCTGGCCGAGCCGGGTAAACAGTGCTTCGGTGAGGTGCGCGCCAGAGGGGCGGTGCGCGGGCTGCATGGCCGAGCGGTGGTACAGGTGCGCGTCCACCATCGCGTTGGCACGAGCCCCTTGCAGCCCCTGGGCGAAGCGCTGCAGCGCCGCCGCATCCGGCACACCCTGGGCCGGGTCGTACGGGTGGCTGCCGTGGTAGACAAACGAGTCGGACTGCGGCTCGAAGCTGGCGGCGTAGATCTGGGTCGGCCCGCCCTGGCCGGTCTGGGCAACCTCTTGCCAGAACACCTCGTAGAACAGCGTGCGGTGCTCGTCTTCATAGTCGATCGTCGCGGTCTGCGGTGGCTCGCCTTCCAGCTGCACCATCGCGGTGACGAAGGTTTTGCCCTCGTGCGCGATCACCACGGAGTAGAACGCCTCCACTGGGAGGTGGTTGGAAATCTGCGCGACGATGGTGCGCACTACCTGTTGATACGGCTCTCTCGGGCTGCCCGCCCCGGGGTTCTCACCGGCTCCCATAGGCACGTTTGTACACGAATGTCAGCTGGCTGGCCTGTCCTGCGCTGCGTCTTCGGCGAGCAGCGCGTAGGTGATCAGCCAGTGCGTGGCCATGAAATTCTGGCCGGTCAGGTGGGGCGAAGCTGCGTCGATAAGCATCTGCGTACCTTGCGGTTTGCCAATTTCCCGCAACAACCACGCGCGGGTGAGCATGAGCCCGATGAGGTGGGCCTGCTGGCCGTCCTCCGGGTCCGCGACCGTCATCGGCGCGGTGTAGAACTCAAACGCCTCGGGCGCGAGAAAGCCGTCCAGCCAGGTGGTGTACTCGCTGGCTGGCAGCACGCGGCGCATCAGCGCGGCCTCAGCCAGGCCGTTGGAGACGAAGTCGTGGCCCGAGACCTCCCAGGTGTGGGGATAGGCGCGGTCGTCGCCGAACCAGGCGCGGGCAGTGCGCTCCACCAGCTCGCGCAGGGCCGGTGCGGCGTCGTGGATGAGCAGCAGCGCCAGCGCCGAGTTGGAGTGCACGCCGTGGCGCACCGGCCACTGCTGCGTGTGTAGCCACGCGGTGATGTTCCGCTCCAGCTGGGCTTCAAGCGGCGTGAGCGCGGCCTGCCACCTGGTGCCGCGACACACCTTGACCAGCTGCGTCGCCCACGCCCAGCCGTACGGACGCTCGTAGACGGGATGTGTCCGCAGGTATTCGGCCTCGGCGGCGATGTTGTCTTCAGTCAGGCGCTGATCGAGGAGGTCGGCGAGCCTGTGGTCGTCGATACGCAAATGCACCTTCACCGCAGTGCAGAGCATGTGCACGCACGAGTGCCAGTCATAGGAGCCCCAAAACGCCGGGTGCAGCGTCCGCGGGTCGGGGTGGCCGGGGCCTGCCTGCTCATGGTGCATGGCGGCGGGGTACTCCTGGCTGACAACCTGCTCGATAGTGCGCGCCCACAAATCCTGCATGGCGTTAAAGTTAGCGCATGACTCGGCGCCTGAAGCTCGAAATCGTGCTCGTCCTCGCGGTCACCTTCGGCACCGCGGGGCTGCGTGCGGCGCTTCGGCTTGTGGACTCGCTGCTGAAAGCCCCGCTGAACCAGCAGAGCACCACCATCCACGACGCAGCCTCATCGATTCCCTGGCTGGACCTGGCGCTGCAGGCGACCTCCGCGCTGACGCTTCTCGCGTGGGGCGGGCTGGCATGGTTCCTGCTTGACCAGCGGTGGCGCTGGCCCCGCTGGTCCGACGCCGCGCGCGGGGCGGGGTTTGCTGCGCTGATCGGGCTGCCCGGCCTGGCGTTCTACATCGCCGCGGTGCACCTGGGCCTGTCCAAGGTGGTGGTGCCGACCACCGCCGCGGTGCAGATTCCCACCTCACTGTTGTGGTCGTTCGCCAATGGCTTCGGCGAGGAGATCGTGGTGGTGATGTACCTGGTCACACGCCTGAAGCAGCTGGGGTGGAAACCCTGGCAGTTCATCGCGGCCTCGGCGGTGTTGCGCGGGTCTTACCACCTGTACCAGGGGGTCTCCGCGGGTGTCGGCAACATTGTCATGGGCGTAATCTTTGCCTGGTACTTCCACAAAACTTCCCGGGTGTGGCCGCTGATCCTGGCGCACTTTTTCATCGATGCCGTGGCGTTTATCGCCTACCCGCTGCTGGACCTGTCGTGGCTCGGAATCTAAGCACTTCCGTCACACTGGTTACACTAAGCGCATGTCTACTACGCCCCATTCCAACGACCCCCGCGATAACGCGGGCGAGTTTGTGCTGGGCAAAGACGGCAAGCCCCTCGTGGACCGCTACGGCCGGCCCATTCGCCGTCGCACAACTGCTTCTCGACGCGATCCCGCTGCCCGCCACCCCGAAGAATTCACGCGCGTAGAACCCCGCGCGCGCAGGGTTTCTCCGCAGGTTCCTCCGCGGGTTGAGCCGGGCCACACCGTCTACGAACCCCCCGCCGCCTACGAGCCGCGCCGCGCACCGCAGCACCCGCGCCGCCGGCCCGCGCAACAGCGGCCGGCTCCGCGTCAGGCGCAGCAGCGCCCCGCCCCAGAGGAAGTCCCGCTGCAGGTGTCGAAGCGGAGGCGGAAAGGGCCGAAGGAACGTCGCAAAGTAAAGCTCCCCGGCTGCGGAGCAATACTTGCCCTGGTCATCGCCTTGCTCATCGGCTCGGTGCTGATCGCGGACGCGCGCCTCAACCGCACCGCCGCCATGCCCGACCAGCAAATCTCGAACACCTCGGGGACCAACTGGCTGCTCGTCGGCTCCGACTCGCGCACGGGCTTAAGCGAAAAGGACGTCGAGCGCCTCGGCACCGGCGGCGACCTGGGCACCGTGCGCACCGACACAATCATGCTCATGCACCTGCCGCTGCGCGGAAAACCGACGCTGATGTCCATCCCGCGCGACTCGTACGTGCCCGTGCCCGGGTACGGCTACGACAAGATCAACGCCGCATTCTCCATCGGCGGTCCGCAGCTGCTGGTGGAAACCGTGGAGCAAAACACCGGGCTGCACGTGGACCGCTACGCGGAGATCGGCATGGGCGGCCTCGCCGGCGTGGTCGACGCGGCGGGCGGCGTGGAGATTTGCGTCGCCGAGCCAATCGACGACCCGTTGGCCAACATCAACCTCCAACCCGGCTGCCAGGAGATGGACGGCCCCACCGCGCTGGGATACGTGCGCACCCGCGCCACCGCCCAGGGCGACCTGGACCGCGTGGCACGCCAGCGCGAGTTCATGACCACGCTGGTCACGCGCGTGCTGTCGCCGTCCGTGTACCTCAACCCGTTCCGCATGGCGCGGCTGCTGTGGGTCACACCGACGTTGCTGACGGTCAACTCCGACGACCACGCGTGGAACCTCGCCCGCATCGTCTTCGCCCTGCGCGGCGGCCTGGAAACCGAGACCGTGCCCATCGGCGGCTTCGCCGACACCGAGGTGGGCAACGTCGTGCTTTGGGACGACACCGCGGCCGAAGCGCTGTTCGACTCCCTGCGTTAGGGCGCCGGGCGGGACGGTTGGCGCAACAAGCGGCCACAGGCGGGAAACCGGCTACCTAGATCCGGCTACCAGGCAGGAAGGGAGCGCGGACAAAAAGTTGGAGTGTTGGGGGGCTGGAAGGTGTTCCGATGCCCGCAGGGTTTCCATCTGATATCCGCGATGGTGCGGTTGAGAGGTTTTTGGCCGGTTTGTCTGCCCGTGAGGTCTGCGACTGGGCTGAACACGCGTGTGGTTGCAGCGACTCTGCCCACCTCGGCACTCAACCTGCTGTGGGGGTTACTCATAGCGAAGCGAGCTGAGCATCCCGGTTTCCATGTGATAGGCGTTATGGCAGTGAAATGCCCACTCACCGGGGTTGTCAGCGATCAGGTCGGCGATCATGGTTTCACCGTGGCGGAGAAGGACAGTGTCCTTGCGTAGCCCGTCGCTGCCGGGCAGCGCCCACGTGTGGCCGTGGATGTGCATGGGATGGGGCATCATGGTCCTGTTGCGCATGACCATCCGCAGGCGCTGGCCCTCCTCCACGGTCGCGGAGGAGGATTGGCCGTCGGTGAGAATGCTCCATTCATACGGCATCATCTGCCCGCCCAGGTCGATGCTGACTTCTCGGTCTGGTGTGCCCTCGGGCAGGAGTGCACGGTCTGCTGGCTTCAGGGAGGACAGAAGCAGTCCGGTGGACGACAACTCGGGGAAGTCGACATCGGGGCGGGGGGCCTGGCCGCCGGCGGTGCGGATGACGGCGAAGGCGCGGTCGTCCTTACCCACCGCCAAAGCCGTGAGCGGGAAGATGCCGTCGCCGAGGATGACCTCGACGTCGACACGCTCGCCCATCGACAGGTAGATCGATTCGGTCTCCCGGGGCTGGACAGGGAAGCCGTCGGTGTGGGTGACGGTCATGCGGTGACCACCGAGGGCCACCTTGAAGATGGTGTCACCGCCCGCGTTGATGAACCTCAGGCGGGCCTTGTCGCCCGGGCGAGCCTCGAAGGTCCGGTGAGCACGGGGGATACGTCCGTTGATGAGGTAGTGCGGATACATCACATCGCCGGCATCCCCGCCCAGTACTCGGTCCGGGGTGCCGTGCATCATCTGGCCGTGACCTCCCATTCCCATCCTCCCGTTATGGTCGCCCGAACCCATTCCGGTGAGCTTGTCGAGCTCATCGTCGGGAGTGCCCTGAATGCCATCGACCCAGTCGTCGAGCACGATGGTCCACTCGACGTCCTGGTCCTCAGCGTCGTCCGGATCGCGGATGATCAGTGGGGCGTGGAGGCCGCGATCAAGCTGCAGGCCGGTGTGGGAATGGTAGAAGTAGGTGCCACCGTGGGGGACTTCAAAAACATAGGAGAAAGACTCGCCAGGTTCAATAGGGTCCTGGGTCATGCCGGGCACACCGTCGGCTGCGTTGTGGAGTGCGATGCCATGCCAGTGGATGGAGGTGCTCTCAGGCAGTTCATTGGTGATATCGACCTGGAGGACGTCGCCGGCGGTGGCCTCAATGGCCGCATCCCCGGTGTCAGAGACGTATCCCCACGTCTTGGCTTCGATGCCGCCGATATCCAGGGAGAGGGGCCGGGCGGTCAGTGTCCGGCGCACCGTCGGCTCACCGAGCGCAGTGGGGGTGGGAGTGGGGCGAAGGGAGGGACCTGGTGCCGGGGCAGCGGGTCCAGGGTCGCTGGTGCAGGCGGCCACGGCCCCGGTGCCGGCCAGGACGAGCCCGCCGAGCAGAAACTGTCGTCGGGAAAACGCGTTCGTCATGATTTAACCTTCCTTGGTGCAAGATTTCAGTGGCACGGGAGACAGGCGCAGGTGAGGATCCTGCTGAGCCATCACGTCAGGCGCAGGTCTGTGACACAGGTGGCACCGTCGTCGGTGGTGGAAAACTCCGTGGTGCCGGTACGCCCCTGGTAGCTGACCTCAATCAGGCCGGTGACATCATCGGGAAGCCAGAAGCCAATAAACCCGTTGTCGAAGGTGGTTGTCGCCTCGTCCACCAGCACCTCACCGGTCGCCTCATCGGTGATCGTGACCTGGATATCCTCATTGTCGAGTTCCCCCTGGCAGGTCGTGAGGCTGTGGTAGAAGCAGTCGTGGGTGGAGGTGAGATAGGGTGCGATCGAGACATACGTCTGATTGTCGGGAAGATCGAGCGCGACTTCCTGGTCATCGCTCGAGAGCAGCAGTTCATCGTTACGCACTGAGGCGATCAGATCCGTGGGACGCTCAGTGACCTTCTGCCGGTCGAGGTGATCAATGATCTCCACCGCGTCCATGTCGGCTAGGCCATGGGTAGTCAGGAATGTGTCCTGGGACACCGTCCCATCGGCGGTGGGTTCCGGGTCGGCGGCCGAACACCCCGTGAGGGCGAGGGCAAGGGCGGCGGCTGCGATCGCTGCTCGTTTCACGTCAATCTCCTTGGATCGTGGTAGGGCCATGAGAAGACACCGCCTCAAGGTCGATGCCATACCTTTATCTAGCACGGGTGCCTGACGGACTAAAATTCAAAAACCCTGCTCACAGCCTTATAACAGGGCGAAAAGGGAGTGAATTCGGTGGGCTGGGTCACCACCGGAACACCACCCCACAGCCGTGGGTGATGTCCTTCCACCCGCCCCGGGTATGCCGTGCAGGCAGTGAAATCCCTGGTGGCGCCTGCTGAACCTTCCAGGGGAGGCGATGCCGCCGGCCCGGGGTGGGACACAGGGGTGACGGCGCTCGAAGGGTGATGTTTGAAGATTTGATGAAGATTTCCCGCCGGGCACTGAGCGAAGGTGGTATTCCCCCTGCCCGGAGCGATACTGGGGTCTATGGCTGACCACACACCGACCACCGCCACGCCCCCGGGGCGGGTGCTGGTCGTCGATGATGAACAACCCCTGGCTCAGATGGTGGCCTCCTACCTCATCCGGGCCGGCTTCGATACCCGCCAGGCACACACCGGCACCCAGGCCGTGGACGAGGCCCGTCGCTTTTCCCCCGATGTTGTGGTGCTGGACCTGGGGCTGCCCGAACTCGACGGCCTGGAGGTATGCCGACGGATCCGCACCTTCTCGGACTGCTACATCCTCATGCTCACCGCGCGTGGCAGCGAGGACGACAAGATCAGCGGTTTGACCCTGGGGGCGGATGACTACATCACCAAACCTCTTAGCATCCGGGAACTGGTGACCCGGGTGCATGCGGTGCTGCGCCGCCCGCGCACCAGCACCACCCCACCGCAGGTGACCGCCCCCTTGATCGTTGGTGACCTCATCCTTGACCCCGTCGCCCATCAGGTGCGGGTGGGAGAGACGACCGTGGAGCTCACCCGCACGGAGTTCGAGCTGCTGGTTGCCCTGGCCCTGCGCCCCGGCCAGGTGCTGACCCGCCACGACCTGGTCACCGAGGTCTGGGACACCACCTGGGTCGGTGATGAACGCATCGTCGATGTCCACATCGGCAACTTGCGTCGCAAGCTCGGCACCGACACCCGGGGCCGGGGGTTTATCGACACCGTGCGTGGCGTGGGCTACCGGGTGGGACAGCCATGAATCACGGACCCGGCCTGACCTTCCGCTTCCTGGCCGCCCAGGTGTTGGTCGTGGTGATTAGCCTGCTGGTGGCCGCGACCGTGGCCACGATGGTGGGCCCGACCCTGTTCCATGATCATATGTTGATGAGCGGCCGGGAGAACCCCTCGCTGGAGCTGTTCCATGCCGAGCAGGCCTACCGGGACGCCAACCTGATCACCCTGGCCGTCGCCCTGCCCACCGCCTTGATCAGCGCCCTGCTGGCCAGCCTGTGGTTATCGCGTCGCCTGCGCACCCCCCTGCAGGATCTCACCCGCGCCGCTACCAGCCTGACGGCCGGCAACTACCGTGTCCGCGTGCCCGCCGGAGAAGCAGGCCCCGAAGTCACCACCCTGGCGCATGCCTTCAACACCATGGCCGACCGGCTGGAACACACCGAACAGGTCCGCCGCCAGATGCTCTCTGATCTGGCCCACGAAATGGGCACCCCCTTATCGGTGCTCACGGTCTACCTCGATGGTCTCCAGGACGGGGCCGTGGACTGGAATAATGCCACCCACACGATCATGACTGACCAACTCACCCGCCTGACCCGGTTGATGGAAGACATCGACGATGTCTCCCGGGCCCAGGAACACCGGATCGATTTGGACCTGGCGGAGGAAGGTCTCGGGGATCTGCTCCATACCGCCGCTGCTGCCGCGGGGGAAGCTTATGCTGACAAAGGCGTCGATTTACAGGTCGAGACCATTACGGACACCGCCCAGGTGCTCGTGGACCGGCAACTCTTCGGCCAGGTGATGAGCAATCTCCTGTCGAACGCGCTACGGCACACCCCGGCCGGCGGGCAGGTCCGGATCAGCGTCCACCGACAGGGGGCGTCCACCGCGCTCATCCACGTCGCCGATGACGGCGAGGGCATCCCACCTAGCCAACTTGGACACATCTTCGAACGCTTCTACCGGGGGGATGCCGCCCGCAGCCGGGACAACGGCGGGGCCGGTATCGGTCTGACCATCTCCAAGGCATTGGTCGAGGCCCACGGCGGCACTCTCACCGCCACCTCCCCCGGACCCGGTCGCGGAGCGGTGTTTGCCCTCCGCCTCCCGCTATCCCCTCCCGACAGCGAGGATGCCGCTCGGTGACCACACCCTGCCCCGCGTGAGGGCCGTGCCCTCCACCCCTTAAAAATGTACCCCCGGGGGGTATATGCTAACGAGCGTTACCGCATCCCAACGACCCATAGGAGCTTTCCCATGACCACCTCCCCGCCCCACCTCTTGCCGATGGCCTCCCACGGCTGCAGCTGTTGCGGACCCGCCTCACATGCCGACACCGCCTCCACCCCTGCCGCCAGCGACTCGTCAGCAGGAGGATCCTCCCCTAGCTACCAGGTCACCGGCCTGACCTGCGGGCACTGCGTGAAAAGCGTGACCCAGGCCCTTCAGGCCCTCCCCCAGGTCGACGACGTCCAGATTGATCTCGCTGCTGGTGGTGTTTCCACCGTCACGGTCACCGGTGCCGTACCTCCGGAGATGGTTCGCCGGGCCATCGAAGAGGCCGGCTACACCGTCTTATCCTGATCAGTTTTGCCCATCATCTCGACCCCGACCGGGTTGATGCGGAAGGAACCTCATAAGCACTCCCCACCATTCCGGAGATCACCATAGTGATCACCCCGCCCCGGAAAACAGACCACACCCGCCTAGGTAGCCGGTTTGATTACGGCTAGTTGTTGCGGGTCGTCGTGACAACCTTGCCCTCAACGCCCGGCCAAGTGCCAGCCTCGATCATGCGGTTCTTGCGCTCGACCCAGAAGTCGGCGTTCTTAATGCCCAGCGCCTCGGGGTCGAAGTGCGGGTCGATGCCAGCCTTCTTCTGGCGGCGGTAGTCCCACAGGCACTTCAGCGCCGGGACCTGCAGGAAGAGAATCGCCACGATGTTGAGCCACGCGGTCGCGCCGACGCCGATGTCGCCGAGCGCCCAGGCGGTGCCCGGGGTGGTGGTTGCGCCGATGAAGACGGCCACGAGGATCAGGGCACGCAGCACCCAAATAATGGCCTTACGTGCGCTTTCGCTCTTCACCCAGCGGTTCAGGTAGGTGAAGTTGGTCTCTGCCATGTAGTAGTACGCCAGCACGGTGGTGAAGGCGAAGAACATGATCGCTAGGGCGATAAACGACGGGCCCAGGCCGGCGGAGAAGGAGTTCAGGCCTTCCTGCACGTAGCCGGGGCCGACAGGGATGCCGTCGGGCAGGGAGCCGTCGTAGACCACCGCGCCGTCTTCGGACTGGCCCTCGAAGACCTTGTACATGTCGGTGGAAATGATGATGAAGGCGGTGGCGGAGCAGACGAACAGGGTGTCGATGTAGACGGCGAACGCCTGGACGAAGCCCTGCTTCGCCGGGTGGGAGACCTCGGCGGCCGCCGCGGACTGCGGGCCGGTGCCCTGACCGGCCTCGTTGGAGTAGATACCGCGCTTGACGCCCCACATGATGGCGGCGCCGAGCATGCCGGAGAACGCGGCTTCCTTGTCAAAGGCGGAGCGGACGATGGTGCCGAAGACTTCGGGGATCTGGGAAGCGTTCGCGAACAGCACCACGATGGCGATGATGATGTAGATGCCGGCCATGAACGGCACGACCATGGAGGCAAAGTTCGCGATGCGCTTCACGCCGCCGATGATGATGAAGGCGAGGAGCACGGTCATAATTGTCGCGGAGACCCAGATGTTGACGCCCCACGCATTATCGACGGCCGCAGCCACGCCGTTGGCCTGGATCCCCGGCAGGAAGTAGGACGTGGCCAGCAGCATGCACACCGCGAAGATGATGGCGTAGACCAGCATGAACGGGGCTGCGGAGGTGTGCTTGTACGCCTTCTCGATGTAGTAGGCGGGTCCGCCGCGGTACTCGCCGGTGTCGCGGTCCGTCTCTTTGTAGATCTGGGCGAGGCAGCACTCGATGAACGAGGTGGCGGAGCCGAGCAGAGCCACCAGCCACATCCAGAACACCGCGCCCGGGCCGCCGAATGCGATGGCGGTGGCCACGCCGGCGATGTTGCCCACGCCGACGCGGCCGGCGAGCGAGATCATCAGGGATTGGAACGAGGAAATGCCCTGCTCGGAGCTTTCTCCGGACTTGAGCTGACGGATCATGTCGGGCAGGCAGCGGATCTGCAGGAACAGGGTGGCGAGCGTGAAGTACGCGCCTGCGCCGAGGCACAAATAGACGAGAGCGTTGGACCAAATCACACCGTTGAGGGTGTCGATAAAACCTTCCACGGGACCCTCCTAAAGGGGTATGTGCTGGGGATTTTTCGGGAAACCTTGCAGGTATCTAAAAAACATAGGCCATCCGGTTGTGCTTTGCGTCACTTTCTATGTAAAAATTATGCGCCGACACCGAAAACATTCCGTTCTGCGTGATATCCGCAGGGTTTTGCGGTGCTGAACGCAACAGATGGAAGGACACAATGAACGAGACTGCGAAGCCGGTGCACTCCCGGCGCAGGTTTTCCCCCGCATGGCCGGTGAAGAACTTGCCTGCGGGTGCAGAGGCGCTCATCCCGGAGCTGAACAACCCCCGCTTCGAAGGCATCGAGGACCCCACCGACAACACCGAAAGCATTACCGGCACGGAGCAGCCCGGTCAGCGAAGCACCGCACCAGAGACTGACCCGAAGCCGAAGGCGGTGTGGCGCTTTTTCCTCTACAGCGCCATCGGCATCTTCGCGTTCTTCGTGCCGTTTACCATCGGCGATTCCAAGTCCACGATTCTGTTGGACCACATCGTCAGCTGGATCACCACCACGCTCGGGGAAGGCACCCGCTACCTGGCGTTATTCGCCATCATCGCGGGCACGGTCTACCAGTTCGTCTCCGGGCGCTGGAAAGAGGATTACCCGCGCATGGCCTTCGCGGCGCTGTCGGTGCTGGCGATCGTTTTGTGCGCGATGCTCACCTTCGGCTTCGGCCCGGCGTGGCTGTTCAACCCGGATATCGGCCCGTTCATCCTGGACAAGCTGGTCATCTCGGTGGGCCTGCTCATCCCGGTCGGCGCGATCTTCCTCGGCCTGTTGGTCGGCTTCGGCCTGATGGAGTTCATCGGCGTGATGGTGCAGCCGATCATGCGGCCGGCGTTCCGCACCCCGGGCAAGTCTGCGGTGGATGCGGTGGCGTCGTTTTTGGGCTCCTACTCGCTGGGCCTGCTGATCACGGACCGCATGTACAAAAACGGCAGCTACAACGGCCGTGAGGCGTCGATTGTGGCGTCGGGATTTTCCACCGTGTCCGCCACGTTCATGGTCATCGTGGCCAAGACGCTGGACATGATGGAGCACTGGACCGCGTACTTCTTCATCACGTTCATCATCACCTTTATTGTCACCGCGATCGTGGTGCGCATCCCACCCATCACCCGCATTCCCGAGGACTATTACCCGGGCGCCACCCCGCACCCGGAAAAAGAGGTCGAGGGCAACCGTTTCAAGGCGGCGTGGCGCGAGGCGAAGTTGGAGCTCAACCGCGCCGAGTCTCTGGGCAAGGTGCTGTGGGCGAACTTCCGCGACGGTTTGATCATGGCCGTGCAGGTCACCCCGGGCATCATGGCCGTGGGCACGATCGGCCTGGTGCTGGCCACCTACACGCCAGTGTTCAAGATTCTCGGCGCGGCGTTCTTCCCGGTGGTGTGGCTGCTGCGCCTACCGGATCCGTGGGCGACCTCGGGTGCGCTGGCGTCGGGCCTGGCGGAGATGTTCCTGCCGGCCACGCTGTCCGCAGGTTCGGACGACATGGTGCTGAAGTTCACCATGGCTGTGGTGTGCGTGAGCCAGATTTTCTTCTTCTCGGCGATGGTGCCGGCGGTGCTGGCCACCGACATCCCGCTGAGCATCTGGAAGATGGTGCAGATCTGGTTCATCCGCGTGGTGCTCACCGTGCTGATCACTGTGCCGGTGGCGCACCTGATTTTCTAAAGAGCAGCTGCTTATCGACGCAGCTTCGCCCCGACAACCGCATCGTCAATCAGCCGCGCGGCGGCCTTGGCGGTGCGGTAGTCCACGTCGAAGTCGGGGTTGAGCTCTACGACGTCCAGAAGCGCGACGCGCCCCGTCGCAGCCACTGCGGCGACCATCGCGCGCAGCATCGCGTACTCCACGCCGAACCCGGCCGGGGCGGACACGCCCGGCGCGACCGCCGCCGGCAGCACGTCCAGGTCGATGGAGAGGTGGATCGGCCTGTCGCCGGCCACAGCGGCGACGGCTCGCTCGGCGGCTTCGCGCACGGTCATTGCCGCCAGTTCGGTGTCCAGTACGGTTGTCACGCCAAGTTCGTCGGCGGTGTCGAAGAGCACCCTGGTGTTGTTGGGCTTGGAGATGCCGAAGACGCTGTAGTCGAAGTCCTCGCCCACCAGGCCGGCGATCTGCTTGAACGGGGTGCCGGAGGTGGGGCGGGTTTCGGTGCGCAGGTCGAAGTGGGCGTCGAAGTTGATCACCTGCATCGGCCCGATCGCTTCGTAGGCGCCGCGGTGGGTGGCAAAGGAGGTTTCGTGGCCGCCGCCGAGCACGACAGTCATCCCGTCTGCGCCCTGCGCCGCCACGAGGTCGCGCACCCGGTCGGACAGCTCGCGTTGGGAGCCTTCGAGGTCGGTGTCTTGGGTGGTCACGGTGCCGGCGTCGAGAAGCGATGTGCTCTCGTGAACCGCGAGCGAGCCGAGGGCCGCGCGCAACGCCTCCGGGCCTTTCGCCGCGCCCTGGCGGCCGCCGTTGCGCTCGACGCCTTCGTCGGAGGCGTAGCCGATCAGGTGCACGGAGCCCTCGGTGGGCTCGGCGGCCGTGTCGATGACGCTGTGCCAACGGGCGTGCTCAGGGCCGGGGCCGTCGTTGCGGCCGGTCCAGTTGGAAGCGGGGGTGAAAAGCGATGCAGTTACAGTGTTCATGCCCTCCGAGGGTAGCGCCGTGGGCATACTAAGTGCGATGACTAAGCCGCAGGTTCCCGCCGCGCACAACGTGTTGCGCATCCTGGCGCTGCTGTCCACCACGGACGCGCCGATTTCCGCCACCCGCATCCAGCGCGAACTGGACCTGCCGCGTTCCACCACCTACCACCTACTGCGGGAGCTGGAGGATTCCGGGTTTGTGGTGCACCTGCGCAAGCCCGGCACGTACGGGTTAGGGCTGGCGTCGTACCGCATGGCACAGGCGTACACCACGCAGCAGCCACTGGTGCGGCTGGCCACGAAGCCGTTGGCGCGGATCGCGCAGCTCGCGGGCGGTTCGGCGCACTTAACGCGCCTCGCTGGTCCGGAGATTGTGTACCTGCACGAGGTGCGCGCCCCCGGTGCAGTGTCGCTGGTCACGGAAGTGGGCGTGCGTTTGCCGTCGTTGAAGACCGCCTCGGGGCGCATCATGCTTGCGCAGCTGCCTGAGGCGGAGCTGCGCGCCGCGTACAACTCCTCGGGCGAGCGCCGCCGCTACAGCGAGGTCAAAGAGGAGCTTTCTGCTTATCGACGCCAAGGGTTCGCCACCGAGCACGAAGCCATCTCGCGCGGCCAGGAGTCCGTGGCGGTGGCGGTGCTGGACCACCTTTCGCGCCCAGCGGCAGCGCTCGCGGTGACCTTCGCCGTGGGCAGCGCGGACACGCAACAGCTGGTCAGCGCGCTGCGCACCGCCGCAGAGGGGCTGCGGGCACAGTTCTTCGGAAACGTGTGATCGGACACACTTGTTTGGACTACTATCACGTCCATGACACACACAGTTTCAGTTGGAATTGGGGCCCTGTCCATCGAGGACGTTGTGGCCGTCGCCCGCCACGGAGCCGAGGTCGCCATCGACCCGGCGGCCCTTGAAGAGATCGCCGCGACTCGCGAGCGCGTCGAAGAGCTCGCCGCGGATCCCACCCCGGTCTACGGCGTCTCCACCGGTTTCGGCGCGCTGGCCACCAAACACATCCCGGAGGACATGCGCGCCCAGCTGCAGGTCTCGTTGGTCCGCTCCCACGCTGCGGGTACCGGCGCTGAGGTGGAAGAAGAGGTCATCCGCGCGCTGATGCTGCTGCGCCTGTCCACGCTGTGCACCGGCCGCACCGGCGTGCGCCCCGTGGTGGCAGAAACCTACGCCGCCGCGCTCAACGCCGGCATCACCCCGGTGGTGCGCGAGTACGGCTCACTCGGCTGCTCCGGCGACCTGGCACCGCTGGCGCACTGCGCGCTGGCGCTACTCGGCGAGGGCGAAGTCCGCGTGCGCGGCGGCGAAATCGTGCCGGCGGCTGAGGCGCTTTCGGCTGCCGGCATCGAGCCGCTGGTGCTGCGCGAAAAGGAGGGCCTGGCGCTGATCAACGGCACCGACGGCATGCTCGGCATGCTGTGCCTGGCCATCGCGGATCTGCGCGAGGCCGCCAAGGTCTCCGACATCGCCACCGCCATGAGCGTCGAGGGCCTGACAGGCACCCTGTCCGTCTTCGACGAGGACTTGCAGGAGCTGCGCCCCCACCCTGGCCAGGCGGATTCCGCCTACAACATCCGCACCGTCGCCGCCGGCTCGCCGATCCTCGACGCAGCCCTGGACGGCTTCAAGGCCAACGAGGTCCAGGACGCCTACTCCGTCCGCTGCACCCCGCAGGTCGCAGGCGGTTTCCGCGACACGCTGACCCACGTCACCACCGTGGCGAACCGCGAGCTCGCCGCCGCCAACGACAACCCCGTGGTGGCCAAAGACGGCCGCGTGGCCTCCAACGGCAACTTCCACGGCGCGCCTGTGGCTTACGTGCTGGACTTTTTGGCGATTGTGGTGGCGGACTTGGCGTCCATTAGCGAGCGGCGCACCGACCGCTTCCTCGACCCTGCCCGCAACCGCGGCCTCAACGCCTTCCTCGCCGGCGACCCCGGTGTGGACTCCGGCCACATGATCGCGCAGTACGCGCAGGCCGGCATCGTCGGCGAGCTCAAGCGCAACGCCGTGCCGGCCTCCGCCGACTCGATCCCGTCCTCGGCGATGCAAGAAGACCACGTCTCTTTGGGATGGTCCGCCGGCCGCAAGCTGCGCCGCAGCATCGACGGCCTGCAGCGCGTGCTCGCCGTGGAGGTCCTCACCGCCGCCCGCGCCCTGGACATGCGCGACGGCGAGCCCTCCGCAGGCACCGGCGCGGCCGTGTCCACGCTGCGCAAGCTTGTCGACGGCCCCGGCACCGACCGCTACCTCTCCCCCGAAATCGAGCACTCCGTGCAGCTAGTCAAGGGCGGCGACTACGTCGAGGCCGTCGAGGCCGTGGTAGGCGAGCTGCGGTAGGGCCCAGGTTCGGAAGCCCCTTTCCCGACACTTCGCGGCGGAATCTGTCAGACGGCCCGGAAACCCCAGGTCGCCACAAACGGCTGCCATGATTTGTCAGGAACCCCGCCCCATCCCCATGCACACCCTGGGAACTCATGCACACCCTGGGAACCAAAGCCTGGGATCGCGCCGATTTTGGCCATTCCCAGGCTTAAGATCCCAGGGTTTGTTTCTTCCGCTACGCCTCACGCCCCCATGTGCGAGTCTCGGATACAAGACAACTCGCGCGGGAAGCCAGATGTGACCTCCTAAAACCTCCATACACTGTCGCGCACACCATAGTTTCGCGTCGATTGTGATTGGAGTCTCATCATGGCTGGACGGTACCCGAACGGCGATTTCTACGATTTTGAGTCCGAGCTGCCCGCGGAGGAAAAGGACATCCTCTACAACGTCCGCGATTGGGCTAACGAGAAGGTGTTGCCCATCGCCGCGGACTACTGGAACCGCTCGGAGTTCCCGCACGAGCTGCTGCCGTCGATAGGCGAGCTGAACATCATCAGCCTCGTGCGCGGCCAGGGCCGCTCCCGTCTGCTGGCCGGCCTGGTCGCGGCAGAGATCCACCGCGCGGACGGCTCCGTGGGCACGTTCTTCTCCGGCCAGGACGGCCTGTTCACCGGCAGCATCGAGCTGCTTGGCTCCGAGGAGCAGAAGGAACGCTGGCTGCCGGACTTGTACGCGGTGCGCAAGACTGGCGTGCTGGCAATCACCGAGCCGGAGGCCGGTTCCGACGTCGCGCAGGGCATGCGAACCACCGCCACCAAGGTCGACGGCGGCTGGATCCTCAACGGCGCAAAGCGCTGGATCGGCAACGCCACCTTCTCCGACTACGTTGCCGTCTACGCCCGCGACCCGGAGGACGATCAGGTCAAGGGCTTCATCGTGGACACCACGGCGGAGGGCTACACCGCCACGCTGATGGAAAACCGCATCGCCATCCGCGCGGTGCAAAACGCCGACATCACCCTGGACAACGTTTTCGTCCCAGACAGCGACAAGCTCGAGGGCGCGAACTCGTTCAAGGACATCAACAAGGTGTTCAAGAGCGCCCGATCCACGGTGGGCTGGCAGGCCGTCGGCACGCAGATGGGTGCCCTCGACGTCGCGCTCGGCTACGCGGACGAGCGCATCCAGTTTGGCAAGAAGATCTCCTCGTTCCAGCTCAACCAGAACAAGCTGGCCACGATGCAGGGCAACCTGGTCGCCTCCGAGTCAATGATGGCGCAGCTGGCGCGCATGGAGGACCGCGGCTCCGCCAACAACGAGCAGTCCGCGCTGGCCAAGGCGTTCACCTCGAAACTCATGCGTGAGACGGTGGCGCTCGGCCGCGAGATCCTGGGCGGCAACGGCCTGATTTCGGATTACCGCATGGCGAAGATCTTCAACGACGCGGAGGCGATCTACTCCTACGAGGGCACGTACGACATCAACCAGCTCATCGTCGGCCGTTCCATCACAGGCGAGTCGGCGTTCGTCTAAAACACGCAGGAGGAAACACCATGAATGCACCACTTTCCGGCATCCGCGTCTTGGACCTTTCCCGCGTGCTCGCAGGCCCGTTCTGCTCCATGATCCTGGCGGATCTGGGCGCCGAGGTGATCAAGGTGGAGTCGCCCTGGGGCGATGATTCGCGCCAGTTCGGACCGTTCGTGGACGGCACGTCCGCCTACTACCGCCTGTTCAACCGCTCGAAGATGGGCATCACGCTGGATTTCAAAAACGACGACGACAAGGAGGTCCTGCGCGACCTGGTGCGCCGCGCCGACGTTGTGGTGGAGAACTTCCGCCCGGGCGTGTTGGAGAAGCTCGGTTTGGGCCCGGAGGAGCTGTTGGAGGTCAACCCTCGGCTCGTCGTCACGAGCATTTCCGGCTTCGGCCAGACAGGATCTTTGGCCAAGGAGCCCGCGTACGACCTGGTCGCGCAGGCGATGAGCGGCCTGATGTCCATCACCGGCTGGCAGAACTCCAAGCCGACGCGCGTGGGCATCTCGCTCGGCGACCTCATCCCGGGCCTGTACGCCGCGATCGGCACCGTCTCCGCGCTCTACCAGCGCGAATCCACCGGCAAGGGCCAGCATTTGGACCTTGCCATGTACGACTCGCTCATCTCCGTCATGGAGTCCGTGGGCATGCGCGCGCTTTACGACGACACCCCGCCCACCCGCATCGGCAACGATCACGGCCTGTCAGCGCCGTTTTCCACGTATGCGACCAAGGACGGCGACGTGGTCATCGCAATCACCACGAACCGGCTGTTCGAGCGCCTGGCCAACGCGCTGGGCATCCCGGAGATGGCCACCGACCAACGCTTCGCCGAGCCGGTGGCCCGCTCCGAGAACCGCGTCGCGCTGCGCGAGCTGGTCGAGGAGGCCTTGAGCACGAAAACCCGGGCCGAGACGATCGCGCTGTTTGAAGAGCACGGCGTGCCCACCGCCCGCGTCTACGACTTGGACGAGGCGCTGCGCAGCCCGTTCGCCGAAGAGCGCGGCGTGATTGCTGAAGAAACGGATGGGTTCCGCACCCTCGCTTCCCCGCTCAAGCTGGCCGGCATGGAAGGGCCAACGCCGGCGCCGGAGCTGGGGCAACACAACGACCGCATCGAGTCTTGGCTGAGCGAAGACCCGCGCTAAGACCCGCGCAAAGTTCCGCGAAGGAGCAGCACCATGGAGGACCCCCTCAACACCCGCCGCCGCGGCGGGAGCACCCGTTGGATCAAGGGCGAAGGCATTGCCCCTGTGCCCTCAATGCCCGAGCCGCATGAGGTAGACAGCACCGACCCGAAGCAGAAGTGGCGCTTCTTCCTCTACAGCGTCATCGGCTCGTTCGCGTTCTTCGTCCCCTTCACTGTGGGCGAGAAGAACACGATTTTGCTGGACCACATCGTGGGCTGGCTGCAAGAAGGGCTCAGCGCCGCGCTGCCGTACATCACGCTGGTGATGATCACCGCCGGCGCCGTCTACCAGTTCGCCACCGGCAAGTGGCGCGAAGACCGGGCACGCGCGGTGTTCGCGTTCCTCTCCGCGCTGGCCGTGCTGCTGTGCGCGATGCTGGTGTTCGGGTTCGGGCCGGAATTTCTTTTCGACGAACGCCTCGGCCCCTTCATCCTGAACAAGCTGGTCATTCCCGTCGGCCTGCTCATCCCGGTGGGCGCGATCTTCCTCGGCCTGCTAGTCGGCTTCGGCCTCATGGAGTTCATCGGCGTGATGGTGCAGCGCTTCATGCGGCCCGTCTACCACACGCCGGGCAAGTCCGCGGTGGACGCGGTGGCGTCGTTTTTGGGCTCGTACTCGCTCGGCCTTCTGATCACCAACCGCGTGTACCGCACCGGCGGCTACACTGCCCGCGAGGCGTCTATCATCGCCGCCGGGTTCTCCACCGCCTCGGCGACGTTCATGGTGGTCGTGGCCCGCACCCTGGACCTGATGCACATCTGGGGCGTGTACTTCGCAGTGACCTTGATCGTCTGCTTCCTGGTCACCATCGTCGTGGTGCGCATCCCACCGCTGTCCACCATCCCGGACGAGTACTACCCGGGTGCGACCCCGCAGCCCGAGGAGCGCGTGGAGGGCAACGTGTTCGCCGCCGCGTGGAAGGAAGCGATGACGTTTCTGGCCCAGGCTGACTCGCTGCCGAAGACGCTGTGGCGCAACTTCAAAGACGGCGTGATCATGACCATCCAGGTCATCCCCGGCATCATGGCCGTGGGCATCATCGGCCTCGCGATGGCGTTCTACACTCCGGCCTTCAAGATCCTCGGCGCGGTGTTCTACCCGCTCGCGCTGCTATTCCAGCTGCCGGACCCGTGGCTGGCCTCTGAGGCGTTCGCCATCGGCCTGTCCGAGCTGTTCCTGCCGGCGACGCTGGTGGCGGGCAACGAGTCCGACGTGCTGCGGTTTACCGTCGGCGTGGTCTCCATCAGCCAGGTGTTCTTCTTCTCCTCGATGATCCCTGCCGTGCTGGCCACGGACATCCCGCTGAAGATCAGCCACATGGTGATCATCTGGTTCCAGCGCGTGGTGCTGTCCATCATCCTGACGGTGCCGATCGCGTACCTGATCTTCTAGCGCCACCCCACCCCCCGCCACATACCCCGAGCAAGGGATCCAGAGTTTGCCCCAAAACAGGGCATCCTCTGGTCCCCTTGCTCGGGGTTTGCGTGCAAATAGCACCCGCGCCACACAAAAGTCTCATATCCGAGACAAATAACCCCGAACCACCCCACCCCGACCATGTGACGGGCGTTACTGTCTATCCGATACCTCGATTGGGCAACAACAGAAAGGAATTCCCATGGCGAAGAACTGGTCCGAAGGCGCACGCGAGGTCCGCTCCCCGCGCGGCACTGAGATCTCGGCGAAGTCGTGGCAGACCGAGGCGCCGCTGCGCATGCTGCAGAACAACCTCGACCCGGAGGTTGCGGAGCGCCCGGACGACCTGGTCGTCTACGGCGGCACCGGTCGCGCTGCTCGCAGCTGGGAAGCCTTCGACGCGATCGTCGATACGCTGAAGGACCTCGAGTCCGACGAGACCCTGCTGGTGCAGTCCGGCAAGCCGGTCGGTGTGTGGAAGACCAACGAGTGGGCGCCGCGCGTGCTCATCGCAAACTCCAACCTGGTGGGCGACTGGGCTGACTGGGAGCATTTCCGCAAGCTCGAGGACGAGGGCCTGATGATGTACGGCCAGATGACGGCCGGCTCCTGGATCTACATCGCCACCCAGGGCATCCTGCAGGGCACCTACGAAACCTTCGCGGCTGTGGCAAAGAAGCGTTTCGACGGCACCCTGGCCGGCACCCTGACCCTGACCGGCGGCTGCGGCGGCATGGGCGGCGCGCAGCCGCTGTCCGTCACCCTCAACGGCGGCGCCTGCCTGATCGTGGATGTTGACGAGGGCCGCCTGAAGCGCCGCCAGGGCAAGCGCTACCTCGACGAGGTCACCACCGACCTCGAGGAAGCAATCAAGCTGGTCACCGAGGCGAAGAACGAGAAGCGCGCCCTGTCCGTGGGCCTGGTGGGCAACGCCGCTGAGGTGTTCCCGGAGATGCTGCGCCGCCACCGCGCCGGCGAGTTCACCGTGGACATCGTCACCGACCAGACCTCCGCGCACGACCCGCTGTCCTACCTGCCCACCGAGATCCCGTTCGCGGACTGGCACAACGAGGCCGACGCGGATCCGACCACCTTCACCAAGAAGGCCCGCGAGGCCATGGCCGCGCAGGTCCAGGCGATGGTGGAGTTCCAGGACGAGGGCGCCGAGGTCTTCGACTACGGCAACTCCATCCGCGACGAGGCCCGCAAGGCCGGCTACACCCGCGCCTTCGAGTTCCCGGGCTTTGTCCCGGCCTACATCCGCCCGCTGTTCTGCGAGGGCCTCGGCCCCTTCCGCTGGGTTGCACTTTCCGGCGACCCGGAGGACATCAAGGTCACCGACCAGGCCATCAAGGAGGCCTTCCCAGACAACGAGCACCTGCACCGCTGGCTGGATGCCGCTGAGGAGTACGTCGAGTTCGAGGGCTTGCCGGCTCGCATCTGCTGGCTGGGCTACGGCGAGCGCGCCAAGGCCGGCGTGATCTTCAACAACCTGGTCAAGGAGGGCAAGGTCAAGGCCCCGATCGTCATTGGCCGCGACCACCTGGACTCCGGCTCCGTGGCGTCGCCGTACCGCGAGACCGAGTCCATGCTCGACGGCACCGACGCCGTCGCGGACTGGCCGCTGCTCAACGCCATGACCGCCGTGTCCGGCGGCGCGACCTGGGTGTCCATCCACCACGGCGGCGGCGTGGGCATGGGCCGCTCCATCCACACCGGCCAGGTCACGGTGGCTGACGGCACCGAGCTCGCCGAGGCGAAGCTCAAGGCCGTGCTCACCAACGACCCGGGCATGGGCGTTATCCGCCACGTCGACGCCGGCTACACCCGCGCCGACGAGGTGGCTAAGGAGCGCGGCGTGCGCATCCCGATGGAGTTCAAGGCGCGCGACTAATCCACACCCCAAGCGCTGACGTTTCCCCTCGCGGGCGCGTCAGCGCTTTTCACTACCCTGGGCCCTGCAAAACCCCGAAGAAAGGCACTCATGAGCACCTTCATCACCGGTATTTCCGAGCTGCGCACCGTCTCCGAGCTCGGCACCATCAAAGACGCCGCAATGCTTATCGACGACGGCGTGGTCACCTGGGTCGGCCCCGCCAACGAGGCGCCGGATGAGGCGGCGAAGGCGGCGGAAACTGTAGACGTCGAGAAGCGAGCCGTGCTCCCCGGCTGGGTGGACTCCCACTCGCACATGGTCTTCGACGGCAACCGCGCCGAGGAATTCGAAGCGCGCATGGCGGGCGAATCCTACGCCGCCGGCGGCATCGCCGTGACCATGGAGGCTACCCGCTCCGCCGGCGAGGATCGCCTGGACAAGCTGGTAGCGGAGCGCGTCGCAGCTGGTCATGCGGGCGGGTCCACCACGTTTGAGACCAAGACCGGCTACGGCCTGAACGTCGAATCCGAGGCGGAGGCCGCGCGCGTGGCCGCCCGCCACGTCGACGAGGTCACCTTCCTCGGCGCCCACCTCGTGCCGCCGGGGGCGGACGCCGACGAGTACCTCGACGAGGTCGTCGGCCCGATGCTCGACGCGGTGAAGGACCACGTGCAGTGGATCGACGTGTTCTGCGAGCGCGGCGCGTTCAACGAGGAGCAGTCCCGCCGAGTGCTCGAGGCCGGCAAGGCGGCTGGCCTGGGCGTTCGCGTGCACGGTAACCAGCTCGGCGAAGGCCCGGGCGTGAAGCTCGCCGTGGAGATGGGCGCGGCCAGCGTCGACCACGTGAACTACCTGTCCGACGAGGACATCAAGCTGCTCGCCGGCTCCGACACGGTCGCCACCCTGCTGCCCGCCTGCGACCTGTCCACCCGCGAGGAGCTCGCACCGGGCCGCAAGCTCATCGACGCCGGCGCCACCGTCGCCATCGCCTCCAACCTGAACCCGGGCACCTCGTTTACGTCCTCGATGAACTTCTGCGTCACCACCGCGGTGCTGCAGCAGCACCTCACCCTCGACGAGGCCATCGAGGCCGCTACCACCGGCGGCGCCAAGGCCTTGCGACGTCACAACGTCGGCGACGGCAAGGACCCCCAAGGCCGCCCGGCGAAGGGCACCCTGGTGCCGGGCGCCGCCGCTGACCTGCACATCCTCGACGCCGAGAACGCCATCAACCTGGCGTACCGCCCGGGCATGCCGATCACCTGGCAGACCTGGGTCGCTGGCAAGAAGGTCTACGGCTAGCGCGGGGCGCACCCCAGCGCCCCAGCCCCCGCCGCCCCCCCAATCCGCGGATCCAGCTAGTAAGACCCAGCTATTCGCCAAAAAATAGCGATTAGCTGGGTCCTGATAGCTGGATCTGGCCCGACTGGGCCGGGGGGCCGAGCGCTAGATGGTCACCTGGCGGGACTTGATGTTGTCCAGCTGCTTGCGCTCGTCCGCCGTCAACACATCGTCGTTGGCGTACTCCGCCTCGATCTGCTTATTCAGCGCGGCCAGTGCTTCGTCGTAGGAGCCTGCCTCCACGGACGGGTCAAGGTCGAACACCGGCACGACCAGACCGTGGGTGCGGAACGCGCCGGCAAACTTGGTGCCCTCGCCCAGGTTCAGCTCGCCGCGCGCGGCGATGCGGGCCAGCGCGGAGAGCATCTGCGCCTCGTTGTCCTCGGTGCGCACCCAGCGGATGTGCGCCTTGCCGCCGCCGGGGTTGACCCACCAGATCGCGCCCGGCAAGTCCGCGCCGACCTTCTCGGAGGGCAGAACGGCGTCGTTGGCCTGCTGCAGCGCCTGCTGGATCTGCGGCGGCACCGAAGCGCCGTCGGGGAACCACCAGGAGAAGTCCTGGTAGGTGGTGATTTCGGGGGTAGCGGAGCCGTCAATAAGCGAAGAAAGCTCCGGCTGCGAACCGTCGGCGACGGTGGACTGCAGCGTCTCGCCCGGCGCGGCATCGACGACCCAGTTCAGGGCGTACGCAAGGTCGCGGCCCGGGTTCTGGGAGTGGGAGGTGACCTGCAGGGCAACGAAGCGCTCGCCGCCCTGGGACTCCTCGCGCACCAGCGCGGCGCCAGCGCCCGGCAGCACGGTGGCGATGTTCACCGAGGTGCCCTTGACGTCGAAGGTGGTCACGGCGGACGGGACGAACTCCTGCAGCGCGACCAGGTCGGCCTCTGCGGCCAGGCCGCCGAACGGGCGGGGGTCCTTCTGCAGCTTCTCGCGCTCGGCTGCGCGGGCGGCCAGCTTGACCTCGCGGCGAGTCATGCCCTCGGGCAGGTCCTCGCGGTTCTTCTTCTTTTTCGGCTTGCGTTGCACCATGCGCGCAATCGTACCGGCAGGCGAAAAGCCCCGAGCGCTATCCCGCCACCGCCGCGGCCGGCACCTGCTCGAACGCGGCCAAAGCGACGTCCGGCAGGTCGGTGGCGATGACGTCGACGCCGTTGTCGGCGCACCAGCGCATCTGGCGCGGGGTGTTCACGGTCCAGGTGTAGGTGCGCAACCCCCGGTAGCCCAGCAGCTCTTGGCGCAGCTGCAGGTGTTGCAGTGCAGGCCCGACGCCATAAGGACGGGAGAGCATGCGACCCTTGCGGTTCCACCGCATCTCTTTCAGGCGGAACAGGTAGAAGGTCTCCAGCTCGGGTGCCATGTGGGTGAAGTAGCGCACGGCGCGGTGGGAAAAGGAGATCACGTGCACGTTCTCGGATTCGTGCAGCCCGGCGTAACGCAACGTTCGCAGGGTTTGCTCGTCCACCTCGGGCCCGTAGATGGTGGGGTGCTTGGTCTCGATGTAGAGGTGCTTGTCGGGGTAGTCCTGCATGAGTTCGAGCAGTTCTTCCAGGCACATGATCTGCTGCGGCTCGTCCTCGGTGCCACAGTTGAGCTGGAGCAAATCAGCGAAATCCATGCAGTCAACGCGTCCGCGGCCGTCGGTGGTGCGGTTGACCGACGCGTCGTGGAAGACCACCACCCGCCCGTCGCGGCTGAGGCGCACGTCGCATTCGATGCCGTGGATGGGCAGCTTCAGCGCTTCTTCGAACGCCCGGCGCGTCAGCTCGGGGTGGTGTCCGGAGAATCCGCGGTGCGCAACGATTTTGGGCATCTTCTCGTTCACGGCTGCGAGGCTACCTGCGCGCAGCTGGCCCCGCGACCGGAACATTTTTGGAACAATTGCTTCCGTGCCTTCCAACTTCCTCGCCAAAGCCCGCACCGCTGTAGATCAGCTGCCAGATGCGCTTCAGCGCGCCCGTTCCCGCTATTCCGTCAAGCGCGACGGTGTGCTGGCGCTGCCGATGGGTGTGCTGGAGGTGTTGGCCGATATTTCTCCGGGCGTGCGCATGGGTGGTCTGCGCCGTTTGCCTCCGAGTTTCCGCGCGGGGCTTGCGGGGGCTGAGGTGGCGACGTGGGGTGCGGTGTCGCCGTCGCTGCTGCCGCACAGCTGGTGGGCGACGGCCGCGAACGTCGGTGTGTTGCAGGGCATTGGCCATGGCTTTGCGACGGCAGCTTCGCAAGCCCTCCGCCCAGCAGCGCCGGACTCCACCAAGGGCCCACTGCCAGTCCCGGTGCGTTTGGCCATGACGGGTGTGACAGCCGGTGTGTTTGTCACGTCGCTGCGCCGTCGCGCCCACCAGGAACAGTTGGTGGAAAGCGACGAGAAGTTCAAGGTCAGCCCCCAGATCCTGGGCATCACGCTGGGTACGCTGGGCTACGGCGTGGTGCTGCTTGTCGGCGATGCGATCCAGACGTTCATCGACGCGATCAACGAGCTGTTGGGCAAGAAGCTGCCGCCGGTGGCGTCGTGGCCGCTGGCGATCGCAGGTGGCGGCGCGCTGCTCATTCTGGTGGGCGACCAGATGGTGGTGCGCCGCTTCGCGGAGCGCGTGAGCCGCCAGGCGCAGGAGCTGGACCGCGAGTTCATGCGGGGCGCCGACCAGCCGAAGCGGCCTGAGCGTTCCGGTTCGCCGGATTCCGCGGTGGATTGGAACACGATGGGCCGCCAGGGCCGCGCGGTGGTGGCCGGCGGCCCCCGCAAGGAGGACATCGAGCGCCTCGTTGACGGCGGGGCGATGGAGCCGATCCGCATCTTCGTCGGCCTGGACACAGAACGCGACCAGGACCCGGACTTCCAGGAAATGGCCGCCGTAGCCATCGAAGAGATGCACCGCACCGGCGCGTTCGAGCGCAGCCACATCGCGGTGATGTCGGCGGCAGGCACCGGCTGGATCAACGACTTCCACACCTCGGGCTTCGAGTTTGTCACCCGCGGCGACTCGGCCGTGGTGGCCATGCAGTACTCCTACCTGCCCTCGGCATATTCCTATTTGGCGGACCGCAAGAACCCGGTGCGCTCCTCGCGCGTGCTCATCGAGGCGATTCGCAGCGAGCTGGAAACACTCGACCCTGCCACGCGCCCGAAGCTTTACGTCGGCGGCGAATCGCTGGGCGCGTACGGCGTCTCGGACGCGTTCGAGACCGTCGAGGAGTTCCTCGAGCACACCTCAGGCGGCGTGTTCACCGGCACGCCCGGATTCGCCAGCAACCACAGCTACCTCACCAGGCACCGCGAGAAGGGCTCCCCGCAACGCCTCCCGCTTATCGACGGCGGCCGCCACGTCCGCTTCACCGCCCATCCCGCACACCTGCGCCACGACTTCCGCGGCAACGCCTACGCCAACACCTGGGCAGAACCCCGGTTCGTCTTCGCCCAGCACGCCTCCGACCCGGTGGTGTGGTGGGAGCCGTCCCTGGCGTGGAAGGCCCCGGATTGGCTGCGCGAACCCGGCTCGCGCGGCGAGCCCGCCCCGGCCGCCCAGCACTTGGACGCGCTGGACACGATGCGCTGGATGCCGCTGGTGACGTTCTGGCAGGTGGGCATTGACCAGCTGCCGTCAAAGGACTACCCGTCACCCCACGGGCACAACTACCACGACGAGACGGTCGCCTATTGGAACGCCGTGATCCACGGCGCGGGCGACGACGCCGATGACGCAGCGCTTTCCCGCCCCGAGCTGGTGCGGGTAGCGCGCTGGATCCACAACGACGCCACGAAAACCCGCATGCCCAAAGACGGGTTCCCCTCAAAGCACGGCTACTAGCTAAATCCCGCAGGCCACGCCGGTGGAGTGGTGCGGGCAGTAGCCGTTCGGCACCTTGTGCAGGTACTGCTGGTGCTCCTCCTCCGCCAGGTAATACTTCACTCCGTCTTTCTCCACCGACTTCACTTCGGTGGTGATGTCGCCGTAGCCGGCGCTTTGCAGGTCCTGCTCGTACTGGCGGATCCACCCGCGGATCTGCTCCGCCTCTTCTTCAGTGTCGGTGTAGAAGGCGGAGCGGTACTGCGTGCCCACGTCGTTGCCCTGGCGGTAGCCCTGCGTCGGGTCGTGTGCCTCCAGCGCAGCCTTCACAATGTCTTTCAGTGTGACCACCTCAGGGTCGTAGACCACTTCCACCGCCTCGACGTGGTTGGTCTGCCCGGAGCACACCTCGCGGTAGGTCGGGTTCGGGGTGATGCCGCCGGCGTAGCCCACCGACGTGGAGTTCACGCCGTCCATCTGCCAGTACATCTTCTCCACGCCCCAGAAGCAGCCGATGCCCACCAGCACGCGCTTCTGCCCCTGGCGCCACGGCCCTGTGGTGGGCGTGCCCAGCACCGCGTGCTCGCGCGGGTTGGCCAGGACGGGCTCGGGGCGGCCGGGGAGGGCGGAGCTGACGTCGACAAGCTTTGGCGATGGTGCGAAAAGAAATCCCATGCCCCCTACAACGACTTTGGCCACAACACTGTTCCCAAATTTTCTCTACCATGGGTCCCGCAACTGATTCGCAGACGAAAGGAATCAATCATGGCTGTTTACGAGCTTCCCGATCTCCCCTACGCATACGACGCTCTGGAGCCGCACATCTCCGAAGAGATTATGACGCTGCACCACGACAAGCACCACGCGACCTATGTCGCTGGCGCGAACGCCGCGCTCGAGGCTCTCGAGGCTGAGCGCAACGGTGAGGCGAACCCGGACCGCCTGCGCGCCCTGTCCAAGAACCTGGCGTTCAACCTGGGCGGCCACACCAACCACTCCATCTTCTGGAAGAACATGGCACCGAACGCTGGCGGCAACCCGACCGGCGAGATCGCTGAGGCCATCGACCGCGACTTCGGTTCCTTCGAGGCCTTCAAGAAGCAGTTCGCTGGCGTCGCCACCGGCTTGCAGGGCTCCGGCTGGGCAGTGCTGGGCTACGACCACATCGCTGGCCGCCTGATCATCCAGCAGCTGACCGACCAGCAGGGCAACATCTCCGTGGACTTCACCCCGGTGCTCATGCTGGATATGTGGGAGCACGCGTTCTACCTGCAGTACAAGAACGTCAAGGCTGACTACGTCGAGGCGTGGTGGAACGTTGTCAACTGGGACGACGTCAACGAGCGTTACGCTAAGGCATCTGCTTAACGACGAGCTCCGCCTCCCCTAACACCAGCGCCCGCCACCTCCTTGTTGGAGGCGGCGGGCGTTGGCTTTCCCTGTGATACGTCGAGTCCCTGCGAACTCAGAACTGATCCTAGGCTAGGCTTACCTTATCTCGCAAGAGGTTTTGCGAAATTCCTGCTGCGAATTTCCTAGCATGGTGGGCATGCAGAAAGGCAGCCTGGAGTACAGACGCGCAACGTGGGCCATGCTCGCGTTCGGGCTGGCCATCTTCAACGCCTTGTACGCCACGCAAGCGCTGCTGCCCACCCTCACAGCCGAGCTGGCAGTCAGCCCGTCTACCGCCGCGCTGACCGTCTCCGCCGCCACCGGTGCCCTGGCGCTGTGCGTGGTGCCCGCCTCGATCCTGTCGGAGAAGTACGGCCGCGGGCGGGTGCTGGTGGTCTCAGCGCTGGGCGCGACCGCGCTCGGCCTCGCACTCCCGCTGGCACAAACGGCGGGTCAGCTCATCGCCCTGCGCGCGGTGCAGGGCGCGCTCATCGCCGGCACCCCGGCGGTGGCCATGACCTGGTTGTCAGAAGAACTCGATTCGCGCGACCTGCCCGGCGCGATGGGCCTGTACATCGCCGGTAACTCCATCGGGGGCTTAAGCGGGCGCCTCATCCCTGCCGGGCTTCTAGAGGTCACCTCCTGGCGCTGGGCCATGTTCGGCAGCGCACTTGTGGCGTTCATCTTGGCGGCGCTGGCGGCGTGGGCGTTGCCGCAGCAGCGCAACTTCGTGCCGAAGGCGTCGATACGCCCCAGCGTTGAAGTGGGCGCGATTCTGGGCCACCTGCGCAACCCGCGGCTGGTGGGGCTGTATGCCACCGCGTTTATTGCGATGGGCGTGTTCGTGTCCATGTACAACTTCTTCGGCTTCCGCGCCGTGCTGGACTACGGGCTTCCCGCGGCCCTGTCTGGCCTGGTCTATGTGGTGTACCTCTCCGGCACCTGGTCGAGCGCACGGGCCGGCGTGTTTTCTAAACGATACGGGCGCGGCGTGGTGGTACTCGCCTCTGCGCTGCTGATGCTTCTCGGCGCGCTCGCCGTAGCTGCGCCGAGCCTGTGGATCGCGCTGGCTGGCCTGTTGGTGTTCACCACCAGCTTCTTCGCGCTCCACTCGACGGCCTCCGGCTGGGTCGGGCTCATCGCCGAACACGACCGCGCCGAAGCGTCCAGCATGTACGTGTTCTGCTACTACATGGGCTCTTCCATCCTGGGGGCCGCTACCGGCTGGGCGTACGAAGGTTTGCCGTGGGCCGGCTTCGTCGCGGTGCTCGCCGCGCTGCTCGGTGTGCTTGCTGTGGTCTCCGCGGCGCTGTGGAGGGGCGCGCGGTGATCTGCTCGTTCCCTGATGTGCTAGTTCCAGAGCATTGCCCTCCGGGGCCACCTAGCAGATAACGCCGTTATTGAATATGGCGTTCAACACGACCTGGGCAAACACTAACTTGGACGCGTGATCTGCTAGTTGCCCAAAAAGGCGAACTAGCAGATTCGGCTACACCGACCCGAACTCGGGCACGCCCGGCGCGCCCGCGTCCAGGAAGTCGCGCACGGCGCGGGTGGCGCGGCAGTCGTCCTCGTTGTAGCGCAGCAGCATGTCGCGCGCGGCCTGGTCGCCAAACCGGGCGGAGCGGCGCAGGGCCACGGAGCGTTCGCCATCGACGTCGTCGTCCTCCCACTCAAAGCCCACGACCGGGCCAAGCACCTTTAGCCCCAGCCCGTCGGTGCCCACGAGCGAGCGGCGCACATGGGCGAACACGTCCACCCACTCGTCGGAGGCGATGAACGCGGCGACGCCCCCGGCGTCTACGGAGGCGAAGCGCTTGGCCGACGAGCGCAGCCAGTGGTTCTCCCCGCCCGCGGCGTAGCAGTAGGCGCGGAAGGTCTTGCCCTCCGCATGCGCTTCGGCCCGACGCGCCATCAGCCAGGACCAGAACGCGGCGAAGTTTTCCTCCTCGGCTTCGCCGCCGACCTCGTCCCAGGTGGCGAAGGCGCGGTAGTCGGTGCCGTCGAAGGTGCCCCACAGGTAGGCACCCTGGTCCAGGTAGGCCTCCATGTCCACGTCCACCTCCACGTCGGCGCGGGGTGCGGGCGTGAAATCGGATCGCCGCAGGATGGGAATGCCGGCGCGCCAGGCGCGGGCGAGGGCGGCGGGTTCGGGCGGAGCTTCGTCGATAAGCTGCTGCACCGTATGGATGCCGCGCTCGCGCCAGTAGTCCCCGCGGCCGCCCGGAAGCAGCAACGAGATGTCGTCGAGCTCAACCAGGCGCGGCTCACACAGCGGCCAGAAACGGCAGGTGGCGCACTGTTTCAGGCGCTTCGGCTCGGTCGGAAGCGGCGCCAGCAGCGCGCCCACGAGCGGCTCGATGTAGCGCGACGGGTCGCACAGATACGCTCGCGTGCGGTCCTGGCCGACCACAGCCCCGCGGCCGTCCGCGCGCTCGCCGAGCAGCAAGTGCGCCAGCGTGACGCGGTAGCCGTCCACGGTGTGGTGACGCGCCTTCGCGTGCACCGTCAACGGCTGACCCAAGCCCAGGCGTCCGGTGGGGATCATGGAAAGCTCGGCACTCGGATGAGCCCGCGCCACTCGGTGGTTGGAAATCACCACGGGCAGGTACCCGGCGTCGGTGCGCACGAGCACGTCCACGTCGGCTTCCGCGTCCACGCCCTCCACCGCGCCTTCCAGGGTGGCGTTGGTGATCAGGTGCGCGCGGCGTCGAAAAGCATCCTGCGTTGCCGCGACACGGTCCGATCCGGGGTCGATGTCCACCCGCACAAACGCCTTGCCGGCGCCGTCGCCCAGAGCGCGCTTGACGGGCAGCAGGTCGAACACGGCGGCGCGGGCGGCGTCGATCTGCGGCTGGCGCAGCAGCGCCTCCGGCAATTCGGGTACGTCCGGGTGCGCGCGGCGCTGCCGTTGGCGGAAGCGGCAGCCCACGAGGTCCGAGGCGCGCACAGGTTCGTTACTCACAATGCCTCAAACGATACCTGGGCAGGGGTAGTGCCCCGGAAGGTACAGTGTATGGGCGTTAGAGCGAACGATTAGAGGAGAGCAAACCATGGGTGTTTTCGAGGCCATCCGCAAGTCCCGTGCGAAGACGAAGGCCGAGGTCAAGGCGGCGCAGACGCACGCGCGCCAGCTGGCCAAGCAGGAGGCGAAGGCCGACGAGCGCGTGGCCAAGCTTCTGGACAAGGCGGAGAAGCGCCTGCTCAAGGAAGAGAAGAAGGGTCTGAAGCGCAAGCAGAAGCACGAGAAGGACCTGGCCAAGGCGCACCTGAAGCGCATCCAGGAGTCCGGCGTGACCCAGAAGAAGGCGAAGCAGTGGGTCTCCGCCGCGCGCATCCTGGTGCCGGTGCTGCTGCCGTTGGCGTACAAGGCGCTGACCTCGTTCCAGCAGGGCCAGGTGAACAACCGTGCCGCCAGTCTCGGTCTGACGTCGCAGGATCTCGCGCGCCACTCCGGCCGCGGCGCCGAGCTCAAGGCGCGTATCGACGCCGTCCGGCAGAACATCGAGCAGACCGACAACCTCGGCGAGGGCTTCAAGGGCGACGCGCGCGTGCGTCTCGACGAGCTGGAGCAGGCCGTGCGCAACGCCGAGCACGCGAACCCGGAGCAGCGCCGCCTGGCGCACAACTCCATCGACGAGGACCTGAACACGCTGGCGGCAGAAGTGCACGCCAAGCTTTCCAAGTAGGCCGCTACAGGACCCCCTGCTCGCGCGCGGACGCCACGGCGGAGGTGCGCGAGCGCACGCCCAGCTTGTCGTAGATGTGCACGAGGTGGGATTTCACGGTCGCCTCGGAGAGCATGAGCTGGCGGCCGATTTCGCGGTTGGAGGAGCCGGCCGCGACCAGCTGGAGCACTTCCAGCTCACGCGGGGTGAGCGAGGAGCGCGGGGTGCGCTCCCTGGATTCGAGCCGGTCGCGCACGACGGGAGACATGGTGGCGTCGCCGCGTGCGGTGGAGCGCACAGCCGCGACGAGCTCCTCCGGCGGGGCGTCCTTGAGCAGGTAGCCCACGGCGCCGGCCTCGATGGCGCCGAGGATGTCCGCATCGGTGTCGTAGTTGGTCACCACCAGCACCTTGGGCGGGTTGGTCATGTTGGCCCGGATGGCGGCGGTGGCCTGGGCGCCGGTGGTCACGCGCTGGCCTTCCGCGCCCGCGCCGAAGCGCAGGTCCATGAGGATGACGTCGATGCCGCCGGCCTGCGCGGTGGCAATCGCCCCTTCGGCGGTGGCTACCTCGGCCACCACTTTGATGTCCTCGGCGGCTTCCAAAACGGAGCGCAGGCCGAGGCGGACAATCTCGTGGTCGTCAGCCAGCAGTACCCGGATCAACGTCGGTCTCCTCGTTAGAGTCAAGGTCAGTCTTTTGGTTGATCCTAACCGGCACGGCCACGGTCAGCGCCGTCGGCCCGCCGGGGGCGGACTCAATCTCCAGCTTTCCGCCCAGCTCCGCGGCGCGCGAGCGCATCGCGTCCAGCCCCAGGTGGCCCAGCCCGCTGGGTTTGAGATCTTGCGCGTTCACGTCGAAGCCGCGGCCGTTGTCCACCACGTCTAGGCGCACTTCCTCCGGCGCGTAGGTCAGGGTGATGCGGGCGGCGCTCGCCTCGGCGTGGTTGACCACGTTGGACACCGCGCCCTGGGCGATGCGCAACAAGCCGGCCTCCACCCGCATGGGCAGCGGCACGGCCTCGCCGTCGACTTCCACCCCGATGTCCAGGCCGCCGGCCTCGCCGAAGTCCCCGGCCACCCTTGCCAGCGCGTCGCGCAGCGAGGACTCTGTCAGCGGCGCGGGGGCGAGCGCGGCGATCATCGCGCGGGTCTCTGCCAGGTTGTTGGAAGCAGCCCGGCGCGCCGTCTCCATCTTCCTCAGCGGCGCCTGCGCAACCCCCTCCGGCAGACCGCTTGCCCGCACGTCCTGCTCTGCCGAGTGCAGCAGCATTTGGATCGAGGAGAGGTTTTGCGCCACCGTGTCGTGCAGCTCGTGCGCGAGGCGTTCGCGCTCCTGGGCCACGCCGGCGGCGCGTTCGGTGTCGGCGAGGCGGTCGCGTGTGGCCAGCAGTTCGTCGATAAGCTGCTGCCTCTCGCGGCTCACCCGGGTGATGGTGTCGAAGGCGTACGCGATCGCCACCACAACCACCGCGGACAGCGCCGGGCCCATAATCCCGCCGAGGGTGAGCCCCGCCGGGATCTGCATGGCAATCGAAATGCCCAGGCACACCACCACCCACGCGTAGCCGACCCAGTTGTCAAAGGCGCGCAACGCCACGAAGAACAGCACGAACACCCAGTACACGGCCACGGGCGAGACGGTCATGTCCGCCACCCACACCGCCGTCGCCCCCAGCATCCAGGCGACGCGCCCCCACGCGCCCCAGCGGTACATCTCCACCATGCCGTAGAACAGCAGAAACGCGAACGCGGCGGTCAGCACAATGTGCAGCAGCGCCTCGTTGAGCGGCATGCGCGCGAGCGCGCCGAAAGAGACGAGCATGAGACACACCGCCAGCACCGTGATGCCCAAATCGAGCGCCCGGTAGTCCGCGGTCTTTCCGGGATGCTGCTCCAACAGCACTAATCTGGAGCTCATGCGTCTGAGAGTACCCACCGCCCTGCTCGTGCTCGCCCTCGCCGGGTGTTCGCAGGAGCCTTCGCCTATCGACGACCCTCCGGCCGCCCCCGCACCCGAACCTTCCCTGCCAGTAGAGGCACTCCCCGACACCCCGCGCGATAGCTGGACCGAGTGCCCCTACCTGGACACCGAGTGGGTGGCGCAAACCAACGGCCAGCGCGTCACCGGCGTGGGCACGGACACCCGCTTCGACCCGCCGGCGTGCCAGTTCTGGTCCTACCCCGAAGAACCGCAGCTGACCGTGCTGGTGCGCCACATGGACTCCGTGGAAGACGCCCGCGCCGTGGTGGACTTCGTCGCCCCGGTAGACCTGACCCAGCCGGCGACACTGCCCGGCGGGTGGGACGGCGGCCGCCACGGCGGCGGGGACGTGCCCGGCCGCATAGGGGCAGCGTACGCCGTGGCCAAGGGGCCCACCGCGGTGGCGGTGTTTACTAACCAGCACGAATCCGTCAAGGCCGAAACGGTGGCCAAGGAAGTAATCGCTAACCTGGCCCTGTGATGATCTCCGTAGCCGCCATCGTGTTCACCGACGACACCGGGAAAGTGCTGTGCGTGCGCAAGCACTCGAGCCCGCGCTTCCAGCTGCCGGGAGGCAAGCCGGAGCCGGGCGAGACGCTGGTGGACACCGCGCTGCGCGAGACCCGGGAAGAGGTCGGCCTGGATGTCGACCCGGAGGACTTAAGCTACCTGGGCCAGTTCAGCGCGCCCGCCTCCAACGAGCCTGGCTGCACCGTCACCTCGACGGTGTTTCTGCACCCCGGCGCCGGCCTGGCCCCTGCGCCGGCCGCGGAGATCGCAGAGGCGCGCTGGATCGACCCCGCCGCTCCCGATGCCGAGCTCGCGCCGCTGCTGCACGGCGAAATTTTCCCGGCGCTGAAGTCCCGCGATATCGAAGCGATCGCCGTCTACGCCGGGGCGCGCGAAGGCACCAACCCCGCCAACGCCGCACTGGCCAGGGCGTTCGGCGAAGCTCTGGCGGAGGCCGACATCACCCTGGTCTACGGCGGGTCCAAATTGGGGCTGATGGGTGAGGTGGCCGAAGGTTCGTCGAGAAGCATTGGCGTCCTCACCGAGCACCTGGTCAACTACGAGCTGCAGTACGAAGGCCTCGAGCGCCTCGAGGTGGTGGCCACGATGTCCGAGCGCAAGGCGCGCATGAGTGAGCTTGCAGACGCCATCGTGGCCCTGCCCGGCGGCGCCGGCACCCTGGACGAGCTGTTCGAGGAATGGACCAGCCAGCAACTCGGTCTGCACAACAAGCCCATCGGGCTGCTCGGCAGCGAGTTCTGGGCACCCCTGGTGGCGATGATCGACCACATGGTGGACCAAGGCTTCATGCGGCGCACAGACCGCGCCCACATGGTCGTCGCCGACGACCCGCAGGAACTGCTGGCCAAGCTACGTGCTTGGGCGCCACCGGTGCCGCGCTGGCTCTAGGTTGCTACACCGCGACGTCGTTGTACGGCATCAACGACGACACCCACGGGTAGACAACCTCCATGAGCAGGAAAAACACACCCACCAGAATGATCAGGGTGAGCAGCCACTTCACCGGCGCAGGACCGGGAAGCTTGCGCCACAGGGCCGCATACATCGCTATCGCACCTCTTTCTGTGCCTTCATGGCGGGCGGCAGCGCGCCCGACGGGTCCTTCGGCTGCACCTCCGTGCGCACCGCGTGGATGATCATGCGCTCCGCGTTGGAGAACTGCGGGTGGCACGTGGTCAACGTGATCAGCCCTTCCATGCCCGGCTCGACCTTCGTCGAACGGTTGCCCGGGATGGGGTTGACCACCTCGATGTTGCCCGGCAGCGTGATCTCGCGGCCTTTGACCTGTGCATAGTCGCCTGCCGCGATGCGTTCGTTGAGCTTGCCGGGCAGGCAGTCGATGCCCTCCCTGCGGCGCTCCCCCGGGTCCTGCGACATCGGCATCACCCGGTAGGTCACCCACTCGGTCTGCGTTTCCACCACGATGGCGTCGCAAGCCTTCAGCGCGCCTAGGTCGTTGAACGGGGCACCCTTACCCACGCGGTGCCCGGCGACGGCGAAGTTGCCGTCCTCGCCCGGCATCTGGGTGCCCGGGTAGCGGCCCGGGCCGGTGAGCAACTGGTGTTCCTGCACGCCCTCCACGATGGCGAACTGGTAGTCCTGCCCGAACGCCGGGATGTACATGCGCGCGAACGCGTCGCCCAGCTCCGTGGCCTTTGCCTGGCGGGGGTTGACCCACTGCTCTTCCAAGCGGGTCTGCACCTCGTCCTGCATCTTGCCCGAGGCGATATTGGTCCAGAAGGACTCGTAGAACGCGAACAGCAGCAACAACACGCCGAACGTGAGCAGCAGCTCGCCGATCACCTGCGAAACGGTGATGCGGCGCGGCGGCGTGTGCGTAGGGGCCGTGGTCATGCGGCACAGCGTAGCGCCGGTGCGCTAGATGGAGTAATCCGGCGGCGGCGCGCCCAGCGTGTTTTCCGCCAACGCGCGGGCAGTGCGCAGCGGCTCGACGCTGTGCAGGATCCGTGCGCCGGACAGACCGCCGTCGAGGAAGATCAGCAGCTCGTCCGCTAGAGCGGAGGACTCGTAGCCGTTCTTCTCCGTCAACAGTGCGGTGATGGTCTCGTGCATCCAGGACCGGTGCGCCATGCACGCCGCGATGATGCGCTCTTCCGACTCCGCCTCGGGGCGCGGGTACTCGCCCGCGGCGTTGAGGAAGGGCGAGCCGCGAAAGTCCTTGTCCGGCTCCTCGTCAATTGCCATGTCGAAGAATGCGAGGATCTTCGCGTCCGCATCCGGTGCCTTTGCGGCGCGCTCACCCCAGCGCGCCCGGAACTGCTCGTCCAGCTGCTCCAGGTAGGCGATGACGAGGTTGTCCTTCGAGCCCAGCAGCGAGTACAGCGAGGCTTTCGCCACGTCTGCCTCGCGCAGGATCCGGTCGATGCCGATGACGCGGATGCCCTCTTCGGTGAACAATTTGGTTGCAGCGTCCAGCAGCCGCTGGCGCGGGCTCGGCCGGTCGCGGCGCCGCTGCGCCGGCTTCTTCTTGCTGGTGGTTGCCAAGGAAAACTCCTTCGTGCGTTGGTCGCATATCAATATAGACAAACCGGTACGTATAGTCCACCGGGCGCGAAAAAATCCCCCGGGTTCAACCCGAGGGATTTCGCGCTTTTGCCTATCGACGCTTGCTGGTCACCATATTGATGATCCACAGCAGAATCACCGCGCCGAGCAAGCAGGTGAGGAAGCTGAAGAACAGCCCGCCGCCGGCGACGTCGACACCGAACACCGACAGCAGCCAGCCACCGAGCAGACCACCGATAATACCGACGACGATGTTCAGGCCGATGCCCATCTGTGCGTCACGGTTCTGAATCTTGGAACCGATCCAGCCAGCAAGGCCGCCGATAATAATCCAACCAAGAAGACCCATTGCAGGTGCCATAGTCTTTCAAACCCTTCTAATTGCTTTTCATCAGTACGGGAGCCATTATGCACCCCTTATGGTTCGGGCGAGCAACACATCGCATGCAATTGCGTAACAATCTGCTTACGAATCTTGTGTACGCACGACCATCATGGGGCACGGTGCCTCCTGCAGCAGCGCGCGCGAGGTCGACCCCAGCAGCATGCCCTTGAAGCCGCCGCGACCGTGGGAACCGGTGACCAGCAGCTGAGCGCCTTCAGCGGCGCTGGCGAGCGCTCGCACCGGGCGGTCACGCGTGATGATTTTCTGTACCGCAACGTCCGGGTACTGCTCCGACAGCTCGTTCAGGTACGAGCCCAACAGCTCGTCCTTCTCTTCCTGCACGGCCTTCCAGTGGTCCTCGGAAACCGCATAGCCCGCGCCCGGCCCCTGGATCTGGGTGTCCACCCAGGTGTGGACCGCATGCAGCTCCGCACCGCGCGCAGCCGCCTCCTCGAAGGCCACCTCGGTGGCGCGGCGTGACACCTCGGACCCATCCACGCCGACCACGACAGGGCCATACTTGTTCGCCTCCGTCACGGCGTTGTCCTCGCGCACAACCACCACCGGGCAGGACGCGTGCGAGACGACGGCGCCGGACACGGAACCGAGCACCATGCCCGAGATACCGCTCAAGCCACGGGAGCCCATGACCACCATGGTCGATTCCTTGGACATCTCCAGCAGCATGTCAATCGGGGACCCCTCCGCCACCGCGTGGCCAATGTGCAGGTCCGGCGCAACCTCGAGCGCGATCTCGCGTGCGCGGTCCACGGTCTGCAGGGTCTCACGCTGCAGCTCGTCGAAGACCTCCTGCGGCGGCACCATGCCCTCCGCGTAGAGGAACTGGGGCATTGAGTACGCCGCGGCCAGGCGAAGCGGGATGTTGCGCTTCATCGCCGTGTTCGCGGCCCAACGAACTGCATTGTCGGAGGCAGGGCTGCCATCTACGGCAACAACAACGATATCTTCCTGGGTCATGTGCAAACCTTTCCTCGGATCGGCTGGTTATACCCCCAGTCTAGTGCCGTCAGAGAAGTTAGCGGGGCAGTTCCTGCGGCGTCGCCGCCGGAGCGTTTGCCGGGAACAACACCTGGTAGATCACGCTCAAGACGTCCATGATGGCCTTGCCGATGCCCTGGGAGAAAAATGCCGTCAGCGGTTCGACCAATGCTCCTAAATCCATGGCGGCTAATCTACTACACAGCATGGCACGGAAAAAGACTCACAAGACGGGGCCGCTGCCGCCCCGCGACGGCCTAGGCGCAACCCGCGCCCGCGTGCCAGAAGACCAGGGCATTAAGGCCGCCGACTTCATCTGGCACCTCGTGTCCACCCAGCGCCACCGCCATCCCGACGACAACGTGGATGCTGTCTTGGCGAGGTTCGCCGAAGGTGCCGTCGTGAAGCGCGATGGCTCCCCACTGTCCCCAGAGACCTGGCTGGATCCCGGCACCGACGTCTTCTTCTACCGCCGGCCCGCGCCCGAAAGGCCAGTCCCCTTCGAGATCACCACAGTCTTCGAGGACGACGACCTCCTCGTCGTGGACAAACCGCCGTTCATGGCCACCATGCCGCGCGCCTCCCACATCACCGAAACCGCAACGGTGCGCCTGCGACGCGCAACCGGCAACGAAGAGCTCACCCCCGCACACCGCCTCGATCGCGCGACCTCGGGTCTCCTTCTACTGACTAAGCGGCGCGAGATCCGCGGCGCGTATCAGGAACTTTTCGCGCGCCGCGAGGTGCACAAGGAGTACGAAGCAATCGCATTACTTCACGACGTCCCTCCGGCCACCCCCTGGCACCACCACCTGACCAAACAATCCGGCGAGCCCGCCGCCCGGTTGGTACCAGACGTCGAACCGAACGCCTCGACCGTGGTGTCGGACGTTTCGCGGTTAGAGCCTGCTCTCGAGGTGGCGTTGCAGAGACGCTATGGCGTTGCAGGCGCGCTGGGTCGTTATGTCTTGCAGCCCGAAACCGGCCGCACCCACCAACTCCGCGTCCAAATGATGGCGGAAGCGGCACCAATCCTCGGCGACAGGATCTACCCCAATCTCTTGCCGGCAGACACTGAGGACTTTTCCGTGCCGATGCTGCTGCGATGCACAGCTCTGGAATTCACCGACCCACTGAGCGGCAGCAAACGCGAGTTCCGTCTGGGCGAGACTTGGCCAACCCTATAGCCGCCGTTTCTCTAGACCGCTACCCGTATTACGATTGTGGGTGCACACCCATAGTTGGTGCCGCCGTGATTGTCCGCAATGCGGAGTCTGGCCCCAAAACCGCGGTTTCGTGGGTGTACACCCATCGTTGGTGGTTCCGGTGTTGTCCACAATGCGGATGTTCGCGGGGGCGGCTTTCGTAAACGTTGACGATCCAGCCATTTTCGGCCGCTGTTTGCCCAGGTGGGAAAACATGACTGTCAACTTCTACGAGAGAGCCAGCCAGGTAGTTCGTGGGTGGGCACCCATCATGGGGCTGGCTCTTGTTGTCCGCGATGCGGATTGTGGACCATCCCTGGGTTGTTGTGGGTGTGTTGTTGGTCGAGTGGTGGAGGTCGAGTCCATTGGTGTACGCGGGTGTACTCGACGTCCGGTACTCGACTTTCGCCCCACGGTAGGCGTCATCGTGGCTGTGTGCGCTGGCCCCGCGACCTCTGTGGCCCCTAGCTGGCAGATTGCGCCCTGCCGGGTGGTTTCACCCCGGGGTTTTCATGGGTGTGCACCAATGATGGGTGCGGGTGTGGTTGTCCGCAATGCGGTGTGTGGCCGAGGGGTTCGTTGACGAGCGCGCCGTTTCCCCCCAGGTGGTTTCGTGGGTCACTGGCCGCGCATAGCAAGCACCCGCCGCAAGCGTGTGCTTGTGGCGGGTGCTTGTGTGAAGTTGTTGGGTCGGCGGTAACCTACTCTCCCACTCCCTCCCGGGAGCAGTACCATCGGCGCGGGCGGGCTTAGCTTCCGGGTTCGGAATGGGACCGGGCGTTTCCCCGCCGCCATCAACCACCGACACACCTATAGGGGCATGTTCGGCTGATCAACAATCAGCGCTATGCAATTATGCTGGCCAACCTTCGCCTCGTGGCGGTGTTGGTGTGTTGTGTCAGTGACTGCAC
>NZ_KV835941.1:0-1069 GCF_001838175.1 Corynebacterium sp. HMSC034A01 | reverse complement strand
GGATCCAGCTAGTAGGACCCAGCTATCCGCCATTTGGGGATGCGGACAAATTCTTGGAGTGCGTTTGGGGGACTTTGTCTCGTTGTTATGCACTCAGTGCTTGTCGGTGTTCGGCGATGGTGGTGTAGCCGTCGCCGAGTGTCGACTTCAATCGTCTGTGGATGTAGAAGTCGATGTAGGTGTCAATGTAGTCGCGCATTTGCGCCACCGTCATCGTTGACACCACAGGTCTGCCTTTGAGCAGTTCTTGTTTCATCGTGCCGAAGAAGCCTTCGGTGCGCGCGTTGTCGCCGCTGGTGGCTTTGCGCGACAGTGACGGGATGTATCGCCACCGGGTGCCGCACCACGTATCGGCTTGGCAGTCGGGGCAATCCAGGATGTTGTGGGGGTGATCGGTAATCAGGCTGACCCAGCGTTCACTGCGGTAGAGCCCGCCGCGGTCGGAATGGATAATCGGTTGTGCCTCTTCGGGTTTTAGCGCGTCGATTCGCGCGATCATCTCAGCGACCAGGTCGTGATTCGGTGATGTCGACATGGTGACCGCAATTGGCATCCCGTCGTAGAAATCGATCGCTGCCGACAGGAATAGTTTGCCGTCTGGGCAGTGGATTTCGGTGACGTCGGTGCCGATTTTCTCCCACGGGGCATCCGCGTGGAAATCGTGGGTAAGCCCCTGAGCGTCGGCGTGGTCGATGAAGTACTGCGACGGTGCAACAACCGGCCGGGTAGCATCCACATCCCCGTCATCGTCGCTGTTGTCGGGTGGGGTGATCAGCAGCAGGTTTGCCGGTTTGTGGTCGGTTTCACCGGTGTAGGAGGAGTACTTGCCCGACGCTTTCGCCGGCGGGCGGCACCCAAGCTGTTTCATGAGGGTGCGCACGATCTTTTCCGACACTGTATGCCCCATGATCTTCAACCAGGCGTGGATGCGCCGGTAACCGTAGCTTTGCCCGGATTCGGCTGCTGCCTGCAAGATCAACGGTTTGAGTGCAGCGTGGCGCTGTTCGCGTTGTTGCACCACCTTGGTGTGGGTGTGTCGGTGGTAGTAAAACGTCGACTGCGCAATCCC
>NZ_KV835939.1:0-879 GCF_001838175.1 Corynebacterium sp. HMSC034A01 | reverse complement strand
TTTTGCGGGAGGGTGTGCGACGGTGAATCGCGTGACAGCGATGAGCGATTTCTGGATCGACCAATGGGGTCTGATCGACCACGGGGCGATGGGCGGTGCCACCAAGACCGCCATCCGACGCATGCCCGGCACCGCAGCCGTGCAGCAGCGGTTCATCCAAGCCAACCCGCGCCGGTTCCAGAACGCGCTCGTGGTCGACATCGACCGCGCCAGCGCCGTGATGGACGCGCTCGAGAAGCCGCACGAGCACCCCGACCCGTCCTGGGTCATCGAGACTGACCGGGGCGCACACGTCGGCTGGTGGCTGTCCTCGCCGGTGTGCCGCAGCGAGTACGCCGCACGCAAGCCCATGCGATACGCCGCGCGCGTCCAGGAGGGGCTTGTCCGCACGCTCGACGCTGACCCCGCCTACACCGGCTTCATCACCCGCAACCCGGTGTTTCCCGACCTCGCTCCCGGCGAGGTGATCTGGGGCGGTGAGCGCACCTACGAACTCGGCGAGATGCGCACCGCTGCCATGCCCCGGCAACTGCCGCGCAAGACCGAAAACGCCCGCACCGACCTCGGCCGAAACTGCGCGCTGTTCGAGCAAGGCCGTCACGAGGTCTACCGGCTCAACCGCGCCATGGACTTCCCGCACGCTGACGCGCTCTATCGCGCGGCACTGTCGCACCTGCTCGACCTCAACGGCGCGATTCCATCAAGTGCCGGCGGGCCGCTCGACCTGGCCGAAGTGCGCTCAATCGCCAACTCCATGGCCCGCTGGACAGCCGAGCACCACACCGCCGCAGGATTCGCCGCAAAACAAGAGTTCGCAGGCAAAAAGTCCGGCCAAGTGCGTCGTGGAGACCGGAAAGACGAAGCGGTGAAACTGATGGA
>NZ_KV835938.1:0-250 GCF_001838175.1 Corynebacterium sp. HMSC034A01 | reverse complement strand
TCCGGGAACGATGCAGACTCACCCGGTTTCACAGTCACCGACGTCTCAGCACCGTTATACCCCTCAGCCTCAACAGTCACGGTGTAGTCACCAGCCGGAAGCTTATCCACATCCACATCGCCGTTGGCATCGGTCGTCGTCTCGAAACGGTTGCCCTTACCATCATCAACAACAACCTTGGCACCAGAAACCGGCTTGCCATCCTGATCCTTCACCGAACCAGACAAAGAACCCGGCTTCTCAACAACCT
>NZ_KV835937.1:0-4419 GCF_001838175.1 Corynebacterium sp. HMSC034A01 | reverse complement strand
TTTGGCGACGCTGGTGGGTGTGCCGCCTTGGTCTCTGACAGCTCTGGCGATGGCGAGGTTGCGGTTGGGACTGTTCATGGTGTCAAACATGTCCCGACTCACCAGTCAAACATCACCGACACGGCTGAGGTAACCCTAAGTGTCAACAATGACGCGACTCACCTGTCAAGGATCACAACGCCTTCCGCAGGCACACCCCGTCAAATATGTCGTGACCTCAGGCACTGCTGGGGGCACTTTTTGTGCTGAAACCCCTGCTCGTCGGGGTTTTCGGCGTTTGTGGGGGTTTGGGTGGGTTGGTCTGGAGCGGTTCCTGACAGATCACGGCGGGCGTTTGCCTCGACCTGGGGGTATGAGGGCGCTCTGACAGATTCCGCCGCAATGTGTCGGGGCTCCAATAGAAAAGCCCCGCCGGTGTGGGCGGGGCTGAGGTGTGGTCGCGCTAGTTCTGGGTGTCCACCACCGGGGCCGCGACGGTCTCGGCCGGCTTGTTGCTGCTGCCACCAACGGCAAGGTCAATGCTGCGGACGCTCGGCACGCAGTTGCGCACCGCTGCTGCCAGGACTACAGCAGCCACGAGTCCGAGGGCGCCGCCACCTACAGCGGCGAGCTGCGCCGGCTCTAGGTTGAATCGGCGGGCGGCGTCAGCGAAGGCCTTCTCGGCCTGAACAGCGGTGTTGCCCAGGCCCGGAACGCCGATCTGGCCGGCCATGGAAAGCGGGATCATCGCGATCAACGGCAGCCCCAGGGCCACCAGGGAAGCGATGCAGCGCGGATCGGAAGAACCGCCCTCGACGCCAACATTGGCGTCCAGGATGCTGGAACGGCCATTCTCAGCTTGGCCTTCGTCGCCCTGGGCAGGCTCGCCGTTCTGACCGCCGCGGCGGGAAGAACCGAACAAGCCGCCGTTGGCGTTGCCGGTGACGAGCACCTCCGGGTTGGCGTTTCCGGTTGCGACGACGCTGTTGTTCGACCCGTTGTTGTTGGCATTGTCGGTGATGACCGGGTTCGCGTTGCCGGTGACCACGGCAGAGTTGTTGGAACCGTTGTCGTTGGCGTTGCCGGTGATGACCACGGTCGGGTTCGCGTTGCCCGTGACCACAGCGGAGTTGTTCGAACCATTGTCGTTGGCATTGCCCGTGACCACAGGGTTCGCGTTGCCAGTGACGACCGGATTTGCATTGCCCGTGACCACGACGGAGTTGTTGGACCCGTTGTCGCGCAGGTTGTCGTTCACGTTGCCGGTGATCACGACGGATGGGTTGGCGTTGTTCGTGATCACAGGGTTGCCGTTGTTAGACAGGTTGTCCTTGATTTCGACGGTTGGGTTCGCATTGTTCGTGATCACCACGGACGGGTTGCCGTTGTTAGACAGGTTGTCCCGCGGATTGACGTTGTCGGTGATGACCACGTTCGGATTGACGTTGTCGGTGATGATCACGTTCGGGCTGCCGTTGTTGTTGCCGATGTTCGACGGGTTCGCGTTGTTGGTGATCACAACGTTGATCAAGCGGCCGCCGCCACCGCCGGTTCCGCCCTCGCCGCCGTCGCTTCCGCCGCCGGTGAGACCGCCGATGATGTTGCCAAGCAGACCGCTGCCGGTCCCCGCACCGATCAGGCTGCCCAGGATTGGGCCGAGGATGCCGGCGACAGTGCCCGCGGTCTCCGCGGGTGTCTTCGACGGGTTCTTGGCCGCGATCTTCAGAGTGGCCTTGAACTTGTCAGTGCCGTCGTTCACCTCGATCGGAAGGTCGAAGTCGCCCTCCTTGAACGTGGTCGGCGGGGTGACGCGGATGGTGGTGCCGTCGTTGGAGACGGACCAGCCAGTCGGCAGGGCGGCTCCGGTCTTGGACACGGTGACACCTGCCGGCAGGGTGATTCCCTCGACGGGCTGCGCCGACGTGGACTTCTCAAAGTCCACCGGGTAGCGGGAGGCCAGCTGGCTTTCCCACTCGGCGCCCGGGCGTTCGTCGATGACGTTGACGCGCAGAGTGGTGGTGAACACCTCGCCATTCGCCGGGGTCACGCGCACGGGGATGTCCACGTTGCCGGACTTGAAACCAGTAGGAGACTGCGGGCGGATCAAGGTCAGGACGCCATCGTCGTTGCGGAACTTCCAGTTGAAGATGGTGTTGGTGGTCGGCGCCACCACGTCGCCGGGCTGCAGCGTGAGCCCCTCAATCACGGCTTCCTGCTGGTTCCAGAAGTTGGCGGTGGGGAAGCGGTCGTTGAAGGTGGAGGCGGTGGTTTGGGGGCCATTGCTTGTCGACGTCGGCTCCGTCGCCGACGTCGTAGTGGGCTCTTCCGCCGGGGCATCTTCAGAGGTTGGTGCCGTTTCAGGCGTAGTGGTGGGTTCCGGCGTCGGGCACTGGTCCGGCTCGGTAAAGGTGTTGTCCGCGACATCCTCGTCCACCACGTCTACACGGAGGGTGGTGTTGAAGGTGCTGCCGTCAGCTTTGGTCACCTTCACAGCGATGTCTTGGTTGCCGGTGCGGAATCCCAATGCGGACCACGGACGGGCCACGACGACCGCGCAGCCAGCCGTGCGGACCTGGAAACCGGTGCCTCGGGTCGACTCGACCTTGTCACCCGGTTCCAGCTCCAAGCCCTGCACGACGGCTTCGTTCGCATTCCAGAAATTATCCGTGGTGTAGCGGGTGTCAAAGGCGGAGGCCTCCACAGCTTGGGCGGTGGGAGCGTCGGTAACCGGGGAGACAAACGGGGCCACGAGGGCGATCGACAGGGCACCCGCCGCGATGGCGGTGCGGCGGGAACGGACGGACTTTGCCATGGTGGCTCCTCAACGAGTATTCAGGGGAACATCAGCGATACATGACAGCTATCGCAGAACACGCGTAGATCTTTACATACAACCGCTCAGAATCGGCGCTTTCTTTCGCAAAAATTTTCAGCCTGGGTACGCTCGCCGTGTGACTACGGCCAACGCGGCGGCGATCGCGCACCTGGAAAAGCAGCTGAACCGGCATCGGTTGGACTCCGACGACTTGGACGGGCTCCATGAGGAGCTGGCAGGAATTCCGTTGCACGACGTGGTGCACGTGGTGGAGCGGCAGCCGTCGAAACGCGGTGCTGTCCTGATCCGCCTGCTGCCGCCGGAGCGCGCGGCTGCGGCGTTCGACGCGCTGGACCCCGCCCACCAGGCGGAGATTGTTGAAGAGCTGGGTAGCGAGGACGTCGTCGGCCTGTTCAGCGCGCTGGGTGCTGAGGACCGCGTGCGCATGCTGGACAACCTGCCCGCGGAGATCGCGGAGCGGTTCCTGGGGGATCTGGACGAGGACGCCCGCGCGGACACCAACCTCATTCTCGGCTACGAAAAAGGCTCGGTCGGCCGCGCGATGAGCCCCAATGTGGCGGCGGTTGGTCCGGGTGAGGGGGTGCGGGAGGTCGTCGAGAAGCTTCGTGCGAATGCGGACCGCTTTGAGACCGTCTACACCATCGCTGTGGTGGACCCGGAGCGCACGCTGTGCGGCGTGGTGGGGCTGCGCGAGTTGTTTAAGGCGGCGCCGGACACGCGCGTTATGGACGTGATGCGCGAGCGTCCGTCGGTGCAGGTCAGCGACGATGCCGAGGACGCCGCGCGACGCCTGCTGTCCTCCGGTCTGCTGGCTTTTCCGGTGGTGGATGCCGGCAACCGCCTCGTTGGCATCTTCACTCACGACGAGGCTGCCGACATTGTCGAGCACGCTGACAGCGAGGACTCCGCGCGCCAGGGCGGCGCCGAGTCCCTGAAGCAGCCGTACCTGTCCACCCCGGTCCTGAAGCTGGTGCGCTCGCGCATTGTATGGCTGCTGGTGCTGGCGCTTTCCGCGATCCTGACTGTGCAGGTTCTCGGCGTCTTCGAAGGCACGCTCGCGCAGGTGACTGTGCTGTCGCTGTTCATCCCGCTGCTCACCGGCACGGGAGGCAACACCGGCAACCAGGCAGCGACGACGGTGACAAGGGCGCTTGCGCTTGACGACGTTTCCAAAGGCGACATCCTCAAAGTGATGTGGCGCGAATTCCGCGTCGGCGCGACACTCGGGGCGATCCTCGGCGTGCTTGGATTGGTCATCGCGTGGGCCGTTTTCGGCCGAGAGATCGGGATTGTGATAGGAAGCACACTATTTTGTGTCTGCGCGATGTCCGCGACTGTCGGCGGGCTCATGCCGATCGTGGCGAAGACCGTCGGCGCGGACCCCGCCGTGTTCTCCAACCCGTTCATTTCCACCTTCTGCGACGCGACCGGTCTGGTGATCTACTTTGCGATTGCCAAGGCGGTGCTCGGGTTGTAACTGGGGCAGTGTTTGCGGGTTTGGCCTGCGGTTTTGGTGGTGAGTTCACCTGGGTGTAATGTTCTACTTCGTTGTCCACAGGGCAACGAACTGAATACGCGCCCGTAGCTCAACGGATAGAGCATCT
>NZ_KV835936.1:0-854 GCF_001838175.1 Corynebacterium sp. HMSC034A01 | reverse complement strand
GCCGGCGGATCTCCCGGTTTAACCGCTCGGTGGGGTTGTTTGACCACACCTTCGTCCAGACTGGTTTCGGCGCTGCGGTAAACGCCAGCACCTCATCGAGTGATTCCTCCAAGTACGCCGCTACCTGGGGGAACTTCGGTTCCAGCAAGTCGACGACTTCGCGGGCTTGGGCCCAGGTGGATTGGGCATCAGGTTGTTGGAAGATCGTCTGGAACATCGCCGAGACCATCGGCCACTGGGTTTTCGGGACTTTCTCGTAGAGGTTCTTGGCGAAGTGGGTGCGGCAGCGCTGCCACGACGCATCGGGCAGCACTTCGGATATCGCGTGTTGGATGCCTTCGTGGGCGTCACTGGTGATAAGGAAGACACCGCGAAGCCCGCGCGCTTTGAGGTCTTGGAAGAAGCCTTTCCACGATGCGTTGGATTCCGCAGTGGCGACGTGCATGCCGAGCATTTCGCGGTACCCGTCGGCGTTGACACCGGTAGCTAGTAGCACGGAGCATTTGACCACTCGGCCGCCTTCACGGACTTTGATCGTGAGTGCGTCGCAGGACAGGTAGGCGTACCCGCCGGGGTCGAGTGGGCGGTTTCTGAAGTCTGCGACCATCTCGTCGAGTTCTTCCGACATACGTGAGACTTGCGATTTCGACAGGTTGGAAATGCCAAGGGTTGCCACCAGGTCGTTCATCCTGCGGGTGGAGACCCCTTTGAGGTAGCAGGTGGCAATCACAGTCGATAGTGCCCGTTCAGCCCGTGAGCGTCGCTCGAGCAGCCAGTCCGGGAAGAACGCGCCGTGGCGCAGCTTCGGCACTGCCACGTCGATCGTGCCGACACGGGTGTCGAGGTCGCGGTGG
>NZ_KV835935.1:0-304 GCF_001838175.1 Corynebacterium sp. HMSC034A01 | reverse complement strand
TCGACGGTGACAGTGACATCCACAGTGTCCTTCGTACCGTCCGGGTAGGTCACATCCACCGGAACAGTGATCTTGTCACCCGGCTTCGCACCCTCCGGCACCGGAACAGTGATCTCACCAGTGGTCTTGTCAACCTTCACACCCTCCGGAGCACCCTCACCCGGGGTGAACTTCGTGCCCTCAGGCGCCTTGGTCTCCTTGCCGTCCTTGTCCTTGAACGTCGGAGCCGGAACCGTCACATCCTCGCCCGGCTTACCGTTGCCGTCCCCATACTCAGGCTCGAACTCATCGTTCTGCGCCGCCG
>NZ_KV835934.1:93358-120636 GCF_001838175.1 Corynebacterium sp. HMSC034A01 | reverse complement strand
GTGGCGCATTAACCGCTTGATCCCGCCCCCAAAATCCGGCCATACTCAGGGTTTCTTGCTCTGGGTCTGCGGATCCAGGCAGGGACGGGGGAGGGCAGTAACACAAACCTTGGGAGGCAAACCTTGGGATCGCCCGCAAAAATTGGCCGATCCCAGGGTTTGGCTCACAGGGTTTGCCGTGTGGAGGGAACCGTCGCAGGCGACCAGGCACGAAAAACCGCCAGCGGCGGGGCTGGCGGTGACGGTGGCGTCGAGAAACTTAGATGCGTTCGTGCTTGCCGCGGGATTCGACGGTGATGACCTCAACGTCCTCGCGCTGGTGCGCCGCGTCGACCGGGCGGGCAGCGGTGCGCTCGACCACGCGCTCCTGGCCGCGTGCCGGGCGCAGGTGGGCGACGCGGCCCGGCTCGATGTTCAGGGCGCGCAGCTGGGAGTCGGAGAGGTTCTCGTACACGTCGCCGGAGAGGGTGGCCTGGTCGTAGATCCAGTCCGGCTCCTGGTGGCCCACCGGCTTGTTGTGGGAGGTGACGGTGCGCACCTGGTTCAGCTTCGGCTTGGTCGCGTGCAGGATCAGGCCGAGCGCAATCAGCACCGCCAGGGAGATGAGCCAGATGGTCTCCACGTGGCCCTGGTGGTTGCCAAAGTTGTAGGCGATAAGGAACAGGACGGAGATCCAGCCGGCGATCTGGATGGTGCGGTCAGTGAACGCGCTCCAACCGAAACGGGCAGACGGAACGTCCGCCTCAGAAACACCGTTGTACACCTGGGGTGCGTTGTCCTTCGCGTGGGCCACTGGAATGCTCCTTCAAAGCCGGGTTAGCGGTTGCCAAGATTGGTAAAACTTTCAGCGCCTATCATCGCACACCGGGTGGGGCAAAGGGGACTCCTCACCCCCAATGTGTTCAAACTTTCGCACCACAGTCCACGGGATGGTGCCCTCACGGTGCCATAACGTGCCGTTTCATGGCACAATAGCGACGTGAAGAGTGTAATCATCTTGGGCTCGACAGGTTCTATTGGTTCTCAGGCGATTGATGTAATTCGCGAACATAGAGACCAGTTCAACGTTGTCGGCATTGCCACCGGCGGAACCAACCCCGACCGGGCTATCGAGCAAGCCCGAGAATTCGGCCTCAGTGCCGACCAGATTGCCGTGCGCGATCTGGACGGGGCCAAGAAGGTTTCGAAGGAGCTCGGCGGCTTCGTCATCACCGGCGACACCTGCGCGGCCGCGCTCGTGGAGTCCCAGGAGGCGGACCTTGTGCTCAACGCGCTTGTCGGCTCCGCGGGCCTGCCCGCAACCCTCGCGGCGCTGAAGTCTGGCGCGACGCTGGCGCTGGCGAACAAGGAGTCCCTCGTCGCCGGCGGCCGCTTCGTGCTGGAGGCTGCGAAGCCCGGACAGATTATCCCGGTGGACTCTGAGCACTCCGCGATGGCCCAGGCGCTGCGCTCCGGCGAGCGCGGGGAGGTGTCCCGCTTCGTGCTCACCGCCTCCGGTGGCCCGTTCCGCGGCAAGTCCCGCGAGGAGCTCATGGACGTCACCTACGAGCAGGCCGTGGACCACCCGACGTGGTCCATGGGTTCGATGAACTCGCTGAACTCCGCGACGATGGTGAACAAGGGCCTCGAGCTTATTGAGGCATCACTGCTTTTCGACGTGGACCCGGACGACATCGATGTGACCGTCCACCCGCAGTCCATCGTCCACTCCATGGTGACGTTCACTGACGGCGCGACCATCGCCCAGGCATCTCCGCCGTCGATGATGCTGCCGATTTCGCACGCGCTGAACTGGCCGAACCGCATCCCGGATGCGCAGCCCGCTCTGGACTTCTCTCAGGCTTTCGAGTGGACCTTCGAGCCGCTGGATGAGGACGCGTTCCCGGCGGTGAAGCTGGCCCGCGAGGCCGCGGCGAAGGGCGAGCCGTACCCGGCGATCTACAACGCGGCCAACGAGGTTGCGGCAGAGGCGTTTATCGCAGGCCGCATCAAGTTCCCGCACATCGTGGACATCATCTCCGACGTCCTCAACGGCGCGGACGATTTCGCGGAGGAGCCGGCCGACGTCAACGCGGTGCTGCGCACCGAGTCCCGCGCCCGCGAGCGCGCGGAAGCCGTAGTCGAGCGCATCGCCAGCGCGTAACGCGCGAGGGGTTTTGTGGGTGCGTTAGGCATTTTGGCGTTTGCGCTTGCGATCGCCGCGTCCATTGCGCTGCACGAGGCCGGGCACATGTTCACTGCCCGCGCCTTCGGCATGCGCGTGCGACGCTATTTCATTGGTTTTGGGCCCACGGTGTGGTCGACCACGAAGGGTCACACCGAGTACGGCCTTGCCGCGTTGCCGTTCGGCGGGTTCTGCGACATCGCGGGTATGACCGCGATGGATCCCCTCACGCCCGAGGAGGAGCCGCACGCGATGGTGAACAAGCCGGCGTGGCAGCGTATCGCGGTCCTCGCCGGCGGCATTGCGATGAACCTGCTCATCGGCGTGGTGATCATCTACTTTGTCGCCATCTTTTCCGGCATCCCGAACCCGGACGCGGACTTCTCCCCGCGCGTGGGCAAGACGGTGTGCGTGGCCGACCAGGTGGACGCGGAGACGCTGGGGGAGTGCTCCGGCGCGGGCCCGGCCGGCGAGGCCGGTGTCCAGGTCGGCGACACGCTGGTGGCGCTCAACGGGCAGGAGATTGAGCAGTTCGGGCAGTTGCGCGATGCCGTCGCGAAGCAGCCAGGCGAAACGGTGACCCTCGAGGTGCTGCGCGGCGGTGAGTCCGTGACGCTCGACGTGCCTGTCGCCGCAGTCGAGCGCATCGATCCTACGACGGGCGAGAAGGTCACCCAGGGCGCGGTGGGCATCGTCTCAGCGCCTGTGACGAAGCAGTACGGGCCCGCGGAGGCTGTGCCCGCGACCCTGCACTTTTCCGGCCAGATGCTGCGCGCGACTGTGGACGGCATCGCGTCGTTCCCCGCGAAAATCCCGGGCGTTGTGGCCTCCATCTTCGGCGCGGAGCGCGACATCGAAGGCCCGGTCAGCGTCATCGGCGCCTCGCGCACCGGCGGCGAGTTGGTGGAGCAGGACATGTGGTCCGCGTTCTGGATGATGCTGGCCAGCCTGAACTTCTTCCTCGCCCTGTTCAACCTTGTGCCGCTGCCGCCGCTCGACGGCGGGCACATTGCGGTGGTGCTGTACGAAAAGATTCGCGATGCTTTACGACGCCTCCGTGGCCTCGGCCCGGGCGCTCCCGCGAACTACGAAAAGCTCATGCCCTTGACATACGCCATGGCTGCGCTGCTGCTCGGCGTCGGTGTGTTGGTAATGGCCGCGGACGTGGTCAACCCCGTCCGAATTTTTGGCTGACGGTGCTAAAGTTAGCCACCATGAACACCCCCATCGGATTAGGCATGCCCGAAGGCCCGGCACCGACTTTGGCTCCGCGCCGCAAGACCCGTCAGCTGATGGTGGGAGATGTCGGCGTCGGCTCGGATCACCCGATTTCTGTGCAGTCCATGACCACGACGAAGACGCACGACATCAACGCCACGCTGCAGCAGATCGCGCAGCTGACCACCGCAGGCTGCGACATTGTGCGCGTGGCCTGCCCGAAGACGGTGGACGCGGAGGCCCTGCCGGCGATTGCAGCGAAGTCGCCGATCCCGGTGATCGCGGACATCCACTTCCAGCCGAAGTACATCTTCGCGGCCATCGACGCCGGCTGCGCGGCCGTGCGCGTGAACCCCGGCAACATCAAGGAGTTCGACGGCCGCGTCAAGGAGGTCGCCAAGGCGGCGGGCGACGCGGGCATCCCGATCCGCATTGGCGTCAACGGCGGCTCCCTGGACAAGCGCCTGCTGGAAAAGTACGGCAAGGCCACCCCGGAGGCTCTGGTGGAGTCCGCGATCTACGAGGCCGGACTGTTCGAGGAGTACGGCTACGGCGACATCGCCATTTCCGTGAAGCACTCCGACCCGGTGCTGATGGTGGAGGCCTACCGCCAGCTCGCGGAAAAGACCGACTACCCGCTGCACCTCGGCGTGACCGAGGCCGGCCCGAAGTTCATGGGCACCATCAAGTCCTCCGTGGCCTTCGGCGCGCTGCTGTCGCAGGGCATCGGCGACACCATCCGCGTGTCCCTGTCCGCGGACCCGGTGGAGGAGATCAAGGTCGGCGACCAGATCCTGCAGTCGATGAACCTTCGCCCGCGCAAGCTGGAGATCGTCTCCTGCCCGTCCTGCGGCCGCGCACAGGTGGATGTGTACAAGCTCGCCGAGGAGGTCACCGCTGGCCTGGACGGCATGGAGTTCCCGCTGCGCGTGGCCGTGATGGGCTGCGTCGTCAACGGCCCGGGCGAAGCGCGCGACGCCGACCTCGGCGTGGCGTCCGGCAACGGCAAGGGCCAGATCTTTGTCAAGGGCGAGGTCGTGGAGACCGTGCCGGAGTCCAAGATCGTGGAGACGCTGATCGATTACGCGCAGCGCATCGCCGAGGAGGAGGGCCTCGAGGAGGTCGAGGGCGCCAAGGCCGAGGTCAAGGTCACCCGCTAATATGCTGCGTCGCCGTGTCGCGGGGGTTGCGGTGGTGGCGCTGGCGGCGTCGATAAGCAGTTGCACCCCGCGCCCCAACGACGCCGAACCCGCCGCATCGGATTTTCTGAGCGCGCTGGAAAAGCGTGAGGTGAACTCTGCGCTTATCGACGACGCGTCCGCCGCCGAAACCTCTCTCAACGAGACGTGGGGTGGGCTGCAGGCGGAGAGCTTGAGCGCATCGCTTATCGACGTCAACCAGGACGACAACCTGGCCACCGCCACCTATGAGCTGCGCTGGGACCTGCCCCGCGATCGTGATCTGACGTATCAGGCGCAGATGACGCTTACGCAAAGCGGCGATACGTGGAACGTGCGCTGGCAGCCGTCCGTGCTGCACCCGCGGCTGGGCGCGAACCAGCATTTGGAACTGCGCGCGGTGGCGCCGTCGCAGGCCAGTGTGGTCTCGTCCGACGGGGTGGAGCTGCTGAAGCCCGGCACCGCGTACCGCGTGCTGGTGGACACCGATGAGATGCGCAGCGCCGGGGCGGCGGCTGCCGGTATCAGCGCGGCGCTAGCGAAGGCCCACGAGGTGGATCGCGGCGTTCCGTTGCGCGACGCAGACGAACTTGCGAAGGAACTGCAGGATGCTTCCGGCACCTACTCCGTGGCCGTGGTGCCGGCGCCCGCGCGCGACGCGTTCGAGGGCGCACTGGCCGGCGAGCCAGGTGTGCGGCTGAACGAAGAGGCCTCGATGGTCAACGCGCAGCCGGACTTCGCCCCCGACATCATGGCGCGCGTGGGCGAGCTGGTGCGCGACGACCTGCAGGGCGATACCGGGTGGAGCGTCGACGTGGTCAACGAAAACGGCGCCTCCTACGAGGAGATCAAGCGCCAGGACGCCGCCCCGGCACCGGCGGTGCACATCAGCCTGGACCACCGCATCCAGCGCGCCGCGGAGATGGCGCTGGAGCCGGTTGCGGGCCAGCAGGCCATGATCGTGGCCATCCGTCCGTCCACGGGCGGCATTCTGGCTATTGCGCAGACGCCTGCCGCCGACGAAGGCGGCAACCTGGCCACGATGGGCCAGTACCCGCCGGGCTCGACGTTTAAGATCCTCACCGCGTTCGCCGGGCTGACCAAGCAAGGGCTCATCCCGGGCTCGCCTGTGCCGTGCCCCGCCACGATGAACCTCTTCGGGCGCACCGTGACCAACTACGCAGGCTTCGGCCTGGGCACCGTGCCGCTGGAGACCGCGTTCGCCCGTTCCTGCAACACCACCTTCGCGGATATTTCCACGAAGCTGGCGCCAGGGGAGTTGAAGACCATCGGCAAACAGTTCGGCCTGGGCATCGATATGGAAATCCCCGGGGTGGAGACCATCACCGGCTCCATCCCCGACGGCGAGGAGCCTCTGGACCGCACCGAGGCCGGCTACGGCCAGGGCTTGGACCTGGCCAGCCCATTTGGCATGGCGCTTGTCTCCGCAGCGGCCGCTCGCGGATCGTTGCCCGTGCCGTACCTGGTGGAGGGCGAGGAAACGAAGCTCAGCGAAGATGCACCACCGATGGATCCGCAGGCAGCTGAGGAGCTGCGCCAGATGATGGCGGCGGTGACTGGGCCGGGCGGCACGGCGAGCGCGTTCACCGCGGGCGGGGATATCCGCGGCAAGACCGGCGAGGCCGAAATCAATGAAGGCTCGCACTCGTGGTTCACCGGCTACCGGGCAGACGACGACATCGCCTTTGCCACCCTCGTAGTCCTCGGCGGCGGTTCCGAGGCCGCTGTGGCGCTATCGGACCGGATGCTGCTGAACCTGGACTCGGGAAGCTAGTAAGCCTCCTGGAGGGCTGCGTGGGCGCGTTTGACCACAGGTCTACCATTGAGGACATGAATAATCGAGGCCTACTCACCCCAGGAAAACCCACCCCAGAGCGCAAGGTGCCAAAGAGCATTGAGCGCCCAGAGTACGCGTGGAAGGACGAGGTTCAGGAGAACGTCGGCGAGCCGATCATCCAGACCCCGGAGACCATCGAGGCGATGCGCGAGGCCTCGAAGATCGCCGCGAACGCACTGGCGCTTGCAGGTGCGGCTGTAGCCCCCGGGAAAACCACAGACGAGATTGACGGCATCGTCCACGACTACCTGGTCGAGCACGGCGCCTACCCGTCCACGCTGGGCTACCGCGGGTACCCGAAGTCCTCGTGCATCTCCCTGAACGAAATTGTCTGCCACGGCATCCCGGACACGACGGTGATCCAGGAGGGCGACATCGTCAACATCGACGTCACCGCCTACAAAAACGGAGTGCACGGCGACACCAACGCCACCTTCTTCGCAGGCGAGGTGGCGCAGGAGCACAAGGACCTGGTTGACCGCACTTACCAGGCGATGATGCGCGGCATTAAGGCAGCGAAGCCCGGCCGCCAGATCAACGTGATCGGGCGCGTGATCGAGTCATACGCCAAGCGCTTCGGCTACAACGTGGTCACCGACTTCACCGGCCACGGCGTGGGCACTACCTTCCACAACGGGCTCGTGGTGCTGCACTACGATTCCGACGCCTACACGGACGTCCTCGAGCCAGGCATGACGCTGACGATCGAACCGATGATCAACCTGGGCGAGCTGCCGTACCGAGTGTGGGACGACGGCTGGACAGTGCAGAACGTCGACGGCGAGTACACCGCCCAGTTCGAGCACACCATCGTGATCACCGACGACGGCAACGAAATCCTCACCATCCCGGACGCGGACGTCGCCGCCGGGCAGCATATGCTGGGGGAGTAGACCGCATAAGAATCTGAAACGGGCCCGCACGGAACATTTCAGTGCGGGCCCGCTTTACGTCTACGGTCCACCCGTAGACAGAACGAAACCCCGTCGCAAACAGCGACGGGGTTTCAACCTCCTAGCTCAAGCGCTATTGCTTAGCGGGAGAGCGGGTGCTGGATCCAGCCGTTGTAGAAGGCGAAGTTGAAGCCAGCGATGACGAGGCCAACCAGGGCGCCGATGGCAGCGACGATGGAGCCGTCGATCCAGTAGCGAGCCCACTGCGGAACGTCTTCCTTGTTGGTCTTGTTGCCGAAAGCGTCGGTCGGGTAGAACTCCTTGTCCTTGTCATCAAAGTACTGGGAAGAACCCTTGCCGTCGAACAGGCCCTTGGTGCCGTCGCTGACGACCTTACCGAAGTCCTTGTCACCCTCCTGCTTGCCGACGAAGACGACGGCCTTGTCCTTGGAGGTGGTCTCGTTCTGAGCATCCTCAGCGGACGCGATTGCGGTGCCGCCAGCGAGGACGGTCAGAGCGGTTGCGGAAGCAACTGCAGCGGTGCGGAAGTTACGCATCGTTTTCCTTCTTTCGAAATGTGAGTGGAATTGGTTTGCGGAAGTCCGCGGTCTTAGAAGTTGAATTCGCCGTGAACGAAGAAGTTGTACAGCGGGCCAACGATGAGGCCGACGAGTGCGGAGACAGCGGTGAAGATGGTCGCGCCGTACGCAAGCTTGGCGTAACGCGGCTGTGCGTCGAAGTTGTCCTTCTCACCGAAGATTGCCTGACCGTCGGTGCCGCGCAGGTTGCCGTTCTCGTCGCGGAACTGGAGCCACTCGGAGTGGGTGATCTTCTGGGAGGAAGCCGGCTCTACGCCGTCCTTGCCGTCCTTGGCCTCAACCGGACGGGACGGTGCGACGTAGGTGTTCTCTGCCGCGGTGCTGTCCTCAGTGGTCTCGGCGGTTGCGACTGCGGTGGAGCCGAATGCCACAGCGACGGCGGTTGCGCCGGCGAGGGCTGCCTTACGGAAATTACGCATGAAACGAAATCCTTCTCTGATAGTTCTTGCACGACGTCCGGGTGGAATTCAAAGAATCCCAGGGGCATTGAGCTCCTAGGACCGATAGCAAGCCCGGTGGGCTCGGTCCCGGTGTCTGCACTGACAATAGCCGAACACTTCCAGCGGTATGCAAGTTGGCGCCTAAATTTTTTCAAAAGTTCAACCAAAGGTTGGAAAGCTTGGCATTAGCTGAAAAGGTTGGGGCAATTCAAATATCTCTCACGTGCTCTTTTCGGCAGATGTGTCGAAAAGGTCGTGTCTATTCAGCTGTTCCCCCGAAAGAGGGGTGAAGCAGAGGTTTAGACTTCTTTGAATGTCAGGTCGAGGCCGAGGATCGCGTTTTCGGTCACCTCTGCCAGGGACGGGTGGATCCAGTACTGGGAGCGCGGGAAGTCCCGCAAGTCCAGCCCATATGCGAGCACAGTGATCATTTGCTGGATCAGCGTGGAGGCTTGCGGGCCCATGTAATGCGCGCCCAAAAGCTGGCCGGTCTTCCGGTCGGCCACCAGCTTCACCACGCCGGTAGAGTCCTCCAGACCCCACCCGTAGGCCACGTCGCCGTAGTTCTGCACCTTCACAGTGACGTCGAAGCCGGCGTCCACAGCTTGCTGTTCGGTCATTCCCACTGTGGCGATCTGCGGGTGGGTGAAGATCGCCGACGGGACGTGATCGTGCGGCATCGGCACCATGGCCGAGCCACTTTCGCCGGCCCAAGCTTGAAGTACGTTGTGCGTCACCGCGCGCTGCTCCGCGTTCGCCACGTGCTTGAGTTGGTACGGGGAGGAAAGGTCTCCGAGCGACCACACGCCGTCCACGGAGGTGCGGCCGAACTTGTCGACGGCGACGCGTCCGTTTTCGTGCGTTTCAATGCCAGCGGCGGCGACATTGAGTGTGTCGCTGTTGGGGATACGGCCCGTGGCGATGAGGAGGGATTCGGTGGTGACCGTGGTGCCGTCGTCAAGCGTGAGCGTGACACCCTCGCTGTCCTCGGCGGCGGAAGTGACCGTGCGGCCCATGTGGACGGTGTAGCGCTCGGCGGCGAGCTTGTTGAACGGCTCTGCGAGGTCCGGATCCAGCTGTCGAAGCAGCTGCGAGCGGCTGATGATGGTCACCTCGGTGCCCAGGGCGTCAAAGACGTGCGCAAACTCCATGGCGATGAAGCCGCCGCCGACGATGGTCAGCGACTTCGGCTGGCGCTTAAGCCGCATGATGTCCTCGTTGGTGTGGAAGGTGACGTCGTGCGCCCAGTCAGGGATGAACGCGCGGGCGCCGGCGGCGAGGATGATCGTATCGGCGGTGATGAGCTCTTCGGTCCCGCCGCGGCCAGTCTTCAGCGTCTTCGGGCCGACGAAGGACGCCTCCACGTCGTAGACGGTGACGTTGGGGCAGCCGTTGCGGCGGTAATCCTCACCGCCTTTGGCAATCAGGTCGATGCGGTTGTCGAAGACGCGCTCGACGATCCCGGGCCAGTCTGCGCCCTTGTACTCAAGATCGATGCCGAGCTTTCCGGCCTCGCGCGCCGCGTACGCCTGCTCCGCGGCAAGCACGTACATCTTGGTGGGGATGCAGCCGACGTTTAAGCACGTGCCCCCGAACGCGCCTTTCTCCACAATCGCGACGTTCTTGTCGTCGAAGTCGGGAGTGAGGATAGAGTTGCCCGAACCCGTTCCCACAATGATCAGGTCGTAGCGTGTGGCGTCCTGCAAATTGCTGTCGTGAGCGGGCATGGTTTTCTCCTCTATATATATGTGTGTGTTGCGTATTGACGTTACTGGGCAAAATCCTGGCCGTCTAACCACTTGAAAACGGCCTTGAACGCGGCCTCTCGGGCGTGGCGTTCGGAGAGGAACACGTCGTGCCGTGCGCCGTCGACGACCTGCACGCTTGCGTTGTTAGAAAGCGTCGGTGCCCAGCGCTGGATCTGGTCGACGTCGAGCACCGTGTCGGCGGTGTCCGCGGCGGGGGAGTAGTCCTCGCCAAGGTACGAATGCGACGAGCACAGCGTCAGCGTCGGCACACCAGTATCAACGTGTCCGGCGTGGATCTGTTCCTGCCCCTTGATCACCGCGCGGATCCATCCCAGGTACTTGCGGTGCCCGTCAATCGGCTTCCATTCGGTGTTGAACTCCCACTCGCCGTGGAAGTCCCTATGGATGGACTTGCCGTACGTGCCCTCACCGCGCTGCAACAGCGGCAGCGAGGGGAACATCGTCCCGAAGACGTTGAGGAGCGGTTTAAGCACTGCCACCTGCCACTTCGGAAACTGCATGTCCAGCCACGGGCTGTTCAGGACCACCCCGGCGAGCTTTTGATGCTCCGCGGGCTGCTCGCGGCGCAGCTGGTCCGCCCACAGCGGCACAATCAGCCCGCCGGTGGAATGCGCCAGCACCACCACCGAGCCGTGCTCCGCCGCAAGAATCTCCAGCGCCTGGGTGAGCTCGGGGAAATACCGGCTCATGGAAAGTGTGAAGTGCGCGCGCTGGCCCTTCTTCAGCGCGCGCCCGCAGCGCCGCAGGTCCAGCGCGTAAAACGGGTACCCGTGCCGGGTGAACTCGTCGGCGACGTGGGCCTGGAAGAAGTAGTCGGACATGCCGTGCACCCACAGCACGGCGGGCTTCTGGGGCGTTGTGCTTTGCGACGCGCGTACATCCCGCACCAGCACCGCATCCACGCGAGTTCGGCTGTCCGGGTCCTTGCCTTGGGGGAGCACTGCCTGCTCGAATCCGTCGCCAAGCGGGTCAGGTTGCCAATCAAGCTTGTTCATGCGGCCGATGATACTTTTCTGCGGACGGTTCGGACCTGTGGTCGTCGACAAGCCTTTGCACCTTGGCAATGAAGGGGACGTAATATAGTCACCACTCCCAAAAGTCGATAAACATCAAAGGATGACTACGCATGTCTGACAACGGTGGTAAGAAGTACGCGGACGAGGTGGACATCCTGCACGTCGGCGCCGGCATCATGAGCGCCACACTGTGCTCGATGCTGCACGAGCTGGAACCCGACTGGTCCCAGATGATTTTCGAGCGGCTTGACGGGCCTGCCGAGGAGTCCTCCTACCCGTTCAACAACGCCGGCACCGGCCACTCTGCGCTGTGCGAGCTGAACTACACGCCCGAGAAGAAGGGCCGCATTGATGTCTCCAAGGCGATGAACATCAACGAGAAGTTCCAGCTGTCGCGCCAGTTCTGGTCCTACCAGGTGGAAAACGGTGTGCTGACCGACCCGCGCGCCTTCATCAACCCCGTGCCGCACGTGTCGTTCGCCCAGGGCGAAGACCAGATCAACTACCTGCGCAAGCGCTACGACAAGCTCTCTGCAAACCACATGTTCCCCAACATGCAGTTCGCGGACGACCGCGAGACCTTCGCGGAGAAGCTGCCGCTGATGTCTCAGGGCCGCGACTTCGACGCCGAGCCGGTGGCCATCTCCTGGACCGACGCCGGCACCGACATCAACTACGGCTCCCTGACCGAGCAGTTCCTCGACGCCGCCAAGAACAACGGCACCGAGATCCGCTACGGCCGCGAAGTGACCAACATCAAGCGCGAAGGCAACTTCTGGAAGGTCACCGTCAAAAACGTCCACACCGGCGACAAGCAGGTTGTGCGCGCCCGCTTCGTCTTCGTCGGCGCCGGCGGCTACGCACTCGACCTGCTGCGCAAGGCCGGCGTGCCCGAGGTCCACGGCTACGCCGGCTTCCCGATCTCCGGCATGTGGCTCAAGACCGACAACCAGGAACTGGTGCAGCAGCACAAGGCCAAGGTCTACGGCAAGGCCAAGGTCGGCGCCCCGCCGATGTCCGTGCCGCACCTGGACCTGCGCGTCGTGGACGGCAAGGAATCCCTCCTGTTCGGCCCCTACGGCGGCTGGAGCCCGAAGTTCCTCAAGGAAGGCTCCTACCTGGACCTGTTCAAGTCCATCCGCCTGGACAACATCCCGTCCTACCTGGGCGTCGGCGCCACCAACATCGCGCTGGTGAAGTACCTGGTGCAGGAAGTCTTCCGCGACTTCGACGGCAAGGTGGACATGCTGCACGAGTACTACCCGGCAGCAGACGGCAAGGACTGGGAAGTCGTGGTCGCCGGCCAGCGCGTGCAGGTGATCAAGCCGGCCGCCGCCCCGCGCTTCGGCTCCCTGGAGTTCGGCACCGCCCTGGTCAACGACCAGAACGGCACCATCGCCGGCGTGCTCGGCGCATCCCCGGGTGCATCCATCACCCCGGCCGCCATGATCGAGCTGCTGGAGCGCTGCTTCGGCGAGCACATGATCGACTGGGCCGACAAGCTGCACGAGATGTTCCCCACCTACGGCAAGTCGCTCAAGCGCGACAAGGACGCCTACGACGAGCAGTGGGCGTGGACGCAGAAGACGCTCAAGCTGGACACGGGCGAAAACGCGCTGTAGCAGTGCTTTTTACGTCCCGCAGAAGGTGACGTAGGGCAGCTGCCCCTCAGGCCGGGCCATCCATTCGGGCCCGGCCTTTTCGTTGTACGGATCACTCACCGCGGCGAGCAGCTCGTTGTACGCGGTGTAGTCGCCGCGGAGCTCGGCGGCGTTGATAGCCTCCTGCAGCATGTGATTGCGGGGGATGAAGATCGGCCCTGTCGCGCCGTTCATGCCGTGCTCGCGGTTGTAGGTGGTGATGTCGGCGGCCGCGTTCAGCCCGTCGTGGTCGCCGCCGATCCACTTCGCCCAGGCCTCGTCCCAGGTTGGCTGGACAGTCTTGACGTAGGCGTCGACCTTCTCCGCGCCCAGCAGCGGGTAGAGAGCCTCCGCCAGCCGCGCCATGTTCCAGGCGATGATGTTGGGCTGGTTGCCAAACGCGTAGCGGCCCTGCCGGTCGATGGAGGAGAAGCTCGCGGTGCCGTCGAAACGCTCGGTGAACGCACACGGGCCGTAATCGAGGGTCTCGCCCGACAGCGCCACGTTGTCGGTGTTCATCACCCCGTGGACGAAACCCAGGCGCATCCAGTGCGCCACCAGGTCGAATTGGCGGCCGGTGACGGTGCGCAGCATCTCCTCGGCGTCTGAGAAGCCCGCGGCAGCGACGACCTTTTGGGTCAGCTCCTCCGATTTCGTCGCCGCGTACTGCACCGTGCCCACACGCAGGTGGCTCTTGGCCACGCGAACCACAATGCCGCCTGGGACCGCGCCGTTTTGACGGATCACAGTGCCGCCGGTGGACAGCACGGCCAGCGACCGGGTGGTGGGCACGCCGACCGCGTGCATGAACGTGGAGACGAGGTGCTCGCGCAGCATCGGCCCGATCGCGCCCACCCCGTCCGTGCCCGGGCGCGAAAACGCGGTCAGACCTGAGCCCTTGAGCTGGATCTCATACCCGGCGGTGTCACCGAGGAGCAGGGCGCGGCCGTCGCCAAGCAATGGCACGAACTGGCCGAATTGGTGCGCCGCGTATGCCATGGCGTGGCCGCCTGTGCCGCCGGAGAGGAATTTCAGGCCGTCGTCAGATTTCAGCCACGCGACGTCGAGGCCGAGCTCCTCCGCAAGCGGCTCGTTGAGCGCGACAAGCTGCGGGTTCTCAAACTCCGTGCCGGGCTCTGTGTGCGCGAGCTCCGGCAGGGCATCTGCGAGCGTGTGGGCGAGCTGGGGTTGATTCATGGCTCCACCCTAAACTGATTGGCTATGACTACCGGCCACATCACACTCGTAGGCGGCGGCCCAGGCGCGTGGGACCTGCTGACCATCCGCGGACTGCGCGCACTCGAGGCTGCCGACGTCATCCTCGCCGACCACCTCGGCCCCTCCGCTGAGCTGGAGAATTTCTTGGACCTGACCGGCAAGGAAGTCGTGGACGTGGCGAAGTTGCCGTACGCGAAGCAGGTGGCGCAGGAGCGCATCAACGAGATGCTGGTTGCCTACGCGCGCACCGGCAAGCACGTCGTGCGGCTCAAAGGCGGCGACCCGTACGTGTTCGGCCGCGGCTTCGAGGAGCTGCAGGCGTGCGCGGCGGCCGGGCTGGAGTGCTCGGTGGTGCCGGGCGTGACCTCTGCGGTGTCCGTGCCGGCTGCGGCGTCGGTGCCGGTGACCCAGCGCGGGGTCACCCACGCGTTCACGGTGGTCTCCGGGCACCTGCCGCCCGGCCACGAGAAGTCGCTGGTGGACTGGGGTGCGCTGGCCCGCGTCGGCGGGACGATCGTGGTGGTCATGGGCGTGCGCAACGTGCGGGAGATCACGGCGGCGCTGGTGGAGGCCGGGTTGTCCGGGGACACTCCCGCCGCCGTGATCCAGGAAGGGGAGACGGACGCGCAGCGCGTGTATTTTGCCACCGCGGCGAGCTTGGCCGACGTGGTGGAAGCCGAGGGCGTCGCCGCGCCGGCCGTGTACGTGGTGGGGGAGGTCGCAGGCCTTGCGCACGCTGGATAGCTTGATCTGGGATGTCGCGTTCAGCGCGGCTGAGGGTGGTCAAAGGACCGTGCTCATCTGCCACGATCCGACCCTGGACCTGACCCGTGCGGCGGTCGCTGCGGGCGCGCCGGTGGTGTTCTGCGACGCGGACTACACACGTAGCCAGCTGGCCCGGTCGCTCGGGGCCGAGGTAGCCGGTGACGTGCGCTTGGACGAGTACCTGGCCGGGGCGACGGGGTCTGCCGTTGCGGTCGGCGAGATGCCGAAGTCCCTGGCGCGGCTGGACTACCTCGCGCGCTCTATCGCGGGCGCAGGCTTCGATGACGTGCGTGTCGTGCTCGGCGCGAACAACAAGCACCTCGCACGCAGCATGAACGCGACGTTGGCGGAGTCGTTCGACGACGTTGCTGCCTCGCTCGGCCGCGGCAAGTTCCGCTGCCTTGTCGCCTCCAGGCTGCGCCAGGTGGCCTACGAGCCAGTGCATAGTGACGGCCTCGTCGCCGTCGGCGGAGTCTTCTCCGGCGCAAAACCGGACCGGGGCGGGGAGCTGCTTCGCTCCTGCCTGCCCGCCGAGCCCGGCCGCCTGCTCGACCTGGGCTGCGGCAACGGTTCAGTCACCCGGGGCTTGGGCGGCGTTGCCACGGACGCGGATGCCGATGCGGTGCTGTCCGCCCGCGCCATCGGGCTGGAGGCGACGTGGGACGACGCTGGATCCCGGTTGCCGGATGCGTCCTTCGACACGATCGCGCTGAACCCGCCGTTCCACGACGGCACCACCGTCGACGCCACACTAGTGCAGCACCTCCTCGACGCCTCCGCGCGTCTGCTCGCCCCTGGCGGGGCGCTGTACCTGGTACACAATTCCCACCTGCGCTACCGCGGCGAGGTGGAGCGCCGCTTCACGTCCGTGGAGCAGGTCGCGCGCGATAGGACCTTCACGGTGCTCCGCGCCAGCCGCTAGGGCAGAAGGGCGGGCAGCGCGTTTGCGGCGGTGTCCTCGATGACCACGTCGGCCAGGTGCGATAAGTCCGTGCGCATGGGGGTGACCTCGATGATGGGGATCTCGCGGGCGTGCGCCATCAGCGGCAGGCCGGCGGCGGGGTAGACCACGCCGGAGGTGCCCACGATCACCAGCGCGTCGGCGGTGCGCATGCGGCGCTCCGCTTCCTTCCACTCAACTTCAGGCAAGGCTTCGCCGAACCAGACCACGCCGGGGCGCACCGGGCCGCCGCATTCCGGGCAGGACGGGGGAGTAATCGCTGCCACGGGTTCTTTGGGGAGGTCGATGGGCTGGGCGAAGTTCTCGTCGCAAAGCGAGCAGCGAAAGTCGAACAGTGAACCGTGCAGGTGGACGATGTCTTTGCTACCCGCGCGCTCGTGGAGATTGTCGATGTTTTGGGTGGTCACCGTCGTTATCGGCGACTTGGCGACGGCGACGTGGCCCGCGTTCGGCTCCGCCTGCTGCGCGAGGTGGGCGCGCCAGAGGTACCAGGCGAACATGGTGTCGGGATCGTCGTGCCACGCGTCGATGGACGCCATGTCCTGCGGGTCCACGTTCTCCCACAGGCCGGTCTGGGCATCGCGGTAGGTGGCGATGCCGCTGTCGGCGCTCATGCCGGCACCGGTGAAGACCTCGATGTGCGAGGCGTCGGCGAGAAGGGCGCGGGCGGTGTCGATGGTGGAGGAGGCGGTCATGAGGCCGACGGTACCTCTGGGGCGGGTGTCACGGGGCGGCGTTAACGCCGATATCGGCATTTAGGTCCGACGCGGCGGTAAAAGACCTGGTCGCGGTCGGGCCGGGACGGTAAATGCCGATATCGTCTTTTGCCTGGGGAGGTTCCCAAGTACCTGAGCTGTGGATAACAATGGCGGCGAGTTATCCACAGATGAGCGAGAGTCATTTCATTTTGCGTGAATCTCTGTCAGGATCGCGGCATGGATCGGGGGAGACAAGCAGAGATTGTTCGCAAGCTACGCCATCGGGATAAAGACAACGACAACGCAGGTGCAGTGATTCTGTCATCGAAGCACTGCATGTCGCGGGCCGATTTCGCGGGGCTCGCGTTTTTTGAGAGGCGGTGGATCCAGGCCATCGCTGCGGGGAAAGCCGCCAGGAAAGCAGCGTTGGCCGGGCGATCAGCTGCAAGGGCGTTGGATATGTGGGTGGTGACGACCGAGGTCAACGAGCCAGTGGAGCTACTTCTGCCAAACGGCAAAGCGCCGCCGAAGAAACAGCATCCGGCGAACACGGTCTATCACCGGGCAAGGAAACGGCCAGCGACAATCCGGCGCTTCGACACACTCCGCGCCACGGATGAGCTGACCACCGCGTTCGAAATCGCGCTGCGACATGGTTTCCGGGAAGGGCTCGTCGCCATGGACTGGATACTGAAGTTCTACGCGGACAGAGACACGGTCGAGGCCGAGATGGAGAAGCTGGGGAGGGTGCGAGGCATTGACACGCTGCGGAAAGTAGTGAAGTTTGCGGTGAACAACTCGCGCTCGCCGTTCGAGTCCTACGGAAGAGCGATTCTTATTGAGCGGGTGGCGGAGCACTGGATCGTCAACGGCAAGTTTGCCGGCTATGAGGTGGATCTTCGCCGTGGGATGTTCGTGACGGAGATAGACGGCGACTACAAATACGACGGTGTGACGTTCAATCCCACCGACGAGACGCTGCGGAAAGAACGACGCCGTGAAAAGAACCTGCTGAAGGCGGGCGTCAAGCTACTGCGTCCATCGCCGGTCGATTTGTTGTTCAGAGAAGATGAGTTTGTGGCTGATGTGCGCCGGCTTCTCGCTTTAGCGGAGTTGGTTGAGAAGGCGGCGAGTTAGCGCAGGACCGAGCTACACCGCAAAAGACAGCGCCACGCACACTATGGGGATCAAAGCTATGCCGACCACCACCCGCCGCACGTAGCGCTTGCCCGGCTCGTGCGCGGTGTTCACCGCGATTTTGCCCGGGTTCGACGGTAGCACCGAGGCGGCCATCGGGTCGTTCGGCGCAGAGTAGGTGCCCATGCCGCCCTGGTAGCGCAGCTGTTCGTTGCGCGACTGCTCCTCCGCGTCCGGTTCGATGCCGTCCTTCGCAGAGGTCATCCGCACCGCGATCACCACTACGTAGACGGTGAAGCCGATCCAGAGCGCGATCACCAGCCAGAACGGCAGACTCACGTCGGGCACCACCATGGCAATGTTCATCACTGCGAACAGTGCGGCCATCGCGAGGACTATTTTGGAGACGACGTCTGCGGAGGCGTCGCAAAGCTTCTCGACGCGCCGGGCCGCCGTCTCCGAAAACGGCAACGCGCCCTCGGCCGGGACCTTGACGGTGTGCCGGGCAAGCGATCTCGGCGGCAGAAACAGCGGCATCACCGCTGATAACACGACACCGACGATCATTAGCAGCGTCGTGCTGAGCAGCGTCTTCGGCGCGAAGCCGTCCGCCTCGCCGGTGGGGCCGATGTGCACCGTGACCGGGTCGGGGATCGCGTCCCAGCGCAGCAGGATGTAGGCGAATCCGACGGCGTAGATCAGCGCGGCCAGGCCGTAGCGGCGGTAGTTGGAAGCCATGACTACACCCGCATCGTGAGCAGCGTGCCGTCGACCGAAACGTCGAAGCCGGCGGCGGAAGCGATGTCGACGAAGTCTTCGGCGCACGTGGCGTCGTGAGGCGCCAGCGCGCGGGCCAGCTCGCCCTTGTACTGCTTGTTGAAGTGGCTGACCACCTTGCCCGTGTCGGCCTGCTCCACGCGCACCGTCAGCGCTCCCGGCACCGGCCCGAGCTGCTGGTAGGCGCCGGAGCGCATGTCCACCACGAATCCCTGTTCACTGAGCGCATCGCTGACCAGGGTGCCCCACCACGCCTTCATCGTCTTCCCGCCGACCTTGGAGCCGCCGGAAACCCGGTAGCGGGGGATCAGGTCGCCCGCGCGCACCACCCCGAACAGCGCGGAGCCCACGGCCAGGCGTGCCAGGGCTGCATCAGACAGGGTCGACGCGTCGAGGGCGTCGTAGAGCACCCCGGTGTAGCGCTCGATCGCCGGCATCACCGGCGCGGTGCGCAAACTCAAGTTCTCCTCGGCCTCCGCGCGCTTGCCGGCGGGGATTTTCAGCTCACGCATTTGGGTGTCCACGTCGGTGGCCGTGAGGACGTCGATAAGCGATGTGCGCACGGCGTCGAGGGAAGGAAACGACAGCGACATGGCCGCGTCGGTGCCGCCGGGCGCTTTGGTCTCAGAAGGCGGGAGCACGATCAGCATGCGCATAACCCTAGCGGTAAACTGCCAAACCATGATTACACGCCTGTCCACGCTGTTCCTGCGCACACTGCGCGAAGATCCCGCCGACGCCGAGGTGCCCAGCCACAAGCTGCTGGTACGCGCAGGCTATGTGCGCCGCGCCGCGCCGGGCGTGTACTCCTGGCTGCCGCTTGGCCTGCGCGCGCTGCGCAAGATCGAAGGCGTTGTGCGTGAGGAGATGGACGCCATGGGCGGCCAGGAGCTGCTCTTCCCGGCGCTGCTGCCGCGCGAGCCGTACGAGGCCACCAACCGCTGGACCGAATACGGCGACGACCTGTTCCGCCTGAAGGACCGCAAGGGTGCGGACATGCTGCTCGGTCCCACGCACGAGGAGATGTTCACCACCGCGGTGAAGGACCTGTACTCCTCCTACAAGGACTTCCCGGTCACGCTGTACCAGATCCAGACGAAGTACCGCGACGAGGCGCGTCCCCGCGCCGGCATCCTGCGCGGGCGCGAGTTTGTGATGAAGGACAGCTACTCCTTCGACATGTCCGATGAGGGTCTGGACCAGTCTTACGCCAACCACCGCGCCGCCTACCAGCGCATCTTTGACCGCGTGGGCCTGCGCTACGAGATCTGCAAGGCAACCTCTGGCGCCATGGGCGGTTCCGCGTCCGAGGAGTTCCTCGCGTACTCCGACAACGGCGAGGACACCTTCGTCGTCTCCACCGCGGGCGATTACGCCGCGAATGTCGAGGCCGTGACCACCGTCGCGTCCGAGCCGCGTTCCTTCGAAGGCCTGCCGGAGGCGGTCGAGCACGATACACCCGCGTCCGAGACCATCGCGGCGCTCGTGGAATGGGCGCAGGGGGCTGGCGTGCTTATCGACGGGCGCTCCGCCGAAGCCGCCGACACCCTCAAGTGCATGATGGTGAAGGTCAACGACCCGCGTCAGGTAGATGACAACGGCGAGCCGGTGGGGCCGCAGCTGGTCGGTGTGCTGATCCCGGGCGACCGCGAGCTGGACGAGAAGCGCCTCGAAGCATCGCTTGAGCCGGCGACCTTCGAGCTGGCCAGCGACGAGGACTTTGCCAAGAGCGACTTTTTGGTCAAGGGCTACGTCGGCCCCCGCGCGCTTGCTGCCAACGGCGTGCGGCTGCTGGCGGACCCGCGCGTGGTGGACGGCACCGCCTGGATCACCGGCGCAGACGCTCCGCAGCGGCACGTGGTTGGCCTGGTCGCCGGCCGCGACTTCACCGTCGACGGCTACATCGAGGCCGCCGAGATCAAGGCCGGTGACCCGTCGCCGTCCGGCAACGGCACCGTCGAGCTCGCCCGCGGCATCGAGCTGGGCCACATCTTCCAGCTCGGCCGCAAGTACACCGAGGCAATGGACGTGCAGATCCTGGACGAAAACGGCAAGCGCGCCGTGCCCACCATGGGCTCCTACGGCATCGGCATTTCCCGCATGCTCGCCGTGGTTGCGGAGCAGCGCCACGACGACAAGGGTCTGGTCTGGCCGGTGGAGATTGCCCCGTTCCAGGTGCACGTCGCGGTGGCGAACAAGGACGCCGCAGCCCTCGAGGCGGGCGACCGCATCGCCGCCGAGCTGTCTGACGCCGGGCTCGAGGTGCTTTTCGACGACCGGCCGAAGGTGTCCCCGGGCGTGAAGTTCAAGGACGCCGAACTGCTCGGCATGCCGTTCATTGTCATCCTCGGCCGCGCGTTCGCCGACGGCATTGTCGAGCTGCGCATCCGCGGCGGCGAGACGCTGGAGGTCCCGGCCGACGAGATCGTGGAGAAGGTCCAGGAGCTCGTCGCCGAGCGCCTCGGCTAGACCCGCTGGCCGTGGGCGGCCAGCCTGATGGCGTCCTCGCGCCAGACCGCGGACTCAGCGTGGGCGGCGGCGTAGCGCCATTGTTTGACCAGGTCGCTCTGCATGGTGTTGACCAGCTGGGCGGCCTCCTCTGCGTTCGTGGGCTCGGTGTAGCCCTCGGCGAACTCGTAGCCGGCGGCGGGAACCAACGCCTCGCCGTCGGCGACATCCAGCACGCGGGTCAGTGCCGCGGTGCGCTCGTGGGACGCCTCGCGCAGCACGCCGATGCGCTCGCGGAGGTCAGAGTCGGCGTAGGAGAGCGCGAGACCCAGCCCGTAGTAGACGGCGTTCTCCCGGACGAGCATGTCGCGGGCCGTTTCCGTGTCCGCGGCGTCCGACACAGTCTCGGTGACAGGCTCGAGGTCGACGGGGGAGAGCGTGAGCACGTCGATAGCCTGGGCGACGATGAGGTCCACGGACTCCGTAGGCACCTTGTCGGCGGCGGCAACGGTGTGCTCGAGCACCGCCTCCGCATTACCTTCGGCGGGCAGGTCGGTGTCGCCGTAGCTGACGTCGCACGAGGCGGGCGTTTGCCCCTGCGCGTCCAGCCCGCACAAACGAAGCGCCTCGTTCTTCAGCTCCTCGCTCTGCTTCTTGCGCATCTCGCGCCACTGCTCCTGCGCAGGGTCCCCGAAAACCCAGTCGGCGGAGGCCTGCTTCGCCAGCGCCATGATCTCGCCGTTGGCGCGCGGCCCCACCACGTCCATCACGGTGCAACTGGTGAGCAAGAGCGCGGCGGCGGGCAGCAGGAGGAGTTTCTTCACGCGCTGCACGTTACACGCTAGGTTGGTCGGCATGGCTTTTCCCACGAACGAGGCAATCGAGCGCATGGTTGAACCGGTTGCGCGCACCTACGGCATGGACATTGAGAAGATCCGCACGGTCAAGGCGGGCAAGAAGTCGCAGGTGGTCATCGCCCTGGATTCGGATGAGCACCCGACGCTCGATGACCTCGAGGAAGTGTCCAAGGAGCTTTCCACGCTTTTCGACGACGCCGAGGAACGCGGTGAGGTCAGCTTCGGCGCGGGTTACACCCTGGAGCTGACCACCCCGGGCGTGGACCTGCCGTTGACCGAGGCGCGGCACTTCCGCCGCAACCGCGGCCGCAAGGTCAAGGTGGGCGGGGAGAAGTGGCGTGTGGGGCCGATAAACGCGGAGGAGACTCAGGTGGCGCTGGTACGTGCGACGAAAAAGGGGGAGGAGGTTCGCGTTTCGCCGGTTTCTGAATTGTCGGGAGCAGTGGTAGAAATTGAGTTCAATGCCCCGCCGGCAGCCGAAACGGAGCTGGCGGATCGGGCGTTTGAAGAGCTTGAGGCCGCTGCGGCGGAAGGAAAGGAACACAAGTGAATATTGACTTGAACGCGCTGAAGGCGATCGAGGAACAGCAGGGGATCGCCATGGAGGATTTGCTGGCGACCATCGCGAACGCGCTGCTGTTTTCCTACCGCGAGTTCAAGGAGGATGACGCCGCTGCCAAGGGGGAGGACAGCACTAAGGCGCGCGTCGACATCGACACTGAAACCGGCGATGTGGCCGTGATTGTCAGCGAACTGGATGCCGAAGGGGAGGTTGTCTCCGAGTACGACGACACCCCGGTGAACTTTTCGCGCATCGGCTCCGTCGCCGTGCGCGACGCCATCAAGGGCCGCCTGCGCCAGGCGGAAGCCGGCCGCGTCTACGACGAGTACTCCGGTTTCGAGGGCCAGGCGGTCTCCGGCATCGTGCAGCGCGACGCGCAGGCGGAGGCCCGTGGGCTGAACATCGTCCAGCTGGGCACCGAGGCAGACCCGCAGGACGGCATCCTGCTGCCAGCGGAGAAGATCCCGGGCGAAAAGCTCAAGCACGGCGACCGCATCAAGGCCTACGTTGTGGGCGTGAACAAGGGCGACAAGCGTGTGCAGGTCAACCTGTCGCGCACGCACCCGGAACTTGTGCGCGGCCTGTTCGCGCTCGAGGTGCCTGAGGTCGCGGACGGCTCCGTGGAGATTGTCGGCATCGCCCGCGAGGCGGGCCACCGCTCTAAGGTTGCGGTGCGCGCAACCGTCAAGGGCGTCAACGCCAAGGGTGCCTGCATCGGCCCCCGTGGCGCGCGAGTGACCAACATCATGTCCGAACTCGGCGGTGAGAAGATCGACATCATCGACTGGGATGAGGACCCCGCCAAGTACGTCGGCAATTCCCTGGCCCCGTCCAAGGTTGTCTCCGTCGAGGTGCTGGACCTCGAGGCACAGGCGGCCCGCGTGACGGTGCCGGATTACCAGCTGTCGCTGGCTATCGGCAAGGAAGGTCAGAACGCTCGTCTCGCGGCGCGTCTGACGGGTTGGAAGATCGACATCCGCTCCGACGCGGACGCGGCCGAGTAGTTTGTAGGGAATTACACCGCTGTAACCAGGAAACCCGCTGGAAATATAGATCCAGCGGGTTTTGGCGTACAGTGTTATACGGCTTTTGTGTCCGCACGTTCAGGTGCGGCGACGACGATCGTGCGAGAAAGGAAGGGACGCGGATGGGTGTTGCTCGTAAGCAGCCGATCCGCACCCGAACCTGCATCGCCACCCGCACCGCGCAGCCGGATACCCAGCTGCTGCGGGTCGTTGCCGATCCGGACGTGCCAGGGCGGGTGCTCGCAGACCCGGGCAGGAAACTTCCTGGTCGGGGAGCGTGGATCACGCCCTCTATGGATGCGGTCGAGCTGGCGGAACAACGCCGTGCCTTCGGGCGGGCGCTCCGTCTGTCCACTGCGGTGGACCTAGGTCATGTACGTACGTACCTTGCGTCGTCGCAAAGCAATTGCGACGAGGTAAACGACCCAGACGAAAAAGGAAAGACTGAACACTGATGAGTACGCAACGATGAAGCAGCATCAGCGATGAATGTCACTGACCACGTCTAGGGGCAGGTAGCCGGAAGGGCACTGCTCCTAGCAACAACGAAGAGGAGATACGTGTCCGGAAAGCTACGCGTTCATGAGTTGGCGAAACAGCTCGGCGTAACAAGTAAGGAACTGCTTGCCACGCTCAAGGAGCAGGGCGAGTTTGTGAAGACGGCGTCGTCGACTATCGAGCCGCCCGTCGTGAAGAAGATGAAGGCGCACTACGCCAAGCAGGCCGGCGGCGACGACGCTGCCGACGAGAAGAAGGCCGAGTCTGCGCCGAAGAAGCCGCCGCTGAAGAAGCCGGGCCAGAACCGTGCGAAGGCAGCGGCTCCGAAGCCTGCCTCCCCGAAGCCCGGCGCAGCTGCGCAGGCGAAGCCGGCGGGCGATAAGCCGGCTCCGGGGGCTGGTACCCCGAAGCCCGGTGCGCCCAAGCCCGCGGCTGCGAAGCCGGGTGCCCCGAAGCCTGGTGTGCCGAAGCCTGCGGCTGCGAAGCCGGGTGCCCCGAAACCGGGTGCGCCCAAGCCCGCGGCCGCCAAGCCCGGTGCCGCTAAACCCGGTGCACCGAAGCCCGGTGCGCCCAAGCCTGGTGCACCGAAGCCGGGCGCGAAGGGCGGCGCGCCGACCCCGGGCGCTATGCCGCGTCCGGTGCCGAAGCCGGGCCGTCCGCGTGTAGCGAACAATCCGTTCTCGTCCAACTCCGGCGGCGGTCAGCGTCCGCCGCGTCCGGGTGGTGGCCGTCCGGGTGGCGGCCGTCCCGGCCAGGGCCAGGGCGGCCCGCGTCCTGGCGGCGCACGTCAGGGCGGCGGCTCCCGTCCATCCCCGGCGGACATGCCTGCAGGTCCGTCCCCGACACAGATGCCGTCGAAGGCGGCCGCCCCGGGTGGCCGTGGTCGCGGTGGCGGTCGTGGCCGTGGCGGCGGCCCGGGTGGCCCACGCTTCGGTGGACCGGGTGGCGGTTTCCGCGGTCGCGGCGGCCGTCGCGGCGGCACCGCAGGCGCATTCGGCCGTCCGGGTGGTGCACCCGGCAAGCGCCGCAAGTCCAAGGGCCAGAAGAGGGCTGAATACGAGGAGATGCACAAGCCGAACGTCATCGGTGGCGTTCGTCTCCCCGACGGCGGCGGCAAGACCGTCCGCCTGCGCCAAGGTGCGACCCTGTCCGACCTGGCGGAGAAGATCAACACCGATGCGTCGTCGCTGGTGCAGGCGCTGTTTAACCTGGGTGAGATGGTGACGGCGACGCAGTCCGTGTCCGAGGACACGCTGCAGCTGCTCGGCGCCGAGATCAACTACGAGGTGCAGATCGTCTCGCCTGAGGACGAGGACCGCGAGCTGCTCGAGTCCTTCGACCTGCAGTTCGGCGAGGACGAAGGCGGCGAAGAGGCGCTTGAGCACCGCCCGCCAGTGGTCTCCGTCATGGGCCACGTCGACCACGGTAAGACCCGTCTTCTGGACTCGATCCGCAAGGCAAATGTGGGCCGCGGCGAGGCCGGCGGCATTACCCAGGGCATCGGCGCGTACCAGACCGAGGTCACCTTGGAAGACCAGCCGCGCAAGATCACGTTCCTGGATACCCCGGGCCACGAGGCGTTTACCGCCATGCGTGCCCGCGGCGCCAAGTCCACGGACTTGGCCATCCTGGTCGTGGCGGCGGACGACGGCGTGATGCCGCAGACGGTCGAGGCGATCAACCACGCCAAGGCGGCGGAGCTGCCGATCGTGGTTGCGGTGAACAAGGTGGATAAGCCGGAGGCTCAGCCGGACAAGATCCGCGGCCAGCTCACTGAGTACGGCCTGGTGCCGGAAGAGTACGGCGGCGACACGATGTTCATCGACATCTCCGCGAAGCAGGGCACCGGCATCGACGACCTGCTCGAGGCAGTGCTGCTCACCGCGGACGCTGCTCTCGAGCTGACGGCGAACCCGGACATGGACGCCCAGGGTGTGGCCATCGAGTCCCACCTGGACCGTGGCCGCGGCCCGGTCTCCACCGTCATCGTGCAGCGCGGCACCCTGCGTGTCGGCGACTCCATCGTCGTCGGCGGCAACTTCGGCCGCGTGCGCCGCATGGTCGACGAGTGGGGCGACGACGTGGAAGAGGCGGGCCCGTCCCGTCCGGTCCAGGTCCAGGGCCTCAACGGTGTTCCCGGCCCGGGCGACAACCTGCTCGTGGTCGAGGACGACCGCGTTGCCCGCCAGATCGCGGCGCAGCGCGACGCCCGCCAGCGTGCGGCGATGCAGGCCCGCCGGAAGAAGCGTGTCTCCCTGGAGAACCTGGATCAGGCGCTCAAGGAACGCAACCAGCTCAACCTCATCCTCAAGGGCGACAACGCCGGTTCGGTGGAAGCCCTGGAGGAGGCCCTGCTCAAGATCGAGGTCGACGACGAGGTGCAGGTCAACATCATCGACCGTGGCGTCGGTGCCGTGACCCAGACCAACGTCACTCTCGCAGCGGCGTCGGACGCGATCATCGTCGGCTTCAACGTCCGTGCCGACGGCAAGGCCACCGAGGAGGCCAACGCCGAGGGTGTGGAAATCCGCTACTACTCGGTGATCTACCAGGCCATCGAGGAAGTCGAGAACGCTCTCAAGGGCATGCTCAAGCCGATCTACGAGGAGCGCGACCTGGGCGAGGCGGAGATCCGCCAGATCTTCAAGGCCTCCGCTGTCGGCCTTATCGCCGGCTGCATGGTCACCGAAGGCAAGGTCAAGCGTGGCGCGAAGCTGCGCCTGGTCCGCGACGGCAACGTCATCACCCCGGACGCGACCATCGAGTCGCTGCGCCGCGAGAAGGACGATGTCAACGAGGTGGCCAAGGGCTACGAGTGCGGCATGGTGCTGTCCTACCCGGATATCCAGGTGGGCGACATCATCCAGACCTACGAGATGGTCGAGGTCCCGCGCGACTAGCTCTGCCGCGTGACTACCGTCGCAAAGCAATTGCTTAGCGACGCCAACCCCCGCTCCGCGCGAACCTGCGCAGGGCGGGGGTTACACTATTGAAAGTTTCGGACAAAGGAGTTGAGCATGGCTGACAACCCTCGCGCACAGCGCCTGGCAAAGCAGATTCAGACGATCGTCGCATCCGCGATCGAACGTGAAGTCAAAGATCCGCGCCTGGAGCTGATCACTGTCACCGACACCCGCGTCACCGGCGACCTGCACGACGCAACCATCTACTACACGGTGCGCGGCCGCGACATCAACGACGAACCCGACTACGACCAGGCCGCCGAGGCGCTGCACCGCGCCCGCGGGCAGATCCGCAAGATCGTGGGCGACCAGCTCAGCGTGCGCTTTACCCCGACGATCTCCTTTGAGCGCGACACCGTCCCAGAGTCCTCCGCCCACATGGAGGAGCTGCTCAACCGGGCCCGCGCCCGCGATGAGGAGCTGGCGAAACTGCGCGCGAACGCAAAGCCGGCGGGCGAGAGCGACCCCTACAAGCGCACAGGTGACGATGTCTAACACGCCACCGGTATACCTCCCGGAGGCGGCGGCGCAGTTCAAGGCCGCCGCCTCCCGTGTGCGCGCAGCCGGGAAGATTTCGGTGGTCGCGCATATCAA
>NZ_KV835934.1:0-93258 GCF_001838175.1 Corynebacterium sp. HMSC034A01 | reverse complement strand
GATTTCGGTGGTCGCGCATATCAAGCCTGACGCGGACGCGATCGGTTCTGCCTGTGCGCTGGCGTTTGGTCTGGAGAAGCTGGGCAAGGACGTGCAGGTCTACATCGGCCAGCCGCTGCCGCACTCGGCGAACATGCGCACCATCCCGGGCGTGGACCGCATAGTTTACGGTGAGCCATTGCCTGACGACGGCCTCGTGGTCACCGTGGACTGCGCCTCTGCGGACCGCACCGGCTCGCTCATGCCGGCGATCATGGACGACCCCTCGCGGGTCATCGTGATCGACCACCACAACACCAACCCCGGCTTCGGCGGCATGAACGTCATTGTGGAGAGCGAATCCACCACGGTGATGGTCCGCGAACTGCTGGGCTACCTCGACGTGGAGCTGGACCCGGACATCGCCTACGGCCTGTACGCGGGACTGGTCACGGACACGGGCAGCTTCCGCTGGGGCACACCGCGCATGCATGTCTTCGCGGCTGAGCTCATGGAGTACGGGCTGGACACCCGTCAGATCGCGCTCGACCTGATGGACACCATGGGGCCGGTGGACATGCAGCTGATGGGCGAGGTGCTGGCGAAAACCCAGATTGTGCCCACGAAGGGCTTGTCCGTGGCGGTGTTGACGATCCCTGCGGGGATCCACTCGCGCATGAGCCAGACGGCGGTGGAGTCCATCATCGATTACGCCCGCTCGCTCGAAGGCACCGATGTCGGCGTGGTGCTCAAAGAACAGGCGCCGAAACACTGGGCGATGTCGCTTCGCTCGGTGGTGGTGGACGTTTCCGCCGTCGCGCAGCAGCTCGGCGGCGGCGGCCACTGGGCGGCCGCAGGCTACTCCGCCACCGGCACCCGCAACGAGGTCATCCGCAAGCTTCTCGACGCGTTCCCGGAGCCCGATGAGTAACAGGCAACCAGCAAAACAACGTTCGATGGGCCGCGAGATCCTGATGCTCGCCCTGCCTGCCCTCGGTGTTTTGGCGGCGAACCCGCTCTACCTGCTGTTGGACACCGCAGTGGTGGGCCGCCTCGGCACCGCCCAACTCGCCGCACTCGCCGCGGGTGCCGCGATCCAATCGACGGTGACGACGCAGCTGACGTTTTTGTCCTACGGCACCACCGCGCGCAGCTCGCGATTTTTTGGCGCTGGGCGGCGCGACAAAGCGGTGGCTGAGGGTGTGCAAGCCACGTGGGTGGCTTTAGGCGTCGGCACGCTGCTGGCGCTCATTGTCGGGCTGTTCGCGCAACCCCTCGCCCAAGCACTCGCCAACGATTACGACACGAGCGTGCGTGCGGCGCAATGGATGCGCGTGGCGGTCATCGCGGTGCCGATGACGCTGATGATCATGGCCGGCAACGGCTGGATGCGCGGGGTGCAGAACACGAAGCTGCCGTTTTACCTGACATTGTGCGGGCTGGTCCCCGGCGCGATACTGCTGCCGATCTTGGTGGGGCGCTACGGCCTGGTCGGCTCGGCTGTCTCGAACGTGATCGGCATGGGCATCACCTCCGCGCTGTTTGTGGTGGTGCTGGTGCGAGAAAACGCCAGGTATGGCGGCAGCTGGACGCCACGGTGGAGCGTGATCAAGCGCCAGCTGGTGTTAGGGCGGGATTTGATCTTGCGCTCGTTGTCCTTCCAGGTTTCGCTTTTGGCCGCCGCGTCTGTCGCGGGTCGGATCGGGGTGGTGGCGCTGGCGGCGCACCAGCTCATGCTGCAGCTGTGGAACTTCCTCACGCTCGTGCTGGACTCGCTGGCCATCGCGGCGCAGACCCTGACCGGTTCCGCGCTGGGCCGCGGGGGAGCGCAGCAGGCGCGCGCCGTTGGGCTACAGGCGCTGAAATACTCCATGATCTTCGCGGTGGCGCTGTCTGCCGTGTTCGCGGTATTCGCTGTGCCGATCCAGAGCATTTTCACGTCCGACCCGGAAGTCGTAGATACGCTCCGGGTGCCCTGGTTCCTGCTCATCGGGATGATCCTGGTTGGAGGGGCGGTCTTCGCTCTCGACGGCGTGCTCCTCGGTGCCGCCGACGCCGCGTTCTTGCGCAACCTCACGCTGTTTTCGCTGCTTGGTGTGGCGCTGCCGATCATCCTGGCCTCTGGCGCATTCGGCTGGGGGCTCGCCGGCATCTGGGTCGGGCAGCTGGCCCAGGTAGTCGCGCGATTGGTTGGCGTGGTGTGGAGATTCCGCTCAATGCGGTGGGCCGTGTCTGGTGCGGATGGTAAGAATGAGGAATGACCACCACGCTCTGGGCCGTCAGCGACCTGCACGCGGCGGTGAAGCGCAACGGCCCGAAAATTGACGCAATCCAGCCGGCCGACCCCTCAGATTGGCTCATCGTCGCTGGTGATGTAGCCGAGCGTCCGGAGCTGATCATCCAAGTGATGGAGGATCTGGCCAACCGCTTCCACACCGTGGTGTGGGTTCCCGGCAACCACGAGCTGTTCTGCCGCTCCGCCGACAGGCACCGCGGACGCGAGAAATACACGATGCTGGTGCAGGCGATGCGCTCGATCGGCGTGATCACCCCGGAGGACCGCTACCCGGTCTTCGGCGGGGTGACCATCTGCCCGTTGTTCACCCTCTACGACTACTCGTTCCGCGCCCGCAACCTCACCGTGGAAGAAGCGCTCGCCGCCGCGCACGAGAACAACGTGGTGATGACCGACGAGGTCGCAATCGCCCCCTTCGTGGACATCCGCGCCTGGTGCTGGGACCGGCTGGCGTACACCACCAAGCGGCTCTCCCGCATCAACGGCCCCACGATCCTGATCAACCACTGGCCGCTGGTCCAGGAACCGGTCCAGCGCATGCAGTGGTCCGACATCGCCCTGTGGTGCGGCACCCGGCACACGCGAACCTGGCCCCAGCGCTACAACGCGAAGGCGGTCGTGTACGGTCACCTGCACATGCCGGGGGTGACAACTGTCGCCGGAATCGAGCACATCGAAGCGTCTCTCGGCTATCCGCGTGAATGGGAGCGCCACCCGTCCGCGCAGCCGTTCCCGTACCCGGTCATGGAGGTTGAGCAGTGATGCAAGACGTTGCGCTGTTCCCTCCCGAGGCACGCTGCGTGTTCTACCTGACGGATGACGAAACCGACGCCGTCGACCTGACCCGCTACGAGGACCTGCACCCCGACGAGCGCAAGGAGGTCAGCGCCGCCGTGGACGTGCGCAAGGGCGAATTCGGCGATGCCCGCTGGTGCGCCCACCAAGCACTGCGCGAACTCGGCGTGGAATCGGCCGGGGCCATCTTGCGCGGGGAGCGGGGCATGCCGCTGTGGCCGGAGGGCTTCACCGGTTCGCTCACACATACCGACGGACTGCGCGCCGCCGTGGCAGCCTCCACCCGGCACGTGCGCTCCATGGGCCTAGACGCCGAGCCGGCCGAGCCGCTCCCGGACGGGGTGCTGCATTCCATCGCCAGCGAAACCGAGATGGCGATGGTGCAGCGCCTGCAGTCGGACGGCTACAGGTGGGCCGATCGCCTGCTGTTCTGCGCCAAGGAAGCCACCTATAAGTGCTGGTACCCGATGACACGGCGCTGGCTCGACTTCGACGAAGCCGAAATCGAGCTGCGCACCGACGGATCCTTCACCTCCCAGCTGTTGGCCCGCCCCGCCCCGGTGCCGCTGTTCGAGGGACGCTGGGTCGAGCGCTGCGGCTACGTGGTCACGGCCACCTACGTGAGGTAGTTGGGCGGGGTTGTGGCCGGGCGTCTCTCAGCACTGGCCCGCCCGACCTCTGCCCGCCCAGCCGGCCCCCAGCCGCCCCCGGCTCCTGTTTCCAGCTACAAGGATCCAGCTAATCGCCATATTTTGGCCGATAGCTGGGTCTTACTAGCTGGATCCGCGGGATGGGGCCTGAACGCGGGAGCGGAGACCGAGCCAGGCGCGCAGCCACCTAGGCCGCACCCCTACAACGTCGACGGGCGCGCCACGAACACCGTTGCCAAGCGCTTACCCTTTTCTTTCACCAGTGCCACCGCGCGCCCGTCCGGGCCCACCGCCGCGTGCACGCCCCCAAGCCCGCGCGGCTCCAGCCACTTGCCCATGGCCAGCGCGTCGTACTCTTCGGCCGTCACGTCGAGCACCGGCCACGCGCGGACCAGCGCCTCGTCCAGGCTCAGGGACAGCTCGGCGGCGTCCTCGAGCTGCTCGAGGGTGCGTGCGTCGGTGAGGGCGAAGGAGCCGACGCGGGAGCGTCGTAAGGCAATTAAATGGCCCCCGACCCCGAGGGCGGCGCCGAGGTCGCGACCGAGCGAGCGGATGTAGGTGCCGGAAGAGCAGTGCACGCGCGCGTCGACGTCCACGTATTCGCCGTCGCGGCGGATCTCGCCGAGGTCAAACGCGTGGATGGTCACCTCACGCGCGGGGATGTCCACCTCCTCGCCGGCGCGCACCAGCTCGTGCGCGCGCCGCCCGCCGATCTTGATCGCGGACACCTTCGACGGCACCTGCATGATCGTGCCGGTCAGCTTCGCCACCTCGGCGCGAATCGCCTCACCGGTCACACCAGAGGCATCATGCTTGTCGACGATCGCGCCCTCGGCATCATCCGTCGTCGTCGACGCGCCCAGTCGGATGGTGGTTTCGTACACCTTGTCCTCAGCCACAAGATGGGCCAGCAGCTTCGTGCCGCGTTCGATGCCCGCCACCAGCACGCCGGTTGCCATGGGGTCGAGCGTGCCCGCGTGGCCGACCTTGCGGGTGCCGAAGAAGCGGCGCAGGCGGGCGACAACGTCGTGGCTGGTCATGCCGGCGGGCTTGTCCACGACGACGATTCCGGAAGTGGAGAGGGGATCGTTCATGCCTCGGGATTATGCCGTACCCTAAGTCCCCGTGGATATTCTGCGCGGGCTTTCGAGTGCGCCGGATTCCTTCGCGGAAACCGGCACTGTGGTCACTATCGGTGTGTTCGATGGGGTGCACCGGGGCCACCAGCTGCTCATTTCCAAAGCGGTGGACACCGCTCGCGAGCTCGGAGTGCCGTGCGTGGTGATGACTTTCGACCCGCACCCCGTGACCATTTTCGCCCCGGAACACGCGCCGCGGGCGCTGATGCCTCTCGACGAGCGCGCCCGCCACATCGCCGAACTCGGCGTGGACGCGCTGCTGGTCATCGACTTCCGCGAAGAGCTCGCGGGCCTGACGCCTGCGCAGTACATGGACGACGTGCTGGTTTCCACCCTGGGCGCGAAGCACGTGCTGGTGGGGGAGAACTTCACCTTCGGCCGCGACGCCGCCGGCACCGCGACCGACATGGCGCAGCTGGGGGAGCAGGCGGGCGTGGACGTGACCATCGTCAAGCTGCTGGGCGAGGGAGAGGTACGCATTTGCTCCACCGCCATCCGCGACCACCTCTCCGGCGGCGACGTCGCTTTGGCCACCGATTTTATGGGTCGGCCGTTTTCCGTTATTGCTCCGATTGAGCGCGGTGCGGGACGCGGCGGCAAGGAGCTGGGCTACCCCACGGCGAACCAGTACGCCTCCGACACCTCGGCGGTGCCCGCAGACGGCGTCTACGCGGGGTGGCTGACAATCATCGACGAGGGAGCCATCGACGGCGACATGCAGCCCGGTGTGCGCTACCCGGCGGCGATTTCCGTGGGCACCAACCCGACGTTCGGCGACGCGCGGCGCAGCGTGGAGTCCTTCGTGCTGGACCGGGATGCGGACCTGTACGGCCGGATGGCGCGCGTGGAATTCGTGGAAAAGGTCCGCGACATGCTCAAGTTCAACTCGGTGGATGAGCTTTTGGAGCACATGGCACGCGACGTATCCCGCACCCGCGATATTCTCGGGGCATGACCACCAAGCTGATCCTGGATCTGGACACCGGCATCGACGATGCCCTCGCCCTCGCGTACGCCCTCGCCTCCCCGGAGGTTGACCTCATCGGAGTGACCTGCACCTACGGCAACGTCGTGGTGGAGGAGTCCGTGCGCAACACGCTGGCAATTCTGGAACTGTTCGGCCGCACGGACGTGCCGGTGTTTGCCGGGCCCGGACACGCGCGCGCCAAGGACTCCTTCGAGGTCCAAGAGATCTCCGCGTTCATCCACGGCAAAAACGGCATCGGCGAGGTGGAGATCCCGGATGCCGCCCGCCAGGTGGAGGACACCTCCGCCGTGGACTTCTTGGTCGAATCAGTGGCGCAGTACGGCAGCGACTTGGTGATTGTGCCCACCGGCCCGTCCACCACCATTGCCGCAGCAATTGAGGCGTCCAACGTGTTCCGCGAGAGTGCGCAGATTGTGATGATGGGCGGCGCGCTCACCGTGCCGGGCAACGTCACTCCCTGGTCTGAGGCGAACGTCCACCAGGACCCTGAGGCGACGGACCTGATGTTCCGCAGGCTGCGCAACGTCACCATGATCGGCCTGGATGTCACGCTGAAGACGCTGCTGACCACAGCCGAGACCGCGAAGTGGTCCGAGCTGGGCACCACCGGCGGCAACTTCCTCGCGGACATCACGAACTACTACATCGACGCGTACAAGACCACCTCGCCGCACCTGGGCGGCTGCGGTCTACACGACCCGCTGGCGGTGGCTGTGGCGATCAACCCGGGGCTGGTGGACACCCTGGGCATCAACATGAAGGTGGACGTGGAGGGTGAAACTCGCGGGCGTACCATCGGCGACGAGACCCGTCTCAACGACCAAGACAAGCACTCTGCTGTGGCTGTGGGGGTGGACACTGCCGGCTTCTTGGAGGAGTTCATGCGGCGGTTGACCGGTTTGGCCCGCGAGACCCCGGTCGTGTAACCTCTCCCAAGGTCTTGCGCCATTTGACTGTGGTTCGCGGCAGTTGCGGCGCAGCGAAGACTTTTCCGTAGAACGCGAACTGAAACAACCAAGGAGTACCTCATGGCACTGTCCACTGAGAAGAAGGCTGAGATCCTCAAGGCTTACGGCCTGCACGAGACCGACACCGGTTCCCCGGAGGCTCAGGTTGCGCTGCTGACCGAGCGCATCAACAACCTGACCGAGCACCTCAAGGATCACCAGCACGACCACCACTCCCGTCGTGGCCTGCTGCTGCTCGTCGGCCGCCGCCGCGGTCTGCTGAAGTACCTGCGCGAGAACAACGTCGAGCGCTACCGTGACCTGATCGGTCGCCTGGGTCTGCGCCGCTAAGCGTCGTTAAGCCGTCGCAAAGCTACAGCCCAAAAAGAACGCCTCACCAGCACGGTGGGGCGTTTTTTGTTATCATCATTGGCCGTTGCATGAGAAACACGACAAGGCGGCACCGATGATCGCCATGAACCTTCAAGGAGAGGGATCCTTTTGAGCAACTTCAAGCCAAAGAATGCTTTCGACGTCCACGTGGACGAGGAATTTGGCATCACCGAAGCAGTAGCGACGCTGGACAACGGCGACTTCGGGTCGCGCACCATCCGTTTTGAGACGGGCCAGCTGGCCCGCCAGGCGGACGGCTCCGTGACCACCTACCTCGACGACGAGACGATGATGCTGGCCACCACGACCGCATCCAACCAGCCGCGCGAGGGCTTCGACTTCTTCCCGCTGACCGTGGACGTGGAAGAGCGCATGTACGCAGCCGGCAAGATCCCGGGCTCCTTCTTCCGCCGCGAGGGTCGTCCCTCCACCCAGGCGATCTTGGCGTGCCGCCTGATCGACCGCCCGCTGCGCCCGACCTTTGTCAAGGGCCTGCGCAATGAGGTGCAGGTGGTCATCACCGTGCTCTCGCAGCACCCGGAGGAGTACTACGACGTCGTGGCCATCAACGGTGCGTCCGCTGCGACCCAGCTGTCCGGCCTGCCGGTCTCCGGCCCGGTCGGCGGCGTGCGCATGGCGCTGCTGGCGGACGACAAGCACCCGGAGGGCCAGTGGGTGGCCTTCCCGAACCACGAGCAGCACGAGCGCTGCCTGTTCGAGATGGTCGTGGCTGGCCGCATGGTCGAGCGCAAGCGCGGCCGCAAGACCGAGGAAGACGTCGCCATCATGATGGTGGAGGCAGGCGCCGGCGTGAACGTGGTCAAGCAGATTGAGGCTGGCTACCCGGCACCGACTGAGTCGACCGTCGCCGAGGGCATCGAGGCCGCCAAGCCGTTCATTGAGACCCTGTGCCGCGCCCAGCGCGGTCTGGCCGACGAGATGGCTAAGGAGACCAAGGAGTTCCCGCTCTTCCCTGCCTACTCCGACAAGGTGTTCAATGCCGTGGAGAAGAAGGCGTCCAAGAAGCTGGCCAAGTTGCTGACCATCAAGGGCAAGGCCGAGCGCGACGAGGCCACCAACGGGTACATGGAAGACATCGAGGAGAGCCTTCTCGACGACTTCGACATCGACGACGATGACCGCGAGGAGTACGCGGCGGCGTCGAAGGAGATCCGCGCGGCGTACAACGCACTGATGAAGCAGATTGTGCGCGAGAAGATCCTCGCCGAGGGCTTCCGCATCGACGGCCGCGGCGTGACGGACATCCGCGACCTCGAGGTCGAGGTCGAGCTCATCCCGCGCGCCCACGGCTCCGCCCTGTTCGAGCGCGGCGAGACCCAGATCCTGGGCGTAACCACCCTGGACATGCTGAAGATGGAGCAGCACCTGGATTCTCTGCACCCGGAGGATTCCAAGCGCTACATCCACCACTACAATTTCCCGCCGTACTCCACCGGCGAGACTGGCCGCGTCGGTTCTCCGAAGCGCCGGGAGATCGGCCACGGCGCGCTCGCCGAGCGCGCGCTGCTGCCGGTGATCCCGTCGCGCGAGGACTTCCCGTACACCATCCGTCAGGTTTCCGAGGCTCTGGGCTCCAACGGCTCGACCTCCATGGGCTCGGTGTGCGCCTCCACGCTGTCGCTGTACAACGCAGGCGTGCCGCTGGCCGCCCCGGTGGCCGGCATCGCAATGGGCCTGGTCTCCGGCGAGGTCAACGGCGAGACCGAATACGTCGCACTGACCGACATCCTGGGCGCGGAGGACGCGTTCGGCGACATGGACTTCAAGGTCGCCGGCACCCGCGAGTTCATCACCGCGCTGCAGCTGGACACCAAGCTCGACGGCATCCCGTCGAAGGTGCTGGCTGACGCGCTGAACCAGGCACGCGACGCGCGCGACGCCATCCTGGACACCATGGCCGAGGTCATCGAGGGCCCGGACGAGATGAACGCCCTCGCGCCGAAGATCACTACCGTGAAGGTCCCTGTGTCCAAGATCGGCGAGGTCATCGGCCCGAAGGGCAAGACCATCAACCAGATCACCGAGGACACCGGCGCCGAGATCTCCATCGAGGACGACGGCACCGTGTTCGTCTCCGCCGCTTCCGGCGAGGCTGCGGACGCCGCGATTGAGAAGATCAACGCGATTGCCAACCCGCAGATGCCTAAGGTGGGCGAGCGTTACCTGGGCACCGTGGTCAAGACCGTGGCGTTCGGTGCGTTCGTGTCCATCATGCCGGGCACCGACGGCCTGATCCATATCTCCAACCTGGGCGGCAACACCCGTGTGGAGAACGTCGAGGACGTCATCAACGTCGGCGACAAGGTCGAGGTGGAGATCCGCGACATCGACAACCGCGGCAAGATCTCGTTGGTCCCGGTCGAGGACGGCGAGTAAACCGTCAGGTCATCGTCGAAAAGCGGGCGCTCTCGTGGTGAGGGCGCCCGCTTTCTTGCTTATCGACGTTTCACGTCACGGCAAGAACCGCAACTTCTTGCCAAGATCCAGCGCAGTGGTCATGAGCTCGCCGTAGTACTTGCGCGGCATCTGCTTTGGGCCGCGCATGGGCATGATCCGCTGCTGGGAAATGTTCTTGACCTCGGTGTACTTGGTCAGTCCCTCGGGGCCGTGGCGGCGGGCGACACCCGACTCCTTCACGCCGCCGAGCGGGGTGGACACGGATGCCCAGGTGGCCGCGTAGCCGTCGTTGATGGTCACGCCGCCGGCCTGCACCTGCTCAGCGATTTCCCAGGCTGTGTCGGGAGCGCCGAACACGGAGGCGTTGAGGCCGTAGCTGGTGTTGTTGGCTAGGCGGATCGCCTCGTCGGTGTCCGCCACGCGCTGGACGTAGACGACGGGGCCGAAGACCTCCTGGGTGAGGAGGTCGGCGCTTTCGGGCACGTCGATGAGCACCGTCGGCTCGAAGAAGAACGGCCCAAGGTCCGGGCGGGGTGTGCCGCCGGCGACGACGGTCGCGCCCTTTGCCACGGCGTCGTCGACGAACCGTTGCACGGTGTCCAACTGGTTCTGGTTGATCAGCGAGCCCATCTGGTAGTTCCAGTTCAAGCCCGACCCCAGTTTGATGCGTTTGGTGGCGTCGCGGAACGCGGCGATGAAGCGGTCGAAGACCTCGTCGGGCACGTAAATGCGCTCGATGGAGACGCACAGTTGGCCGGAGTTGGAGAAGCAGGCTGTGGCGATGGTGTCGATGTGGGCCTCGATGTCCGCATCCGGCGCGATGATCATCGGGTTCTTGCCGCCGAGCTCGGCGGAGTAGCCCACGAGGCGCTCGCCGACAACCTTGCCCAGAAGCTTGCCGGTGGCGGTGGAGCCGGTGAACATGAGGTAGTCGCACTGCTGGGCGATCGCCCGGCCGACGACCTTGCCTGAACCGGTGACGATCTGGAACACGTCGTGCGGGAGACCAGCGTTTGTGAGTAACTTCTTGGCGATGATGGCAGAAAACGGGGTGGAAGAATCCGGCTTCGCCACCACGGCGTTACCGGCCAACAATGCGGGGATGGCGTCGGAGACGCCGAGCGCGAGCGGGTAGTTCCACGGGCTGATCTGGCCCACCACGCCCTTGGGGTAGCGCTGCTCCTTAGTGGAGGTGATCAATGGAAATGCGCCAGCACGGCGCTTGGTGGACAGAAAACCGGCTGCGTTGTTGGCGTAGTAGCGGGTGTTGTTGAGCACGTCCAGCACTTCATCGAACGCCGCGGTGCGGTCCTTACCTGTCTCCAGCTGCACCAGATCCGCCAGCAGGTCTTGGCGTTGAATAACAATCTTGTGGAATTTCTCCATGACCTTCACGCGGTCCGCTACTGGTTTCGCGGACCAGTCCTTTTGCGCCGAGTGGGCGATCCGGAACGCTTCGTCCACATCCGCCTCCGTGCCGTTGCCGACAGCGCCGAGGGCGTCCTCAACGACGGGGGAGCGGACCACGGTGCAGTCTCCGGAGGCAAGCGAACCGGTGGTGTGGTTGGTGGTGAGCTTGAGCAGTTCCTCTACGAAAGGTGTTGGCAGTGCTTCTTCCTTGAGCCGTCTTGGGAGCATGGAGACGAGCTTAGGCTGCATTCGCCGTGGTAGGGTTTGGCGGATTATCAGTGGAGTTCCGCTTTGACGGCCCCGCGAGTTCCCGTGCAGGAAAGGTGAATCCATGGGGCGCATTAATGTGAAAAAGACTGCCGTGGCCCTTGTGGCTGGTCTTTCCGCATTTGCTGCGACCGGTGTCGCAGTCGCGCAGGGAGGCATTGCCGCCAACCTTGCCCTGTCGGGCACGTTTTTCTCCGTGAGCATGAGTCACCTTAGGGGAGAAGGCCTTTCGGTGTTCGTGGACGGCGAACAGATGGCCAACCAGCAGTTGCCCGTCGCGCGTTTTAAGTTCCAGCACGCCTACGCGTCCAACCTCTGTTTGTCTGCAACGTTGCCAGATGTGCCGCTGATCGGGGAAAGCACTTTCCGTCTTTCGGCGAACGGGAATGACAGCGTTGAGGCCCGCGATTTGGTCGTAGGCGCCACGGATGTCTCAGGCTCCCTCGACCTGGGCAATGCGGCTGTTGGCGTGGACGCTAGTCAGTACAACGATGCTGCGGCACCGGGCGCCTGGGGTCTGTCTGCCGGAACCGTGGCGTTGAGCGCAGACCACATCCGGGCGACGTCGGTGGGAGCACAAACGCTGAAGGTGTCCGGCGTCAACGTTTCCGTCAAAAGGGGCTCATCAGATGCCTGCTAAGCACGCCGATGACCGTGGTTGGCGCGAAAAATTCCGTGAGTGGCGCAGCACCCGTCCCTTCGCTGGCGGCCTGCTCATGCTCATCTCCGGCATCATCATGGTCGCGCCGGCGTACTTTACGGTGCAGATTTCGGACCTTCTGGTGATGATCTCCACCATATCCGGCGTGTCCACTCTGCTCATCGGTGCGCTGCTCATCATGTTCGGCATCGGCACCTGGATGCAGCCGTACACTGCGACGTATTTAGGGGTGCTGGGCATCATCGTCGCCATCATCGCGGTGCCGACGTCGAACCTCGGCGGCTTCTTCATCGGGTCGCTCCTCGGCATCGTCGGCGGCGCGCTCGCGCTCGGTTGGGAGCGCGAACCGAAACGACACCGACACGCAGCCCCAGTCCTCGCCGTCGTTGTAGGTGTAGGTGTCGGCGCACCTATGCTTTACGACGAACCAAAGGTCATCGCCCAGGAAAGTCCGACTATCCCTCCCGGCAATCCCGCGGTGATTCGCGGGGAGCATGTGGAGCTGAAGGGCAACGTGCACGCCACTGTTGGACTGGCAAATACCGGGGGGTCGCGCAAGCGCACACTCATCCTGACAGGAGATGAGCTCGTTGCGCGGAACCTCTCTTTGGACCTGCCGGGGCTTCCAGGACTTGGGAACCTGACAACAGGTCCAGTTGAAACACGACTCTCCCGGGGCCCTGTGCGTATCGAGGTAACGGGAATTACTGCAACGCCTGTGGTGGCCGGGGTGCCGACGGTGCCCGTCACGGTGGATCTGAATGGCGATCTGGGCGCTGTCCTCCAGCAGCTCGGCATTCCGGACGCGCGCCCGGTACCAAATGTGGCTGTGCCGGACATGGTCATGGACCATGTGGCGCTCAACAACGCAACCTTAGAGCTGGTGAGTCTGCATAGTCAGCAGTTCCGCGCACCGTCGTTCACACTGAGCGCCACAAGAAACTAGCGGGAGCCGGGCTTGCGCTCCGGGTTGTCGCTGTGCTCATCCACTGGCCGCTCGCCGTGGCCGAACAGCTCATCGCGCTTCTTGTAGGCGTACAGCCCAGCCAGGGGAGAAAACCCCATGAGGAATCCCCACCGGCGCTTGGAGTCCTCCTCCATGTCGCTTTCGTAGATCTCCTTTGAGGTGTTGCCCAGTGCCACGATGCCGCCGATGGCAAGAAGCGCCACGAAACCGAGTCCGAGCCAGGAAATCAGACTCATTGTTGCCTCCTACTTCTGAAAGTCCACGACCACGCGGGTCGGGTTCTCCAGCAGGTACAGGTTGTACGGGCGCTGAGCGTTCAGGCCCACGATGTACTGGGCGTCCGCCTCGAAGATTCCGCCGTCGGCGATCTCCTGAATGCCGCCGGCCGCCACTCCGGCGGGGTCGGCCTTGGCCAAATCCGCGTCGCTCAGGCCCATCGACCACGGCACACCTTGGATGATCAGCTCGAAGTACGCGTTGCCGGCGGGCACAAGCGGAAGCCCGGAGGCCTGCTGGTGCGGGTCCGTGGTGTAGCCGGCCAACACATTCGGCGTGCCGGTGCCGGATAGCTCCACCACGACACGGTCGACACCTTCGTGGGAACCGGCCCGCACGTCTTCGATTTGCAGCTCCCGGTTGCCCGGGTTCTGCAGGTGGGTGTCTTCCAGAGCGAACGGGGTAGCGGACTGTCCGCCTGCCGGGGCCGCCGCGGCGGAGACATCCTTGGTGTCCGCCTCGGTCGTGTCTTCTGCGGCCGCAGAAGTGGACGCCGGTGCAGTGGAACTCGCGGCAGAGGTCGTGGTTGACGCGGCTTCCGGCTCAGAAGACGAACCGGTGTCACCCGTCTCTGCGCCGCAGCCCGCAACGGTCAAGGCGGCCACTGCGAGTGCTGCGTATACGGCTCGGCTGCGGGTGGGGCTGAACTTGCGGCTGTGGAGTGTCATAGCCCCACCCTAGCGGGGCTACCATGGCCAGCGGAGACAAATAGAAAGGACACCCATGATCAAAGTTGGAGTGCTCGGAGCGACCGGCAAGGTCGGATCCGCCGTTGTTGCCGGCGTGGAAAAGGCAGATGACCTGCAGCTCGCCGCAAAGGTCAGCGCCGGAGACTCGCTGCAGGTGCTAGTGGACGAAGGCGTGGACGTCATCGTCGACTTCACCACCCCGAACGCGGTGATGGACAACCTGGAGTTCTGCATTAATAACGGCATCCACTGCGTGGTGGGCACCACCGGCTTCGACGACGAGCGCTACCAGAAGGTCCGCGACTGGTGCGCGGCGAACGAGGGCGTCGGCGTGCTCATCGCCCCGAACTTCGCCATCTCCGCCGTGCTCACCATGGCGTTCGCCCGCCAGGCCGCGCCGTTTTTCGAGTCCGCTGAGGTGGTCGAGTTCCACCACCCGAACAAGCTGGACGCGCCTTCCGGCACGGCGGTCAAGACCGCGCAGGGGATTGCGGATGCGCGCAAGGAAGCCGGCCTGACCGACATGCCGGATGCCACCGAGCAGGCGCTCGAGGGCTCCCGCGGCGCCAACGTTGACGGCGTGCCGGTGCACGCGGTGCGCATGCAGGGCATGGTCGCGCACGAGGAGGTCATCTTCGGCACCACTGAGCAGTCGCTGACCATCCGCCAGGACTCCTACGGCCGCGAATCCTTCGTCCCCGGCGTGCTCACCGGCGTGCGCGAGGTGGCGAACCGCCCTGGCCTGACCATTGGCCTCGACGCCTACCTCGGGCTGTAAATGCAGGTTGAACTCATCGCAGCCACCGCACTGCGCGCCTCGGTCGCAGAGGGGGTCACTCAAGGCGAGGGTGCGGTTGCCTACGCCTTGCTTAGCGACGAACCTCCGGCCTCCCTCCTCCGCCGACACGCCGACGACTTGGCTGATTCACGCGCGGACATGCTGGAGCACGCCAGCGCCACATTGCATATCCGGGGTGTCTCGCGCGACGCGGCCGCCGCGATCCGGGGGCACGGCCTAGCGGTCAGCGAACGCGCGGCGCAGGGCGCTGTGATCCCGGCCGCGATCGCCGCAGACGGGGAACTCACGCGGTTGTTCGAGGCCGCCGTGGAGGAAGCGGAGTTCGTCCGCGGCGAGCTGTTGCACGCGTTGGAGGAGGCGATGGCGGACGAGCCGAACGCGCTGGTGCGGCGCAAGCGCTCGCGCGAGGCTGCCAATGCGCTCGTGCCCGCAGCGGCCGCGACCGAGCTTGTCGCTACTGGCACCTACCGGGCGTGGCGCGAATTCATTGCCGCGCACAACGGCAGGTTCCAGCACGAAGAGATCCGTCAGCTCGCGCTCGCCGTGCTCGAGGTCATGCACCGTGAGGCACCGCTGCTTTTCGGCGATTTGGCGGAAGGGGAACGTCGATAAGCAATTGCTTGCGTAAGGCAGGTATCCTACTGGGCCATGGGCACATCTCTCAAAGCTGATCTGGGAGCCGACATCTTCGGCTCCGTCTGCGTAGCAATGGTCACGCCGTTTGATTCCGATGGCGAACTCGACGTTGTGGCAGGCCGCGATCTCGCTGCCCACTTGGTAGAACAAGGAATCGACGCACTAGTGCTCGCAGGCACAACGGGCGAATCCCCAACAACCACCGACGAAGAAAAGGTCGCGTTCTTAAAAGCAGTGCGCGAAGAGGTAGGGGACAAAGCCCGCATCATCGCTGGCGCGGGGTCCAACGACACGCGCCACGCGGTGGCAATGGCGAAAGCGGCCGCTAAGGCCGGCGCTGACGGCCTGTTGGTTGTCACGCCGTACTACTCCAAGCCGTCCCAGGCGGGGGTGGAGGCGCACTTCCGCGCAGTTGCGGAGGCCACTGACCTTCCGATCTGCCTGTACGACATTCCCGGCCGCTCCGGCATCCCGATCGATTCCGACACCATCCGCAGGCTTGCGGAAGTGGACACGATCAAGGCAATGAAAGACGCGAAGGGCGACATGCTCGAAGCGTCCACCTTGATCCAGGAGACCGGGCTGGCCTGGTACTCGGGCGATGATCCGTTGAACCTGCCGTGGCTCGCCGTCGGCGCGACCGGAATGATCTCTGTGGTTGGGCATGCCGCACCGAAGGCGCTGCGTGAACTAGTGACTGCATACGAGAACGGCGATCTCGCCCGTGCACGGGAAATCAACGCCAACACACTCAACGTGCTCGCGCGCCAACAGGGCGCGCTGGGCGGCGTGACATTTGCAAAGGCAGCTCTGCGACTGCAGGGCATCGAAGTAGGAGACCCGCGCCTGCCGGTCGCTGCGGCGACGGATGAGCAGGTCGAGCGGCTCCGCGAAGAAATGACACAGGCTGGAGTCCTATAAATATGAATGAACCCCGCAACCGCGCACGCAAGGTGACGCGCAAGGCCGGGCCGCCGGAGGCGAACGAACAGCAGCCGGTTTTCCAGGCGCCGAGCGACGCTCCTGCGAACGGCGGCGGCAACGACGCGCCCGCTGAGCGCGACAGTGGCAATAACGGCAATAACAGCAACAACGGCGGCAAGAGCAACCGCGACGACAACGGCGGCCGCAATGGCGGCAACAACCGTGGTGGCCGCGATGGCGGCAACGGTGGCAATGGCGGCAACGGCCGTGGCGGCAGCAACCGCAACCGTCGTCGCCGTGGCCGCGGCGGCAATGGCGGCAACGGTGGGGGCGGCGGTCGCCGCAACCCCATGAAGTCCATGCAGGGTGCTGATCTGACCAAGCGCCTGCCTGCGCCGCCGAAGCCAGCGAAGGACACGCTGCGCATCTACGCGCTCGGCGGCATTTCTGAAATCGGCCGTAACATGACGGTCTTCGAGTACAACGGCCGCCTCCTCATCGTGGACTGCGGCGTGCTGTTCCCGAACTCCGACGAGCCGGGCGTTGACCTGGTTCTGCCGGACTTCGGCCCGATTGAAAACAAGCTGGACAAGATCGACGCACTCGTGGTCACCCACGGCCACGAGGACCACATCGGCGCGATCCCGTGGCTGCTGAAGCTGCGCAGCGATATCCCGATCTACTCGTCCAAGTTCACCAACGCGCTGATCAAGGCGAAGACGCAGGAGCACCGCCAGCGTCCGAAGCTCAACGACGTGAACAAGGATTCCGAGGTCACCGTCGGCCCGTTCCGTCTGCGCTTCTGGCACGTCAACCACTCCATCCCGGAGTGCCTGGGTGTCTCCATCAAGACCGGCGCCGGCCACGTTGTGATGACCGGCGACGTGAAGGTGGACCAGACGCCGTACGACGGCAAGCCGACGGACATCCCGGCGCTTGCCCGCCTCGGCGACGAGGGCATCGACCTCTTCATGTGCGATTCCACCAACGCCACCATCCCGGGCATCTCCGCTTCGGAAGCCGGCATCGAGGAGACGCTGACCCGCCTGGTGTCCAATGCCCGCCAGCGCGTGGTCATCGCCTCGTTCGCCTCCAACGTGGCGCGCGTGCAGATGGCGATTAACGCCGCGGTGGCCAACAACCGCAAGGTGGCCTTCAACGGCCGCTCCATGCTGCGCAACATGGAGATTGCGGAGAAGATGAACCTGCTCAAAGCCCCGAAGGGCACGATCATCCCGATCGAGGAAGCCGCGAAGATGGCGCCGCACAAGACGGTGCTGATCACCACCGGCACCCAGGGTGAGCCGATGGCTGCGCTGTCGCGCATGTCCCGCCGCGAACACCGCCAGATCACCATCCACGACGGTGACACGATCATCCTGTCCTCCTCGCTCATCCCGGGCAACGAGGAAGCGGTGTTCGCGGTGATCAACAACCTCGCGCAGATCGGCGCGAACGTGATCACCAACGCCGAGGCGCACGTCCACGCGTCGGGCCACGGCTACGCCGGCGAGCTGCTCGCGCTGTACAACGCGGCGCGCCCGCGCAACGCGATGCCGGTGCACGGCGAGTGGCGCCACATGCGCGCCAACAAGGAGCTGGCAATCTCCACCGGCGTGAAGCCGAACAACACCGCGCTTGCTCAAAACGGCGTGGTGGTGGACATGCACAAGGGCAACATCAAGGTCGCTGGCCAGTACCAGGTGGGCCAGCTCTACGTCGACGGCACCACCATGGGCGACGTCGACCCAGACGTGCTGGCAGACCGCACCTCGCTGGCGTCCGGCGGCGTTGTGTCGATCACCTGCGTGATCGACGACAGCACCGGCCGCCTGCTGGAGGCGCCGCAGGTGTCCACCACGGGCTACAGCGACGACGACCGCGACTTCAACAAGAAGGTCGTCGAGGGCGTTGAGGCCGTCATGGGCGATCTGGCCGCCGAGGGCGAGAACGATCCGTTCCGCATGGTGCAGCAGATCCGCCGCAAGGTTTCCCGCGCGATCGAGCAGAACTACAAGCGTCAGCCGGTGATTCTGCCGACCGTGGTGCCGATGTCGTCGGAGAACCACATCGCCACCGAGGACGAGATCGCGTCCACACGCGAGTCCCGCTAAGCATTTGCTTATCGACGCCCCTTCGGCCCGCCCCGTGGCAGCCGAGGGGGCTAACGCGTTTTCGGGTCGTTTCGACACCTGGAGGCGCAGGCAAGACTAGGGCTGTCGAACCGTTTTGCAGGGTCCTCCCAGATCTAGGCGGAAACCGTACGGTTTCATAACAACCACGCAACAAGTGCTAGGCAGCTCTGAGACGGGTGTGCACAATGTGGCACATGAAGACCGCAACGAAAACCGCCGCGGCATTGCTTGCCGCCGCGGTGACGCTCGCACCAACCGCCCACGCACAGGATGACGTCGACTGGACGGGCGGCCGCCCGCTGCCGCCCGGCACCGAGGTGCCGTACGACCCCGGCTACGCATCCGCGTGGAAGCTCTACGACGTAATCCGCTTCGGCGACCCGAACTTCCGAAACACCAAAGTGCAGGGCGTGCGCGTGCTGGGTGCGTACGAGGGCGACTCGGTCATGTGCCACATGAACGCCAAGGGCGGGCGCAATGAGTGCTACCTCGACGGCAAGAAGGCAACCAAGCTCGGCTGGGGCCGCGGCGGAGAGGTGATCACTTTCGACCCGAAGGTCGAGCAGTTCGCCCCGCTGATCAGGAGCTACAACAACTTGGAACTGCAGCTTTCCAGCGGCTCCGGGGTGAACCTTTCCAGCTAGGCTTGGGCGCATGTCATTTGCGCAGAAAGAACGTGAACGCCTCGCCCAGTTGCTCCTTAAAGTCGGCCCTGACGCGCCGACGCTGAACGAGGGCTGGACCACCCGGGACCTTGCAGTCCACCTGCTCATCCGCGAGTCCAAGCCGGCGGCCGCTCCCGGCATCTTCGTGGATGTGCTCTCCGGTGTCACGGAGAAGGAGACTGCGAAGCAAAAGGCCCGCCCGTACGAGGACGTCGTGCGCGAATGGGCTGCCGGCCCGCCGGTGTGGCTCAAGCCGCTCAACTCCGCGATGAACACGTCCGAGCATTTCATCCACCACGAGGATGTGCGCCGGGGCGGGGGAGTAGTGGAGCCGCGTGAGTTCTCCCAAGTCATCAACGAGGAGTTGTTCGCGCTGGCGAAGCGCTTCGGCAAACTGACGCTGCGCAATGCGCCGGTGCCGGTGATCTTGACTCCGCCGACCATGCCGCCCGCGACCATCGGCGATAAGGCGGGGGTGGCCGAGCGCGGCAACAACGTTCTGCGTGTTGCCGGCGATCCGGGCGAGTTGCTGCTGTGGGTTTCCGGCCGTGACGCGGCGAAGGTGGAACTGACTGGTTCCGTGGACGCGTTGGACGGCTTCGAGATCAAGATGTGACCCTTGACTGCGCGTCGCAGGTGTGGCGTAAGGTGTAAATGTGACTTAAGGCGTTAGAGTTACACGCATGTCTGTCAAAAACACCGCGCCGCGCTCGTCGCGGTCTTCAACGCGCCGTCCTGCAGGCGGCACCCGCTATGGCGGTCCGGTGTCCATGACGCACCCGCCGACATCGTCGAACGTGGCGGCTGAAACCGCCGACGAACGCGTGGGGTCCGCGTACAAGGTCGTCGGCCATTCGCTGGGCGCCGCCGCGCGCGGCGTCGGGTCGTTCTTCCGCCGCGACAAGCAGGAGTCCGACTATGACGACACCGCTACGCGCAGACCCCGGCGCAGCCGCGACGACTGGGACGACGAATGGGAGGACGATCTGGAGATGCCAGAGGAGCGCACTGAAAGCTCCGCGAAAGGCGAACGCCGGAGGCGCGAGCCTGGTCAGGACGGTCGCTCCGGCGGCCACAGCACGTTTGAAACCCACGCCGACGCGTGGGGTTTAGTGCTCATTGGTCTGGCCGCCGTTATCGGTGGCTCGGTCTGGTTCGACGTGGCTGGCCCTGTGGGGGAGGTCATCTCCACCGGCACGCACTGGCTCATCGGCGCAGGTGCGCTGATCCTGCCGGTCATCCTGGTCGGCATCGCCATCGCGCTGATGCTCAACGTGCGCACCTCAGACGCCGTGCGCGCACGTGTCACGCTGGGCTTTTCCATCATCGCGATCGGCATGCTCGGCCTGATCCACGTCTTCGCCGGCAACCCGGCATCGTGGGAAGAGCGCAAGCTCGCCGGCGGCGCATTCGGCGCCTTCACCGGTGGCGTGCTCGCAGCAGGCTTCTCCTCGTTCGTGGCCATCCCGCTGCTTGGCCTGGTGATTCTCTACGGAGCACTCAAGGCCACCGGAATCACCGTGCGCGAAGCCTACGACTACATCAAGGACCTGGTCACCCGCATGCTGTCCAACACGGACACGCCCGACGACGCGGACCAGGACCCGTACAGCCACGTCGCGGACGACCTGGACGACATTGCGGAGGGGCGCGAGCGAGCTTCTCGACGTTCACGCGGCCGCACAGTCGACACCGAGCGCCCGACCCGCCCGGCCCGCCCGGCGCGGCGGCCCTCGCTGCGCCGCCCGACTCCGATGGAGAGCTACCCGGCCGACGGCGACGACGAGCTGGATCTGTTCGACTTCGCCGACGAGGTCGAGGATCACGACAACCTCGAGCAGACGGCGGCCGAGCCCGCCGCCTCCGCCGAGACCGCCGTGGTCCAGCGCCCGGCGGCCGCACCGGCACCAGCACCGGCACCCAAGCCAGCGGCACCCAAACCTGCCACGCCCAAGCCAGCCCAGCGCGACAACGAGACGAAGGTGCTGCAGCGGGAAGATCCGGAAGGTGAACGTCGAGAAGCAACTGCCCCCGACGCAGTAGCTAGCTCGCGCGAGCAGATGGCGAAGGCGATCGCGGCGCGCAGCGGCATCGACGCCTCCAAGATCCCCGCGACCACCCCAAAGTCGGAGACCGAGAAGGTCACCCCGAAGCAGGTGCGCAAGATCCCGCAGGGCGACTACAACCTGCCGTCGACGGACCTGCTGCTCGCGGGCAATGCGCCGAAGACGCGCACCGAGGCCAACGACCGCATGATCGAGGCGATCACCGACGTCTTCGAAGAGTTCAAGGTCAACGCCCAGGTCACCGGTTTCTCCCGCGGCCCGACAGTCACCCGCTACGAGGTGGAGCTTGGGCCGGGTGTGAAGGTCTCCAAGATCACCAACCTGCAGTCCAACCTCGCCTACGCCGTGGCCACCGACAACGTGCGCCTGCTCACCCCGATCCCCGGCAAATCCGCCGTGGGTATCGAGGTGCCCAACGCCGACCGCGAAATGGTGCGGCTACGCGACGTGCTGGACTCGCCGAAGGTCTCCGCGCAGGACGACCCAATGCTCATCGGCCTGGGCAAGGACATCGAGGGCGACTTCATCGCCTCCTCGATCCAGAAGATGCCGCACCTTTTGGTCGCCGGTTCCACCGGATCCGGTAAATCCGCCTTTGTGAACTCCATGCTGATCTCGCTGCTCACGCGCGCGACGCCGGAGGAAGTCCGCCTGATCCTGGTGGACCCGAAGATGGTGGAGCTGACCCCGTACGAGGGCATTCCGCACCTAATCACGCCGATCATCACCCAGCCGAAGAAGGCCGCGGCCGCGTTGCAGTGGCTGGTGGAGGAGATGGAGCAGCGCTACATGGACATGAAGTCCGCACGCGTGCGCCACATCAAGGACTTCAACCGCAAGGTCCGCTCCGGCGAACTGACCGCACCGCCGGGCTCCGAGCGCGAGATGCGCCCGTACCCGTTCATCGTGTGCGTGGTGGACGAGCTGGCCGACCTGATGATGACGGCACCGAAGGAGATTGAGGAATCCATCGTGCGCATCACACAGAAGGCGCGTGCGGCGGGCATCCACCTGGTGCTGGCGACGCAGCGTCCGTCGGTGGACGTGGTCACCGGCCTGATCAAGACCAACGTGCCGTCGCGACTCGCCTTCGCGACGTCCTCGCTGACCGACTCCCGCGTCATCCTGGACCAGGGCGGCGCCGAGAAGCTCATCGGCATGGGCGACGGCCTGTTCATCCCGCAGGGCGCTGGCAAACCGCAGCGCATGCAGGGCGCGTTCGTCTCCGACGAGGAGATCCAGGCGGTCGTCGACGCCGCGAAGGCGCAGCAGGACGAGCCCGATTATGTCGAGGGCGTCACCGAGGACAAGCAGGCCGAGGCCAAGGTCATCGACGACGACATCGGCAAGGACATGGACGATCTCCTCGAGGCCGTCGAACTCGTTGTCACCTCCCAGCTCGGCTCCACCTCGATGCTTCAGCGCAAGCTGCGCATCGGCTTTGCCAAGGCCGGCCGCCTGATGGACCTCATGGAATCCCGCGGCGTGGTCGGCCCGTCCGAAGGCTCCAAGGCCCGCGACGTGCTGGTCAAGCCCGAGGAGCTGGAGACCATCATCTGGATGATCAAGGGCGCGGACCCGGCCGAGGCCCCGAAGGACGTGCAGCTTGACGACGGCACCTCCGAAGACACCGACGGCTCCGACTCAGCTGAAGCCGGCGGCGACTCCGACACCCGCACCGTCACCGCGACGTACAACCCGACCGGGGGCGCGTTCTAGCCGGGAATGCATAACCGCCGGGGATGCTTACCCCAGGATGCTTACCGGGGCTAGATGCTTACTCCAGGATGCTTACCCATCGAGTGGTGCACCCGCCAAGGCCCGGTATCTCTCGAGAAGTAAGCGTTTAGAAGTAAGCATCCTCGGGCAGTAAGCATCCTGGGGTAAGCATTTACGCGGAAGGCGCGGGCGGCCCGGAGCGGTACAGGGCTCTGCGCGGCGGCGGGGCGGCACACCGCTCCGCGTGGTGTAGGCCGCGTGGTGTAGTGTGTAACGCGCTTGGAGGGGAGTACCCCGGAAGTGTCCAGGATCGTCAGCACGGTGCCGTCGTAAGGCGATGGCCCCGGTCCGGACCGCCCACAGTGGTGGGGGAGACCTCCGGTCTATTTTGCAACGCTGACCGGAGGCTTATTTATGCATGTTCCCCTGTACATTTGGCTGATCACTTCTGCGGTGATCCTGGGGTTTTTCATCTTCGATTTCGTCTCGCACGTGCGCACTCCGCACGAGCCGACGATGAAGGAATCTGGCGGTTGGGCCCTGTTCTACATGTCCATGGCGTGCCTGTTCGGCGGGCTGGTCTGGTGGCTGTGGGACTCCGAGCACGCCGTGCAGTTCTTCACCGGCTACATCACTGAGCTGTCGCTGTCGGTGGACAACCTGTTCGTCTTCGCGCTGATCATGAGCTCGTTCAAGATCCCGCGCGCGTACCAGCAAAAGGTGCTGCTCATCGGCATCGTGATCGCGCTGATCTGCCGCCTCGTGTTCATCCTGCTCGGCGCGGTGATCATCGAGGCGTGGTCGGACGTGTTCTACATCTTCGCCGCGTTCCTCATCTACACCGCCATCAAGCTGGTGTACGAGGAGGTGACCGACCAGGACGATCCGGACCCGAACGACATGCTCGTGGTGAAGACGCTGCGCAAGGTCATCCCGGTAACCAAGTCGTACCACTCCGACCGTCTCGTTTCGAGGACTCAGGCCGGAAAGAAGGCTGTCACGCCGCTGTTCGTCGCCCTGCTGTCGATCGGGTTTATCGACGTGATGTTCGCCTTCGACTCCATCCCGGCGATCTATGGCATCACCCAGGAATCCTTCCTCGTGTTCACCGCCAACGCGTTCGCGCTGCTGGGCCTGCGCCAGCTCTACTTCCTGCTCAACGGCCTGCTCGACCGCCTGGTATACCTGCCGTACGGCCTCGCGGTGGTGCTTGGCTTCATCGGCGTGAAGCTGCTGTTGCACGCGCTGCACGAGAACAACCTGTCGTTCATCAACGGCGGCGAGGGTCTGAACGTGCCGGAGGTCGGCACTGTCGCCTCGCTGCTGGTCATCGTCGGCGTGCTCGCGATCACCGCGATTGCCTCGGTGATCAAGGACCGTGCCGACGTGAAGGCCGGCCGCCGGGATCCGGAGGAGGGCAAGTACCACATCGATTACGACGATCACGGCAACCGTCGCAAGGTGGACCGCGAAGGCCACCACATCGAGTGGATCGACGATCCGGCTACGTCCGGCAAGGGCGACCACACCGCGACAGGTTCGCGCGACACGGACCACCTCGATGTTGCCCGGGGCGGCCGCAAGGGCTAAGTCAGCTAGGCGAAGATATTCATCACCGGGTTCCACTCCCGGATCTCGCGGGCGGCTAGGGCCCCTGCGACGGTGTAGGGGTCGCCGTCTAGGATGGCCGCCGCGTCGGCCTCGGTGGCGGTATCCGGCAGCTGCAGGATGATCAGGGCCTGCTCGGCGCCAGCGAGCGGCCCGGAGCCGACGATCCGGCCCAGCGACAGCTGGGAGGAGATGAATTCGCGGTGGGCGGGGCGAGTGTCGTCGACAAGCTTTTGCTCGCCGTAGGTGTACGTGGCTGCGAAATACTTCATGTAGGGCAGTCTAGGAGCGCGGCGCAGCATGGGTATGGTGGAGGCTGTGATGCAACCCGACAAGCAGTCGAATTGGAACCTCCCGAACATTTTGACCTCACTGAGGATCCTGTTCATTCCCGTTTTTGCCTGGCTGGTGCTGTCTGAGCGTTGGTGGTGGGCGTTTGGGTTGTTCGTTGCGCTCATGATCACGGACAAGCTCGACGGCGACATCGCGCGCGCCCGCGGGCTGGTCACGGACTTCGGCAAAATCGCCGACCCGATCGCGGACAAGGCGCTGATGACCACCGCGCTGGTCACTCTGAATGTCGCCAGCACGCTGCCGGTGTGGGTGACGGTGGTCATTGTGGCGCGTGAGCTGGGCATTACGGTGTGGCGCATGGTGATGCTGCGCCGCGGCAAGGTGGTGCCGGCGTCGAAGGGCGGCAAGCTCAAGACCGCGCTGCAAACACTTGCCGTGGGGCTGTACCTGTGCCCGCTGCCTGCGTGGATGGACACCCCGACCTTCGTGGTGATGTTGCTTGCGGTCGCGGTCACTGTGGTCACGGGCGTGCAGTACTTGGTTGATGCAGGGAAGGTGAACAAGTGACTACTGCGCAATTGCTTATCGACGAGCTCCGCGCCCGCCGCCAGACCATCGCCTTTTGCGAATCGCTCACTGCCGGTCTCGCTTCGTCGACGTTGGCTAATGTGCCCGGTGCCTCGGATGTGTTGGTCGGCGGGCTGGTCACGTACTCACCGGAGCTGAAGACGGCGCTCGCGGACGTGCCGGCGGACCTGATCGAGCGCGAAGGCGTCGTGTCCGCGGCCGTCGCACGCGAGATGGCGCGCGGGGCGCGGCGCGTGTGCGGGGCCGACTGGGCGGTGGCGCTGACCGGTGTTGCAGGCCCCGACGCCCAAGACGGCGTGCCCGCCGGCACCGTATGGATCGGGCTGGCCGGGCCGAAGTGGACCGCCTCGTCGCAGGCGGCGGAGCTGCTTGAGCCTTCGGTTGGCCAGTACGCGATCATGCCGGGAGCTGCGGTGCCGGTGCGTGTGTTGTCGGGGCAGCGCAATGAGGTCCGCCGCCTGGCGGTGGAGGCCGCGCTGGTCGGTGCGCTGACGGGCGTGCGGGAACAAAACTAAACCGCGAGTCGTTGGAGGGATTGATGACCACTACTACTTTGCTCTACGACACCCCGGTTGACTTGCCGCTTGCGCCGGCCGAGGCCGCCCCCGCTTCGTCCCGCGAGCCACTGTTCCGTGAGGCACTTGGCATGTCGCTACGCGCGTTCCGCGCGGACAAGGGCGTGACGCTGCGTGCGCTGGCGAAGGAAGCTCGCGTGTCCTCCGGCTACATCTCCGAGCTGGAGCGTGGCCGCAAGGAAGTTTCCTCCGAGCTTTTGGCCTCCCTGTGCGACGCACTGGGCACGACGGTCTCCGAGGTTTTGCTGGAGGCTGTGGCGAACATGTCGCTGCACTCGTTCACCGAGGAGCTTGAGCGCACCACACCGGCCGCAGCGGAAGCGTAGCCGGGAATCCGCGACTACAGTGGTTGGCGTTTAACGCAATCTACTGACAGAAAGGTCACGGTGCTTTAACCATGGCGAATCCCTTTACCAAGTTCTGGAACTACCTGATGGCGCTCTTCGACAACAAGATCGAAGAAAACGCAGACCCGAAGGTCCAGATCGAGCAGGCCATTAACGACGCGCAGCGTCAGCACCAGGCTCTGTCCCAGCAGGCGGCTGCCGTGATTGGCAACCAGCGCCAGCTGGAGATGCAGCTCAACCGTCGCTTGGAGGACGTCGAGAAGCTGCAGGCGAACGCACGCCAGGCACTCCAGCTCGCCGACAAGGCACGCGGCGAGGGCAACGCCCAGAAGGCGCAGGAGTACGAAAATGCCGCCGAGGCTTTCGCGGCCCAGTTGGTTACCGCCGAGTCGGGTGTCGAGGACACGAAGCAGCTTCACGACCAGGCGCTGCAGCAGGCGGCGCAGGCGAAGCAGGCCGTCGAGCGCAACGCCGCGCACCTGCAGCAACAGGTGGCGGAGCGTTCCAAGCTGCTGTCCCAGCTGGAGCAGGCGAAGATGCAGGAGAAGGTCTCGGAGACCATGCAGTCCATGAACTCCATTACCGCCTCCGGCCCGAACCTGGACCAGGTGCGCGACAAGATCGAGCGCCGCTACGCCAACGCTCTGGGTGCCGCCGAGCTGGCGCAGAACTCCATCGAAGGCCGCATGGCTGAGGTGGAGCAGGCAGGTATCCAGATGGCGGGCCACGGCCGCCTGGAGCAGCTGCGCGCTGAGATGGCAGGGGAGCTGACCTCCGGCAACAAGCAAGCTATTGAGCAGGGCAACTCCGCCCAGGGTGGTGCCGCTGGTGCTTCGAACCCGGTCAGCGGCGATGTCTCCGACGACGCTGTCGCGCAGCGCATGCGCGAGCTGCGCGGGGAGTAAGCGCGTAGTCAGTCACCGCGTACGCCTGATAAACGCCTTCCGCCCGGTCCCTCAGGTGAGGGGCCGGGCGGAACGTCGTTCTACAGCAGAGTGTAAGAGCGGCTTCTCCATCACTATTCCCCGGCGTTTCCAGCTGGAAGGATCCAGCTATCCGCCTCTCGGGACCGAATAGCTGGGTCTTTGTAGCTGGATTTGGAAGAGGGGAGGGTGGCGGTGCAGCTAATCCACGGCTCCGCGGGCCATGAGCGCTTCGCCCATCATCTTGGCGCGGCGCACAGACCGGATGACCAGCGGAATACCGAACGCGGTAATCGAGAAACCGACGCCGCGGGCTTTGCGCGCCTCGAGGACCTCGTTGGCGGTGGCGAGGGTCAACGGAATGAGACGGATGGTCAGCGCGATGGTCAGGGAGATCAACTCCCCGGTGCGGCCGAACGGGGCCAAAGCACGGTCCAGGGCTGACAGCAGCTCCTCTACCGGGGTGGTCAGGGTGAGCAGGTTCGCCGCAGCAATGGTGGCAAGCAGTCCGAGCAAAAGCGTCAGCGCGGATTGCACACCGTTTTGCCACACCATGAACACGCCCAGAAACAGCAGCACGGGCAGCAGCGGCACGAGCTGTCTCCACGCCACGCGCGCGGGGATGCTCGCCCACACGTAGAGCACAAACACAAACCCGAGCGCGATCAAGGAGTGCCACGGCTGGGTCGGCAGGGCAGTGACGGCGATGATGAAAACAACCAGCAGCACGAACTTCAGCGCCGCGCCTAGGCGGTGCAGCCACGTGTCGCCGGGGATGTAGACGCCTAAGGGGAGTTCGCGGATCACGGCTTTGAGTCCATCAGGTCGGTGTAGAAGGCGATGGCGTCATCAGGTGTGCCGTCGTAGGCCAAGGCGCCGTCGTCGATGACCAGCACACGGTCGAAGCCGCGCAGCATCTCCAGGTCGTGGGTGACCACGATCAGTTGCTGGTCCAGCGACATCAGCTCGCGCACGATGCGGCGGCGGTTGCGCAGGTCCAGCAGGGTGGTGGGCTCGTCGGCGATGATCGTGTCGGGCTCGATCACCAGCACGGACGCGAGCGCCAGCATCTGCTTCTCGCCGCCGGAGAGGGTGTGCGGGGAGTTCTCGGCGCGGTCGGCGAGCTCGAAGCGCTCGAGCACCTCTGCCACGCGGCGTTTGACCTCCTCGCGCGGCAGCTTGAAGCGGCGCAGGGAAAACGCTACGTCGTCGGAAACGCGCGGCATGACAATTTGGGATTCAGCGTCGGAGAAGACAAATCCGACGCGTTTGCGGATGTCTTTGCCGCGTTTGTCGGGCGTGAGCCCGTCGTAAAGCACTTGCCCTGATGTCGGCTCGATGAGGCCGTTGATTAGGCGCACGGTGGTGGATTTGCCGGAGCCGTTGGAGCCGATGATGCCGATGCGCTGCTCCGACAGGCTCACGGTGAGCGGCGCGAGGATCTGCTCGTCGTCATACGTGACGGCGGCGCCGCGGAACTCGATGAGGGGCATGGCGCTTACTTGCGGGCCCCGCGAAGATCCGGGAACGCCTGGTGCACCGCGAACGCGATGGCGATCATGAGCGCGACCTTGCCGGCATCCGGCAGCAGGAACGGCACCTGCGCCGCCCATGCCGCGCCGAAGCTCATGTCAGCGCGCCACATCAGGCCGAACACGCCGCAGAGGTACTGGAAAAACAGGCCCAGGTAGCCGGCGAGAATGAGGATGCCGACGCTCGCCGCTTTGTTCGAGCGGAACGGTGCGGTGTACGCGACCGCACCGGCGACGGCGGCGGAAACGAGGTAACCGCCGAGGTACCCGACGGTCGTCCCGCCAATCGCGGAGATCACCGTGCGGCCGCCCGCGAGCACCGGCAGTGCCAGGCCCACCAGCAGGAAGATCGCGGCGGCAGAGAAACCGCGGCGCCACCCCAGCACGAGGCCGGCGAGGATGACGGCGGCGTTTTGCAGCACGATGGGCACGCCTGCCGCGCCGACGGGGATGGACACGAAGCCCAGCACGATGATGATGGCGGCGAAGACAGCGATTAGCGCAATGTCCTGCGCCGTAGAGTTTTTCTTCATGCGCGGGAGTGTACCGCGGCAGCTGACGTGTACTGTCGGGCGCATGCGTTTGACGGAGTTTCACCAGCTTGTGCAGGACGAATTCGGCTCGGAGCGCGCGCAGTGGATCATCCAGACCCAGGTGTTGCCCGGGTTTGAGCAGACGTCTGCGCAGCTCATCGATGCCGGTGTGGATCCGCGCGATGCGTGGCAGGGGCTGTGCGACGCGTTCGATGTCCCGGAGGAGCGCCGCCTCGGCATCGACCGCCCGGGCACGTAGGGAGGTTGCTTATCGACGACTCCGCTGTGCCGGCGTGTCGTTGAATTTCGAACACGTTTGCGTGTAGTCTCTGGCGTGTCGCCGTCGCGTTCTACAGTGTGCCGTGTTTCCGCTTGGGAAAAATTTCTTTGTGTTCGAGGGAACCGAAGCGGTATGGCGATACGTCTAACTAAGAAACTGTGCACGCGACGCGCCCAGCGCCGCCGAATACTTGGAGGTAGAAACACCACATGGCAACGAAGAAGAAGTCCACGGCTTCGGCCGGCAATGACCGCAAGAATGCGCTCGATGCAGCGCTGGCAATGATTGAGAAGGACTACGGCAAGGGCGCGGTGATGCGCCTGGGCGACGAGAACCGCCCGCCGATCCAGTCCATTTCCTCCGGCAACACGGCCATCGATGTCGCGCTCGGCATTGGCGGTTGGCCACGCGGGCGCATTGTGGAGATCTACGGCCCGGAGTCTTCCGGTAAGACCACTGTGGCGCTGCACGCGATCGCGGAGGCGCAGCGCGCTGGCGGTATTGCGGCGTTTATTGACGCGGAGCACGCGCTTGATCCGGATTACGCACGCAAACTCGGAGTGGACACCGACAACCTGCTGGTCTCCCAGCCGGACACCGGCGAGCAGGCGCTCGAGATCGCGGACATGCTGGTGCGTTCGGGAGCGATCGACATCATCGTGATTGACTCGGTGGCGGCACTGACCCCGAAGGCGGAGATCGAAGGCGAGATGGGCGACAGCCATGTCGGCCTACAGGCCCGTCTGATGTCCCAGGCACTGCGCAAGATGACCGGTGCGCTGTATAACTCCGGCACTACCGCCATCTTCATTAACCAGCTGCGCGAGAAGATCGGCGTGATGTTCGGTTCCCCGGAGACCACCACCGGCGGTAAGGCGCTGAAGTTCTACGCGTCCGTGCGCTGCGACGTGCGCCGAATTCAGACGTTGAAGGACGGCCAGGACTCCATTGGTAACCGCACCAAGATGAAGGTGGTGAAGAACAAGGTTTCCCCGCCGTTCAAGATCGCCGAGTTCGACATCATGTACGGCGAGGGCATCTCGCGCGAGAGCTCGATTATCGACATGGGCGTGGAGAACGGCATTGTGAAGAAGTCCGGCTCCTGGTTCACCTACGAGGGCGACCAGCTGGGGCAGGGCAAGGAAAAGGCCCGCACCTTCCTCAAGGAGAACCCGGACCTGGCCGACGAGATTGAGGACAAGATCTTCCGCGCACTCGGAGTGGGTAAGTACGCCAACGCGTCCGATGAGCTGACGGACGAGCCGGTGGATATGGTGCCGAACATCGACTTCGATGACGAGGATGACGCGGCTGCACCGGCAACGGCGGAGAAGTAGTTGGCGGACGCGGACAAGGTTGCCCGGCTCCAGGCGGCGCTTGACGCCTACGAGCCGGGCACCGGTCTTTTCGACCGGACGCATGAGGAGGCCCTGGCGCCCGTGCGCAAACGGGCCCTTGGCCTGCTGGACCAGCGAGCGCGCTCCCGCGCGGAGCTGCGCGAGCGGCTGATCAAGGCCGAGTTCGAGCCGCAGCTTGTGGACGAAGTCCTTGACGACCTCGCTGGCTCCGGCCTCATCAACGACGCCCAGTTTGCCCACGAGTGGGTGCGCCAGCGCGCCGCCCGCCGCGGCAAGTCCGCCCGCGCTCTGGATATGGAGCTGCGCGACAAGGGCGTCGGGGGAGCGGACCGCGCCGCGGCCTTGGAGCAGATCTCGGACGAGGACGAGGAGCACACGGCCCGCGCGGTTGCGGAGAAGTCCGCGCGGAAGGTCAAAGCGGCCCCGGCAGACCGCGCCGAGTACGACAAGCACCTGCGCCGCGTCGTGGGCGCGTTGGCCCGGCGCGGCTTCAACCAGGGCATGGCGCTGCGTATCGCACGCGAGGAGCTGGACACGCGCATCGCCGAGTGTGAGGAATAGACCGAAACACTGAACGGTGTTCAAGACGGTCTCCTAGACTTGTCCGCATGGCATTGTTCAGCGTGAAGATGCGCTCCAGCGCGCTCGGCTCCCACATCTCCGGCGCCGAGCGCATCGTGGAGGAGCGCGAGGTCCCCAACGTGTGCGCCGCTATGAGCACGCGCGCACTCGCACACAGCAAGGGGCAACCGGACTCGATCACCGTGACCGTGAACGCCATCGACGGCGATGTCGCACATATCCCGGCGTTGCCTATCACGGAGGCGTGCTGCGCAGACCCGGCACAGGCCCGCGACACTGTCATCGAGGCCCTGGCCCCTCTGACCCCGCACGCCGCAGACGCATGGGAGATGCTCACCGGCGTGCGCGACATGCGCGGCGCGATCCTGTTCCATGCGGAAACCGGTGCACGTCTCGAACCAGACAACGCCCGCGGCGTGCGGGTGACCTCCATGGATGCCGCCGACGCAACGGGGGAGCGTCCCGAAGCACGCTCCGGCAAGACCCGTGTCACCGATGCGCTCGTATTGGCTTCCAAGGTGGCGCACCACCCGTCTGTGCTCGCCGAGGTGTGCATCTCCGACGATCCGGATTACACCACCGGCTACGTGGCCTCCAGGAAGCTGGGCTACCTTCGCGTGCCCAACATGAAGCCGGCCGGCTCCCACATGGGCGGGCGCCTGTTCGTGGTGAACACTGACAACCCCGCGGGCCTGATCGATTACCTCGAACACACCCCCGTGCTGGTCGAGGAGGCCAAATGAGCTGGCTCGACAACGCTGCCGAGCAACAGCGCGCCACCTGGCGCAGCCAAGGCCTCGAGCGCACCCCCGCAATCTTTAGCACTGGCCAGACTCCGGTAGCGACCATCGACGGCGACGAGTACGTCCTGTTCAGCTCCTCGAACTACCTGGGGCTGGCCGAACACCCCGCCGTGAACAAAGCAGCCGCCAACGCGCTCAACCGTTTCGGCGTGGGCTCCGGCGGATCGCGCCTGACCACCGGCACCACGGACCTGCACGCCCAACTTGAGCGCGACTTCGCCCGCTTCCTCGACTACGAGGACGCGGTGTTTTTCTCCGCCGGGTTCATGGCGAATACTGGCGTGCTGCAGGCGCTCGCCGGCCCGGGCACACTCATCGTCTCGGACGAGCGCAACCACGCCAGCATCATCGACGGCTGCCGCCTGGCCAAGGCCCAAGGTGCCACGGTGCGCGTGTACCGGCACCGCGACCCGGCGCACGTCGACGAGCTGTTGCGAGGGCATTCCGGAGAAGCGATTGTGGTCACCGACGGGCTGTTTTCCATGGACGGCACCCTCGCGCCCGTCCCCGAACTTTTGGCCGTTTGCCGCGCCCACGGCGCCGCCCTCATGGCCGACGACGCGCACGGCACCGGCACCCTCGGCGCCACGGGCCGCGGCATTACAGAGCACTTTTCGCTTGTCGACGACCATCCGGACATCCTCGTCGCCACCTCATCCAAAGCGCTCGGAGCAGAGGGCGGGGCAGTGGTTGCCTCCGCTCCCGTGGCAAAACTCCTGCGGCAGAAGGCCCGCACCTTCGTCTATTCCACCTCGTCCACACCGGCCACGTGCGCGGCGGTGTCAGCGGCCATCGTCGAGCTCGAGGGCGAGGAGAGTCCGGTGCCTGCGCTGCACCGGAACATCCGTCGCTTGACACGCCAGCTCGGAATGGACGAGTGGGCCAGCCCGATCATCCCGGTGCCCATCGGCGATGAAACGCGCGCGGTGAACGCGTCCGCCAGACTCCGGGAGGCCGGGTACTTCGTGCCCGCCATTCGCTGGCCGACCGTCCCGCGTGGTGCGGCGATGCTGCGGGTGACGGTGATGGCCACCCACACCGACGAACAGATCGACGGGCTTGCGCAGGCACTGAGGCAGGTGCGCTAGAAGCGCTTTTCCACCGGGTTATCAATCTGGGTGTAGTCCGGCGCCTGCCAATCCACGTTCACCGTGTCCTTGGTGTCCAGGCCGACGTTCTTGCCGGCGGTGGGCACCTTGGCAAACGGGTTGCGGCGGGCGCGTCCGGCGCGCAGCTGGCGCTCCACACGCGTTGCCAGCATGGTCAGGCCGTAGTTGATCAGGATCATGATGATGGCCACCACGATCAACGACGGCAGGTAGTTCTGGTTGGCGGATGCGACCTGGGTGCCGGAGCGGACCACTTCCACGTAACCGATCTGGTAGCCGAGCGCGGAGTCCTTCAGTGCGATGACCATCTGGGAGATCAGCGCCGGCAGCATCGCCGCGACCGACTGCGGCAGCAAAATCCGGCCCATGGTCTGCCAGTGGCTCAGCCCCAACGCCTGGGCTGCTTCGGTCTGTCCGCGGGGCAGCGCCTTGATGCCGGCGCGCAGGATCTCCGCGATGACCGAGCCGTTGTACAGCGTCAGCGCGATCACTACGGCCCAGAAGGCGAGGTCCTTCGGCGGGACCAGCCGGTAGACGGCCAGCACCTGGTACAGGAAAATCATCAGCAACAGCACCGGGATGGCGCGGAAGCATTCGACGACGACAGCGCATATGCCCCGCACGAGCTTGCTGGGCGCGAGCCTGCCAAGGCCGAAGACCACGCCAAAGACGATGGCGAACAGGATGGAGACCACAGCTGCCTTAATCGTGCCCCACAGGCCCGGCAGGATGTAGGTGGTCCAGGTGTTGCCCTGCAAGAACGGGTTCCAGCGGCGCGCCTCCAGCTGGCCGTTGGCCGCGAGGTTGTCCAGCACCCAGCAGCCGGCGAGCACGACCACGACGACGGTCAGCGCGGTATAGATGTAGTTTCGGCGGACGGCGTTAGGCCCTGGGGCGTCGTAAAGCACCGTGGCTCGAACGGAAGAAGACATTATCGTTTCACCGCCAAACGGTTAGAGAGCCAGCCGACGAGCAGGCCCATGGGCAGGGTCAGCATGATGAATCCGAGCGCGAAGATGCCGAACACCGCGAAGAGCTGGTTGGCGTGGAACTCGATGGTGGACTTCATCAAAAGCGACGCCTCGGCCACGCCGATGACGGACGCGATTGTCGTGTTCTTCGTCAGCGCGATTAACGTGTTGCCCAGCGGCACGATCGCCGCGCGCAGCGCCTGGGGGAAGATGATCAGGGAGAAGATCTGCCCGAAGCTCAAGCCCAGCGAGCGCGCCGCTTCAGCCTGGCCGAAGTGCACGGTGTTGATGCCGCTTCGCAGAGACTCGGCCACGAAGCACGAGGTGTAGAGGACAAACCCCAAGATGGCCAGCCGGAAGTTCTGGTCCGCTAGGAAGGTTTGGGACTCGCGGCTGGCGAGTTCCAGGCCCAGGTTCTGGTACAGCCCGAAGGAGCAGAACAGCACCACGAGGGTGAGCGGGGTATTTCGCACGGTGTTGATGTAGAACGACGAAATGCTCCGCAAGATACCGACGGGGGAGACCCGCATGGCGGTGAGAATCGTACCCAGGATCATCGACCCGATCGCTGAGTAGAACGTCAGCTTGATGGTGGTCCAGAACGCTGGCCACAGCTTGGGCGCGAGATCGGCCCACATTGCATCCATAGCGGGAAACTCCCAACGGTGAAAACTGAATAGGAAGAGGCGGAGCGGGCGTTACTCGACGAAGGAGAGGTCGCCGACGTTGTCCTTCTCCACGCCCTGGCCGCCGTCGAGGTTCTCGTCGACGAACTTGTCAAAGGAGCCGTCCTCGTACAGGGCATCGAGTGCCTTGTTCACGGCCTCGAGCGCGCCCGGGTCCTCCTTCTTCAGACCGACGCCGTAGTGCTCGTTGGTGAACTCCTCGCCATCCTTCTTCAGCTCGACGACCTTGAAGTCGCCCGGGGACTGGGCGGAGTAGCCGCCAAGGATGGTCGCGTCGGTGGTCAACGCGTCGACATTGCCGTTGCGCAGTGCCTCAACGCAGGAGGAGTAGGTGTCGTACTCCTGCAGTTGCACGCCCGGGAGGGTGTCCTTGACCTTCTGCGCCGGGGTGGAGCCGGTCACGGAGCACAGGATGCGTCCGTCGAGAGACTCCAGGCCAGTGATCTGCGCGTCGTCGGAACGCACGAGCAGCGCCTGGTGGGTGAGCAGGTACGGGCCACCGAAGTCCACGGCTTCGGAGCGGGACTTGTTGATGGAGTAGGTCGCCGCGATCGCCGCGACCTCGCCGTTTTGCAGGACGGTCTCGCGCTGTGCGGACGGGGTCTCGCGCCAGGTGATCTCCGGGTGCTTCCAGCCGTTGTCGTCGGCGATGTGATTGACCACGTAGGTGATCACATCCACGTCCAAGCCGGTCATGGAACCGTCGGCCTCGCGCAGGCCGAGGCCCGGCTGGTCGTACTTGGTGCCGAGAGTGACGTTGCCGGCCTCGATCTGGCCGAGCAGGCCGCTATCTGTGGAGGTCTCATCACCGCCGCAGGCTGCGAGGGTAGTAGCCGCGAGCAAGACAGCGGCGGCGGACGATGCGATGCGGGTAGAGCGCTTCATTGTGGGTCTCCTTCTCAAGAAAATGATTTAGTGGGGCAGAATCTTGCCCAGGAAATCCCGGGCACGGTCGGACTGCGGGTTGGTAAAGAACGACTCGGGGTCCGTGTCCTCGACGATTTCGCCGTCGGCCATGAACAAGATGCGGTCCGCGACCTTGCGGGCGAACCCCATCTCGTGGGTGACAACAACCATCGTCATGCCGCTTCGCGCGAGCTCGCTCATCACGTCGAGCACCTCGCCGACCATTTCGGGGTCGAGGGCAGACGTGGGTTCGTCGAAAAGCATGACCTTCGGCTCCATGGCCAGAGCGCGAGCGATGGCCACGCGCTGCTGCTGGCCGCCGGAGAGCTGGGCGGGGTACTTCTCGGCTTGGTTGCCGATGCCCACGCGGTCCAGCAACTCCCGGGCGCGGGAAGTGGCTTCGGTCTTTTTGGCCTTGCGCACCTTCATCGGCCCGAGCGTGACGTTGTCCAGGATGGTCAGATGGGGAAACAGGTTGAACTGCTGGAACACCATGCCGACGTCCGAACGCAGCCGCGCCAGTTCCCTGCCCTCTGCGGGCAGTTCCTGGCCGTCGATGTCGATCGTGCCTTCCTCGATGGTTTCGAGGCGGTTAATCGTCCGACACAGGGTGGACTTTCCGGACCCCGACGGCCCCAGCACCACAACCACTTGTCCGCGGGGGATCTCGAGGTTGATGTTTTTCAGCGCGTGGAAGTCGTCGAAGTACTTCTCCACACCCACCATGCGAATCATGGGTTCGGCAATTTCCTGTGTCATGTACCGCACCTTAAGCCATAGCTGTGAGTCAGATGACACAAATGGAAAATAATTTTGTGGATCACCTGGAAAACCGCATACAGAACGCGGGTCGGCGACGGTAAGGCTGCGGTTAGGCGCAGACAGCTCACCTGGTTAGACTGTCTCGCCGTGACTACGGCGAGCACCACCCAAAACAGCAATCCCCGCACCTACGAGGTGCGCACGTTCGGCTGCCAGATGAACGTGCACGACTCCGAGCGTCTTTCCGGCATGCTCGAAGACGCGGGCTACGTCGCGGCCGATGCGGGCGAGGAGCCCGACCTGGTGGTCTTCAACACCTGCGCGGTGCGCGAGAACGCCGACAAGCGCCTCTACGGCTCGCTGGGCCAGCTGAAAAACGTCAAGGCCGACCACCCGGGCATGCAGATCGCCGTCGGCGGGTGCCTGGCGCAGAAGGACCGCGACACCGTCATTGCAAAGGCGCCGTGGGTCGACGCTGTCTTTGGCACCCACAACATCTCTGCGCTGCCGGCGTTGCTCGACCGGGCCCGTGTAGAGGATGAGGCCCAGGTGGAGATTGTCGAAGCCCTCGAGGTATTCCCGTCCGTGCTGCCCGCCAAGCGCGAATCCGCCTACGCCGGCTGGGTGTCCATCTCCGTGGGCTGCAACAACACCTGCACGTTCTGCATCGTGCCCAGCCTGCGCGGTAAGGAAGTGGACCGCCGCCCGGGCGAGATCCTCGCCGAGGTCAAAGCACTTGTGGACCAGGGCGTCTCCGAGGTGACCCTGCTGGGGCAGAACGTGAACTCGTACGGCGTGAACTTCGTCGACGAGGACATGGAGCGCGACCGCTCCGCGTTTTCCAAGCTGCTGCGCGCCTGCGGCGACATCGAGGGCTTGGAGCGCGTGCGTTTCACCTCCCCGCACCCGGCGGAGTTCACCTCCGATGTCATCGACGCGATGGCGGAGACCCCGAACGTGTGCCCGCAGCTGCACATGCCGCTGCAGTCCGGCTCGGACAAGGTGCTCAAGGACATGCGCCGGTCCTACCGCTCCAAGAAGTTCCTGGCCATTTTGGACGAGGTGCGCGAGAAGTTGCCGCACGCGGCGATCACCACTGACATCATTGTCGGCTTCCCGGGCGAGACCGAAGAGGATTTCCAGGCCACCCTCGACGTGGTTGAGAAGGCGCGCTTCACCTCGGCGTTTACCTTCCAGTACTCGCCGCGCCCCGGCACCCCGGCGGCGGAGATGGAAGATCAGATCCCCAAGGCTGTGGTCCAGGAGCGTTTCGAGCGCCTCCACGCGCTGCAGGAGCGGATCAGCGCGGAGGAAAACGCGAAGCTCGTGGATACGCGCCAGGAGCTGTTGGTGCAGGAGGACGGCCGCAAGAACGACCGCACCCAGCGCATGTCCGGCCGTGCCCGCGACGGGCGTCTGGTGCACTTCGCGGTTGAAGGCAACATCGACGGCGATGTCCGCCCGGGCGATATCGTCACCGTCACCATCACCGCGGCGAAGCCGCACTACCTGATCGCGGATTCCGGCATCCACGAGCACCGCCGCACCAAGGCCGGCGACAACTCCGCTAGGGGAGAGGTGCCCACCACCGCGCCGATCGGGGTGGGCCTTGGCCTGCCGACGATCGGCCGGCCCGCCGCCGCTCCAGCAGATTCCGCCTGCTGCGGCGGCTAGGGCTACAGTTGGGCGACATGACGCAGCCCAACACCGAATCCCTTGCCCGCGCGGAGAAGAAAGCCGCATCCACCGTGGACATGGGCGTAAAACGCTGGGTGCTCGCCGCCGCGGTGGCCATCTACGTGGTGGCGCTGTTCCTGCCGTTCGTCGGCGGGGCGTCGTTGTGGCAGGTGCTCGCCGCCACCGACGCGGCGAAGGACGCCCAGACCGCGATCACGGAGTACGTCTTCGCGTGGATCTCACTTATCGGCGTCGGCGTCTTGACCACCCTTGCCGTTGCCACGCAGCGCTTCGCACTCGCGGTTCCCGCGTGGATGGTCACCACCGTCTCGCTGGTCTACTCCGTGCTGGGCATCTGGCTGCGCAACTCCAACGCCTCCGGCATCAGCCGTGGCCCCGGCTATTACCTGGTCGTGCTCGCGGTGGTGATCGTGGTTTTCACGGTGTTCCCGTTGATCCTGTCGCGCAACGAGGAGCAGGCGGCCGTCGCTAAGCAGCGTGCCGAGGCGCAAGGCAAGGATGAGGTGGCGCTCGCGCAGCGCGCCGCGACGAGGGAGCAGGAGAACCCTTTGCTTATCGACGACCGCCGTGCCCGCGCAGCAGAGCGACACCGCAAATCGTCGGACTAACGGATACAAAACTGGGGCGGGTCCCCAGCCCGCAAAAGACGATATCGGCGTTTAGCGTGACCGCCGATCCGCGACCTGGGCTTTTCCGGCGGGTCACCTTGTAAACGCCGATATCGCCATTTGGCGAGCTGCCTACTTCTTCTGCCACGCGGTGGTGGAAGAAACCACCTCCGCGTCAAGCCCGCGCATGATGGCGTTTGCCGCAGGGGAGTCGGCGGGGTAGGAGCAGTAGACCGTCTCCAGGTCCTCCCAGACTCCCTTCGCGCGCGTGAGCGACGAGCGCAGCAGTGCCGAGCCGATGCCGCGGCCGCGGTGCTCGGGCAGCACGTAGACCAGGCCCAGCTCGCAGACTTTCGCGTCGTCGGCGAGGAAGCGCACTACCTCGCACAATCCGACGATCACGCCGTCGACGTAGGCGAGGCCCGTCAGCTGCGCGCCGCCGCGGTCTTGCAACCTCGCCCCGGCGTCGCGGATGCGCTCGAGGTCCCACTCGATGGTGTCCATGACCAGATCGCCGCGCGGGTAGTCGCGCGACGCCGCCGTGAGCAGACGGGAGAACTGCTGCACCTCGTCCGCGCCGGCCTTTCTCCGAGAGAAGAAACCGGGTCCCTCGATCACCGCAAACTCTGCATCCACCGTGGCCACAGCGTCAGGCAGCCCCTCAATCGCGGAGATGGAAAACGTGCCCTGGTCCTCCCGGAACGCCGGCGTGTAGCCGTAGCCCCGCACGTTCGGCGGCTCATCGGCGTCAAGGGCGTGGGTGACCCACAGCTGGCGGGTGGGGCGGGACAGGCGGGCCGACAGGTCGTCGAGAAGCTTTAGCGCGCTTTCCCACGGCGCGTCGGGGATGGGCTCGCCCGGAAGGGGAGCGAGCTCGGAATCGAACGTGAAGTTCGCTTCGATCACGCCGCGGTCCTCCAGCAGGGGGAGGGAGACGAACAGCCAGGCGTCGAGGAAGTCGAGGTCTTCGGCGAACAGCTCCGGGTAGCCCAAGTCGGTGACCGGACGCAGGTGCTGCGTTGAAACTAAGCCGAACAGCATGGCCTCGGACTCGGCGGAGGGCTCGAGGCGCTTGGCGATGTGGGCGGCGGACACACCGGAGGTAGCAAGACCCGTGATGTCCTGGATGGCCAGCGTGGCGGAAAAGGCGTAGCCCCCGACCACGGCCTCGGCATCATCGCCGTGGTCTGGTCGGGGGAGAAAAGGTGGGGGTGGAGCACTCGCGCTAACTTACTAGCCCTCGTTGACGGCCTTGGCGGCGACGTCGGCGAACTCCTGCCACTGCTTCGCCTGCTCGCGAAGGGACGCGGCCTTGGCGGCGTCGCCCTTGGCCTCGGCGGCCTCGGCCTGTTTGGTGAAGTCGTCGGCCTTGACCTGGAACTGGTTGACCTTGTCCTGCTGCGCCGGGTCAGTCTTGCGCCAGCGGGAATCCTCCGCCTCGGACACGCGCTGCTCGATGCGGCCGATCTTGTCCTCGAACTCGCGCACACGTCCGCGCGGGACAAAGCCGATCTCGTCCCACTTGTCCTGCAGCTCGCGCAGCTTCGCCTTCGCGGTGCCGAGCCCCTTCGCGGGGTCGATCAGCGAGTCGTACTCGGAAATCAGCGCGTCCTTCGCCTCGGCGTTGGCCTCGAACTCGCGGTCGCGCTCGGCGTTGACGGCGTTGCGGGCCTCGAAGAAGTGGTCCTGGGCGGCGCGGAAGCGCTCCCACAGCTTGTCGTCCACCTCGCGCGGGGCGCGGCCGGCGGCCTTCCACTCCGTCATCAGGTCGCGGTAGGCGCGGGCGGTGTGGCCCCAGTCGGTGGAGTCCTTCAGCGCCTCGGCACGCTCGACCAGCTCCTCCTTGGTCTTCCTGGCCTGCGCACGGTTGCGGTCCAGCTCGGCGAAGTGGGAGCCGCGGCGGCGGTTGAAGCTGTCGCGGGCGCGGGAGTAGCGCTTCCACAGCTCGTCGTCGGTTGCGCGGTCGATGCCGCGGATGCCGCGCCACTCCTCTAGGATCGCGCGGATGCGGTCGCCCGCGGCCTTCCACTCCGTGGAGTTCTCCGCCAGGTCCTCGGCCTCTGCGGCGAGCGCTTCTTTGCGGGCGATTGCCTGCTCGCGGCGCTGCGCCTTCTGCTCCTTCGCCTTCTCGCGCGCGGTGTCGGAGGCGTCAATCGCCTTGTCTAGGCGTGCCTCAACAGCGTCGATGTCGCCGATCACGGCCGCGTCCGCAAGCGATGCCTTGAGCGCCTCCGCGGACTTGCGCAGCGCATCCGCGTCCTCCGGGTGGGCGCGCAGACGCGTCTCGATGAGCTCCACCTCGGTGACCAAGTCGTCGTAGCGCTGGCCGTAGTGCGCCAGGCCCTCTGCGGGCGTGCCCGCCTGCCAGGAACCGATCTGGCGCTCCTCGCCGCCGCGGGTGAGGAAGACGTTGCCCTCATCGTCCACGCGGCCGAACTTGGACGGGTCCGACGGCTCACGTGCCGGCAGGGGAGCCGGGGTGACGGTCTTCGCCGCTGCTCCGGGACGTGGCCCAGGCTTCTTCGCCATCGCTGCCGGCGACGGTGCCTTGGTGCCCGGGGTCGGAGTGGAGTTCGAATCGGTCATAGTGGACATCCTTTCCGCGGCCGGAGATGTGGCCGCACTGTGCCGCGCGTCGCGGCTGCCTTGCGCAATGCGTGCGATATTACCGGCACTTCACGCCCCGCGGGGATCAAACCGGGCGCTGGGTAGGGTTGTGCGCGTGAGATCAAACCTCTGGATCGTGCCGGGATCGCCAGCACTCGCGCTTTCGCCTAGCGACGCCGCTTCGCAACGCCTCGTACAGGCCGTCCGTGCGCTCGCAGGCGGGCTCGACGGCAGGGCGATCGACATCGTCTGCTCGCTGGATGAGCGCTGGTATACAGCCCACACCGGGTCTCTCAAAGCCTGGGGCGGGCCGGAGATCACCGTGCGTGCAGGCAACCACCTCGGCGAGCTGGTCGCACGTTTCGCCCTGGGGGACCCGGAGGTGCGCGAGGTCCGCGGCGAGATCGGCACCCCCGACCCGGACGCGGTGACCGTGGTGGTGCTCGACGGCCCAGCCGGGCTGACCCAGCGCGCCCCGCTCGCGCTGGTCGACGGCGCGCCGGAGTACCACCAGCGTCTGTGCAGGTGGCTGCACGGTGGGCAACCGGAGGTCGCTGATAGGCAATTGCTCGAACCCGCGTTGTGGCACGAACTGGCGACGCTGCGGCCGCACAAGGCGACATTGCTGGACCACGACGACACATTAGGAGTAGGACGCTACGTAGCGGAGTGGAGCGTATGAAACCGATTGCAGTAGTGGGGCCGACCGCCAGCGGCAAGTCCGCGCTCGGCATCGCGCTGGCGCACGAGTTCGGCGGCGAAGTGGTCAACGTGGACTCCATGCAGCTGTACAAGGGCATGGACATCGGCACCGCGAAGTTGCCCGTGGAGGAGCGCGAGGGCATCCCGCACCACCTGCTGGACATCTGGGAGGTCACCCGCACAGCCTCGGTGGCCGAGTACCAGTCGCTCGCGGTGGCGACGGTGGAAGAGATCATGGCGCGCGGCAGGGTGCCGGTGCTGGTTGGCGGGTCGATGCTGTACGTGCAATCGCTCATCGACGCCTGGTCGTTCCCGCCCACCGACCCCACCGTGCGCGCGAAGTACGAGGAGCGCCTGGCCGAGAAAGGCGTGGAGGCGCTGCACGCGGAGCTGGCCGAGGTGGATCCGCAAGCCGCCCGCATCATCGAGGACAAGGACCCGCGCCGCACCGTGCGCGCGCTCGAGGTGATCGAGCTGACCGGCAAACCGTTCCAGGCGTCGCAGCCGCCGAAGAACGCAGCACCCCGTTGGGGCACGCGCATCCTGGGGCTGCGCACGAACGCCGAGTGGCTGAACCCGCGCATCGAGCTGCGCACGCGCATGATGTTTGAGCAGGGGCTTATCGACGAAACACGTGGCCTGGTGGACGCCGGCCTCGTGCGCGATTCCACCGCCGGACGCGCCATTGGCTACGCCCAAGTGCTGGCGATGCTCGATGGCGAGCTCACCGAGGACGAGGCGGTGGAGCAGACGATTACCGGCACGCGCCGGTACGTGCGCCGCCAACGCTCCTGGTTCAACCGCGACCCGCGGACCGTGTGGCTGGACGCTGCCGGCGCGGACGTTATGGGCGCCGCGTTAGACTCGGTGGCGTGAAATTTATTAAAGCGCACGCCACCGAAAACGACTTCGTCGTCCTCATCGACGTTGAGGACACCCTCGATGTGACCCCGGAGCAGGTTGCCTTCCTCTGCGACCGCCGCGCCGGCGTCGGCGGCGACGGGCTGCTGCGGGTGGTGCGCCGCAGGGGAGCAGACGGCAGGTGGTTCATGGACTACCGCAACGCCGACGGCACCATCGCGGAGATGTGCGGCAACGGCATTCGCGCATTCGCGCACGTGCTGGTGGCCGAGGGGCTCGAAGACGCAACAGAGTTCGACGTGGACACGCGCGCCGGGGTCAAGCACATCCGGGTGATCTCCGCCGACTGCGCCGACGCGATTGTGTCTGTGGGCATGGGCCGCGTTGAGGTCACTGGCGTGTCCACCGCGTCCATGGGGGAGGCCCAGTTCGCCGGCATCGGCGTGGACGTGGGCAACCCGCACTTGGCCTGTGTGATCCCGGGGATGAGCTCATCGGATCTCGCGGACATGCAGTTCGTTGCCCCCGAGTTCGACCCGGAGTTCTTCCCCAAGGGTGTGAACGTGGAGGTGCTCACGGAGCTGGATCAGGGAGGCGTGCACATGCGCGTGTGGGAGCGCGGCGTGGGCGAGACCCGCTCCTGCGGCACCGGCACCGTCGCCGCGGCGCAGGCGGCGCTCGCGGACGCGGGCATCGAAAACGGGTCTGTGATCGTGAACGTCCCGGGTGGGGCCGTCGAGGTCGTGCTTGACGGCGGGGAGGCCACGATGACTGGCCCATCGACGATCGTGTTCCGCGGGGAGCTGGCGGACGAGTTGTAGGTTCGGACCTACGCCGGGCCGATTTCTTTCGCGGCCCGGCGTGCGTCGTCCCACGCCTCCTGCAGCTCAAAGGCGCGCTCGTCGGCGACGGTGAGGAGGCGCTCCAGCTGCGCTTTGTCGGTGGAGGTGGAATCCAGGTAGCCGTCGATGCGCTCCATGAAACGCCGCGCGGAAGATGCCCGCAGGAGGAATTCGTTGACCTGCGGCACTGAACTATCCGGGTTTGCCAGGGCAGGGTAGTGCAAGGTGCGGTCCGCGATGTCGGATGCGCTCGCTCCGTGCTGCAGTTGCTCGTAGGCGTCGAGCACTTCAGCGATATCGTCGCGCGCGTACTGCAGCGACGACCGGATGGCCAGCACCTCCGGGTCAATCTGTACGCGTCGCACGAGCAAGATCGCACTGATGATCAGCAGTGCCGACAGCAAAAGCCCCGGCAGTTTGAGCGTGAACACCAGCAGCACAACGGCAGCGAGCACGAGTGCGCCGATTAACGCGCGTGAGAGATCCCTGTTCGGTGAACTCATCGGCAGGCCCTTGTAACGGCTAGTGGCCGCCGCACCCGCAGGATCCGCCGCAGCCTCCGCAGCCGCCGCCGGAAGGCGTCGGGATGGAACCGGCCATGACGGCGGTGCCGGCGATTACGGAATCGCGCGCGGGCAACTCGCCGTCGGGCAGGCACACGTCGAACGGGAACGCCGCGTCGACGGAGACGTGGATGAAGCGCTGACCTGTCAGCGCGGAGGTGCGGTACTCCGCCTCCAGCACGCGCGCCGAAAACTCAGCGCTCGCGTCCGGGGTGGTGGCGCTGCCGTTTGCCACGGCCTCGGCGCCGGGGGAGGCCACGGTGCCGACGACGGCGCCCGGGTGCTTCGCCAGGTAGGCCTCGGTGGATTCGTAGTGGTCAACAGCAAGGCCCAGCGCCGTGACGGAGAGCTCCTGCCACTCGAGCGCGGGATCGTCCACAAGCAACGGCTCCTGCGCGAGGTTCACCGTCAGCGATGCCATGGCGTTGCCGCGGGGATCGACCACATCGGCCAGCGCGACGACGTCGTTAAGCGGCGTGATGTGCGCGTAGGTGCGGGTGACCGACTCGAATCCCGCGAAGGTGGCAAACGGCTCCACAGCCAGGATGTTCAGCTGCGCGCCCGACGGGTCGGTGTACTGGATCAGCTGGCCGCCGCGGACCTCGCCGACGACAGCGAGGCGGTCGGTGGCAATCGCGGCTTCGACCGCGTCCTGCCACTTGTTGAAGCTCAAGCCGAGTGCGGAAAGATCGGTGCTCACTGCTGTGCTCATGGCCGTAGATTCTAGTCAATCGCCCCGACCGGGAAGAATCCTGGGCCTTTCCGCGTTCTATCGGGTAGATATGACAGTGACAGATTCAACACACAGGAAAGATCGCTTTTTGCTTGAAGACGAACTGACGCCCGAGCAACGCACCCACGAAGAGCTGCTGCGACAGGCGTTTCGCCACAACGAGCCACAGCCCGGCGCGGAACCCACCGTCGGCGCCCTTGACCTGGCGGACCGCAACTCGTTCCGCTCCGTTGCCGGAGCCACGGAGCTGCGCTCCGAAGACCACGTCGACATCTACGAGGTGGAGTACCGCAAGCTCCGCATCGAACAAGTCCTTCTCGTCGGCGCCTGGACCGAAGGCACAGTAAAGGAGATTGAGGCGAGCATGTGGGAGCTGGCGGCGCTGGCGAAAACCGCCGGAGCCGAGGTGCTGGACATGCTGTACCAGAAGCGCGACAAGCCGGACCCGGGCACTTACATCGGCTCGGGCAAGGTGGCGGAGCTGCGCGAGATCGTGCAGGCCACCGGTGCGGACACGGTGATTTTCGACGGCGAGCTGTCGCCGTCGCAGATGATTGCGCTCGAGGAAGCGCTGAAGATCAAAGTGATCGACCGCACCATGCTCATCCTGGACATCTTCGCCCAGCACGCGAAGAGCAAGGAGGGCAAAGCCCAGGTGAGCCTTGCACAGATGGAGTACCTCTACAGCCGCACCCGTGGTTGGGGCGGCAACCTGTCGCGCCAGGCCGGCGGCCGCGCCGGCTCCAACGGCGGTGTGGGCCTGCGTGGTCCCGGTGAGACGCGTATCGAGGCGGACCGTCGCCGCCTGCGCACCGAGATGGCCAAGCTGCGCCACCAGCTGCGCGACATGACTACGGCACGCGAGGTCAAGCGCGCGCAGCGCCAGCGCTCCACGATCCCGAAGATCGCGATTGCCGGCTACACCAACGCGGGTAAGTCCTCGCTGATCAACGCGATGACTGGCGCAGGTGTGCTGGTGGAAGACGCGCTGTTTGCCACCCTGGATCCGTCCACACGCAAGGCGAAACTCGCGGACGGGCGCAACGTGGTGCTCACCGACACCGTCGGGTTCGTGCGCCACCTGCCCACCCAACTGGTCGAGGCGTTCAAGTCCACGCTTGAAGAGGTTGCGGGCGCAGACCTTGTGCTGCACGTTGTGGACGGCTCGGACGCGTTCCCGCTGAAGCAGATCGAGGCCGTCAACGAGGTCCTTGCGGAGGTCACCCGCGATTCCGGCGAAGAAATGCCGCCTGAAATCGTGGTGGTGAACAAAATCGACGAGGCCGACCCGCTCGTGCTGGCCGAGCTGCGCCACGCGTTTGAGAAGACCGGGCGCACGGCCGTGTTCGTCTCCGCGCTGACCGGCGAAGGCATCGAGGAGTTGGAAGCGCGCATCGAGCAGCACCTCAACTCCATCGACGCGCACGTGACCATGGTGGTGCCGTATACCCGCGGCGACGTGGTCAGTCGCGTCCACGACGAGGGCACGGTGCGCTCGGAGGAATACGAAGAGGCAGGAACGCGTATCGACGTCCGCCTGCCCCGCGTCCTGGCCGAGCAGTACGCGGAGTTCGTGGTCAGCTAGCTAGCGCTCAAGCTTGGCCGCGGCATCCTCATCGAGGATGACCGTGGTGCGGGGGTGGTTTTGCAGGACCGACGCCGGGCAGCCCGGGGTCACCGGGCCTTCAACGAGGGCCTTGACCGCGTCAGCCTTGTTCGGGCCGGTGGCGATGAGCACGATGGTGTGCGCCTCCATGATGGTGCCCACGCCCTGGGTCAGTGCCTTGCGCGGCACCTGGTCCTCGTTGTCGAAGAAGCGGGCGTTGTCCGCCACGGTGGTGGGGTGCAGGTCGATCTCGCGGGTGCGCGAATCCAGCGCGCTGGGCGGCTCGTTGAACGCGATGTGGCCGTTGGCGCCTACGCCGAGGATCTGCACGTCCACGCCGCCGGCGGCGGTGATGCGCTCCTCGTAGCTGCGGGCCTCTGCCTCGGGGTCGGCCGAGCGGCCGTCGAGAGACTGCACCTTCGCATCGTCGATGTCGATGTGGTCGGTGAACTCGCGGCGGATGGTTGCGTAGTAGGACTGCTCGTCGGAGCGTTCCAGCCCGACGTACTCGTCCAGGAGGAACGCGTCGCACTGCGCGAAGCTCAGATTCTCCTCGCGGTGGCGGCGGGCCAGCTCCATGTACGTGGGGTTCGGGGTCGAACCCGTGGCCAGGCCGAGCGTCGCGCCATCGCGCACGAACGGTTCGATGATGTCAGCTGCGGACACGCCGACTTCATCGGCGGTGGGGCGCACAATGATTTCCATGATGCTCAAAATAGCAAGGGCACCCTGAGAGCTGTGTACTTTGCCCGCCGGCTACCCCCGGAGCAGGAAATTTCAGCTGGCGGGGTGATAATGGCATTTCGTGACTCACACTTTCGGTTGGACCCTCCACGGAGACGGGCGCACTGTGCGCCCCGGGGCTGTTGTCGCCCCGGACGAGCGGCTGAGCTGGCCGCGCACCATCGGCATCGGCATGCAGCACGTGGTAGCCATGTTCGGCGCCACACTACTGGTGCCCACCCTGACAGGATTCCCGGTGAACACCACACTGCTGTTCTCCGGCCTGGGCACCATCATCTTTTTGCTGATCACCCGCAACAAAGTCCCCAGCTACCTGGGCTCGTCCTTCGCGTTTATCGCACCACTGACGGCCTCGCAGCAGTACGGCGTCGGCGCGCAGCTGGGCGGAGTGCTGCTGACCGGTGTGGCGCTCATCCTCGTCGGCATCGTCGTCGAATGGGCGGGCAAGCGCGTCATCGACGCGGTTATGCCGCCTGTGGTGACTGGCGCCATCGTCGCGCTCATCGGCTTCAACCTCGCGCCAACTGCGGTCTCAAACGTGCAAACCCAACCCTGGGTGGCGGCGGTGACACTGCTGACGGTTGTGGTGGTCACCGTGGCCACCCGCGGACTGCTCTCTCGCTTGTCCATCCTCGCCGGTGTGCTTGCCGGATGGCTGTTCGCCGCTTTGACGGGTGGCTTGGGCGACGACGCGCTGCAAACCATCGGCGACGCGCCGTGGATCGGACTGCCACAGTTCCACAGCCCGGAGTTCCACGTTTCCGCGGTGCTGGTGACTCTGCCCGTGTTGGTCGTGCTGATCGCGGAGAACGTCGGCCACGTCAAGGCTGTGTCCGAGATGACCGGGCGCAACCTCGACGACATGCAGGGCCGCGCGCTGATCGGCGACGGCATTGCCACCACGCTCGCCGGCGGTTTCGGCGGCTCCGGCACCACCACGTACGCAGAAAACATCGGAGTAATGGCGGCGACGAAGGTGTACTCCACAGCCGCGTACTGGGTCGCCGCCGCGTTTGCGATCGTGCTGGCGTTCATCCCGAAGTTCGGCGCCGTGATCTTCACCATCCCAGCTGGTGTGCTCGGCGGCGCGTGCCTGGTCCTCTACGGGCTCATCGGCATGCTGGGCGTGCGCATCTGGCAGGACAACAAGGTGGACTTCACCGATCCCGCGAACCTGACGGCGGCCGCGGTTGCGCTGATTGTGGGCATCGGCAACCTCACCCTGGATGTGGGCGCTGTGACGTTAGAAGGCATCGCGCTGGGCTCGGTTGGCATCATCGTGATCTACCCGCTGATGCGCTGGGCGTACGACACGTTAGGGGAGGGGCAGTACCGCAAGGACTTCGAGGTGCCGAAGCCGTCCACCTTCTAGCGGGCGGTGCATCACTGCACATGAAAACGCCCGGGCGACGTATGCCCGGGCGTGAGCTCGTCGTAAAGCGAAGAGTGCTTACTCCTCGTCGAGGTTCTGCTCGATCAGGGCCGCAATCTTCTCGACGGCGTCGGCGTTGTCGGAAGTGACGGTGACCTCGTCGCCGTGCTCCGCACCCATCGCCATAATCATCAGCGAGGAAGCGGCGTCCGTCTCGTCGTCATCATCGCCGCCGACAAAGGTCAGCAGAATCTCATCGTCGTACTCGCCGGCAGCGTCCGCGATCACCGTGGCCGGGCGTGCGTGCAGCCCGACGGTGGAACCGACCTTCACAGTCTTGGAAGCCATTCGGGTGTCCTTTCCTTTGTTTTTCATTCAGGTCTGCAACGAGTGTAGGTCGCAAACTGGCGAAGATGCCACCATATTCGCGCAGAAAGTCACAGAGCGCCCCAGCGGAACGCGCGGGGCGAGACACTACTAGGCTGCTAGGGCTGCGCGAGCACGACCTCAATACCGTGCGAACGTAGCTCATCCACGAAGGCAGAGGGCGCTTCGGCGTCCGTGATCACCACATCAATATCCGTCAGCGGCGCGAAGCTCACCACGTAGTCGTTGCCCAGTTTCGTGGAATCGCACAACACGACAACCCTGCGGGCGTTGGTCACCATTGCAGCTTTCACCGCAGCCTCTTGGGCGTCCACGGTGGATAGGCCGTGGCCGATGGACAACGCGTTAGTGCCCACGAACGCCACGTCGGCGCGCAAAAGCGCGAGGGTGCGAAGCGCGGTACTGCCGACGACTGCCTGGCTGATCGGCCGGACACTGCCACCGAGCAGCTGCACGTCGTGCAACCCGGAATCGCTCAGCTCCAAGGCGGTCGGGATGGAATTGGTCACTACCGAGTACTCCCGATTCCCGCGGGTCTCCGCCAGACGCTTGCCCAAGCTGCTGATCGTTGTGCCCGAGTCCAAGAAGATAGTGCAGCTTTGCGTATCGGGCACGAACTTCAGCGCAGTCTCTGCAATCGCGGCTTTGGCCGCAAGGGAGGCGCGTTGCCGGGCATCCAGCGGGATTTCAGTAGAACGGTAGGACTGACTCGCAACCGCGCCGCCGTGGACGCGGTGCACCACGCCCTCGTCGTGCAACGCCGAAAGGTCACGCCGGATCGTCTCCGCGGTGACGTTGAAGCGCTGCGCCAACTCAGTGACAATGACGCGGCCTTCAACTGCGGTCAAAGACGCAATCTGGCGTCTACGCTCCTCGGCGTACATCGATCTCCTGCGATTCTGGCTGTGCTGTATCCGGTTTGTGTGTAAACGGTGCAAACGCACCGATTACAGAGTACGGAACACCGAAATAACTCGCCCCATGATCTCCGCCTCATCGCCCTTGATCGGCTCGAAGGCATCGTTGTGGGGCAAGAGCCACACGCCGGTGGAATCGCGGTGGAACTCCTTGACCGTCGCCTCACCGTCCAGAAGTGCTGCGACGAACTCGCCTTCCTCCGCATTCGGCTGGGAGCGGACAACCACCCAGTCGCCGTCGAGGATTCCCGCCTCGCGCATGGACTCGCCGACGACTTTGAGCATGAACACATCGCCGTCGCCGAGCAACTCCTCGGGCAGCGGGTAGTAGGTGTCCACATTCTCCTCAGCGAGGATCGGTGCACCTGCCGCGATCTGACCAACCACCGGCACGTAGCGGGCATTGCCGGAATCCTCCGGCTTCGCCTCCTGCGGTTTGCGCTTCTTGCGCCCGGTCTCTGGCATTTGACGCAGATCCACGGCACGCGGCTTGTTCGGATCGCGGCGAAGGAACCCCTTCTTCTCCAATTCCTTGAGCTGGTACGCGACAGAGGATGTGGACTGCAAACCCGCCGCGTCACCGATCTCGCGGATGCTTGGCGGGTAGCCGCGCAGGACTACAGCGTCTTGGATCACCTGGAGGATGCGGCGCTGACGGTCAGACAGCGCGTTGTAATCCGGGTTGCCTGGATCGGACTTCTTTCGTGCCATGACGTTCTCCTTGGACTCGGCGGTGTGATGCGCCTACGAACCTACCAGATAGGGCACTTATGTTCGATGGTTGCAAACATTGGGTGGACACGGGTCGGGCGCAATGCTATAAATCGAACACGTAAGCGTATTCGAACATATGAACGTTATGGCATTCGAACGTGTCGGCACCGTACGTAAAGTGTGCCGCAGAAAGAAGGGAGACGCACTATGTCCGTTGCAATCAATCCAGTACACAACACATTCGTATCGCGCTCCGGCGCCGCATCTGTAGTTCCCCCGGCAGAGGTGTGGGACGTTGATTCTGTGTCAAAGCGTCGGTCGGGCGGCGCCGGTGTTCGAGCGATTTCTACTTCCCATCGAACGGATGCGCGCCCGATCCGTAGTGAAGTTTTGGACGGTCCCTCTGATGCGAATCCGTTCGAAACACGGCACGAGACGCGCGATACGGTCCTGCTTGGCGTGTGCATGACTGCAGCGTTGCTTATCGGTTCCGCGTTCGGCGGTGTCTTTTCTGCGCAGGACGAGGATCCGTCCTCGATGACCCATGGCCAGGCGGCCGACGCCGCCGCAGTGGCAACTGCGCGCTAGACAAGGCGTAGACTCACGGCTACGCCAAGCCTTGAATACTCTAGGGGTGGAGATCCGTGTTTTGTCCCTTTTGCCACAACGAACAATCTCGTGTGACTGACTCGCGGCTGGTCGAAGCCGGCTCCGCCATTCGGCGGCGCAGAGAGTGCACTGAGTGCGGGGGGCGTTTCACCACGATAGAAAAGGCCGTGCTGACCGTTGTGAAACGCAACGGCGTGAGTGAACCGTTCGATCGCGACAAGCTTATCGTCGGCGTGCGTCGAGCATGCCAGGGCCGAGATGTCACCGACGACGCATTGAAACGCCTTGCCCAAGAAGTCGAAGAAACCGTGCGCGCGCAAGGAAGCTCGCAAGTGCCCGCCCACGAGATCGGTTTGGCCGTCCTTGAGCCACTTCGCGCCCTCGACGAGGTGGCGTACTTGCGTTTCGCGTCCGTGTACAAGTCTTTCGAAAGCGCGGACGACTTCGAGTCCGAAATCCGGCTCATGCGCCGCCGCGACCGCGAAGACTTCTAACCCACGCTTTCGCAGCTAACGCAGCGCGTCAATCTTCTTCTCAATGCGGCGCTGGCTCACCGGCTTCGGCGTTCCCAGCCGCTGCGCAAACAAGCTCACACGCAGCTCCTCAATCAGCCACAAAATGTCCTTGTACGCCTTCGTCTTCGTGCGGCCAGCGGGCAACGCCTTCATGCGTTGGGCCAAATAGGCCTTCACCGAGTCAACCACCGACTGCCTGTCGGCGTCGCGGTCTGGATCCAGGCGCATGTCCTCCAACCGGATCCGCATTGCGTCGATGTAGCGGGGCAGATGCTGCAAGTGCCCGATGCCGTGGACAGTCACCGCATGCTTCGGCAGGAAGAACTGCAGCTGCGACCGCATGTCGTCGATAGCCGGGCCCTCCCATTGCTGGAGTTCCGCGGCGATGTTCGCGTACTCCGCGAGCGCGGGCGCCAGCGTCACCACCACGCGGCGCACCCCACCAGCGACCTGGGGTTTGATTTCGTCTACGAGCGCGCCGAACTCTTCGGGGGAGCGCACCGGCCCGCCGGAGGAGAACATCAGGTCGCGGATCACCGCGACGCGGGCATCCTCCACAAGCCCTGCGGCGCCGCCGTGCGGGTAACGGTCCACCGCGACCTTCTGGCGCAGCGGCAGCCCCTTCGTCATCTGCCCGGCGTTGACCGTGATCTCGCGCAACAGCAACGTCAGTGTTGCCGTAACCATGGAGGCGTCCGCGGCGGCCTTCGTCGGGTGCACGGTGACCTTCACGCCGTCCTTGGTGGCCTCGAGTGCCGGGTAGGCGTCAACCTCGTTACCGTCGATAGTCGTGCTTACTGTCTCCGGCACCGCACCGAGTGAATCGGTGGTCCACTTCGCCACGGCGTCCGACTCGGAGGTGCGTCCGGCTTTGGACACCGATGACTTGATCTTGCCAGCCTGGCGGCGCTTTAGCGCGCCGAGATCCGTGTCGTGGTCGACAATCTTCCCGCGGCGGTCAATCGCAGCAAACGTCACCCTCAGATGCTTTGGAAGCGCAGACGGGTTGAAATCGGTGCCGTTGATGCCGCGCCCACCGACGCTGCGCAGCGCATCCGCGAGCGCATCTGCAAACGGGGTTTCGCACAGCTCGTTCTCGTCGGCACCGTCGGCGTCCTGCTGCGCCTGGATTGCGTCGAGGGCTCGCTCAGCGAAGTCAGGCGCCGGCACCACGGTCTTGCGCAGGGCCTTCGGTAGCGTGCGGATGTATTCCGCGGCAAGCTCCGAGCGCAGACCCGGCACCAGCCAGTCAAAACCCTCCGGCCGCAGATTGGCCAAAAGGGGCACGGGAACGTCTACGGTGACGCCGTCGAAAGGATCGCCCGGTTCGAACTTGTAGCGCAGCGCGTAGTCGATAGAGCCTTGACGCCACACCTCGGGGAAGGCGGTGGCGGATGAATCCACGCCCTCGTCGTCGACGAGTGCGGCGGGATCGAAGTCCAGGTAATGCTTGTCCTCTGCCCGCTTCTTCTTCCACCAGGAGTCGAAATGGCGGGCGGTGGTCACGCTCTTGGGCAGGCGCGAGTCGTAGAACTCAAACAGGGTGTCCTCGTCTACCACCAGGCCGCGCCGGCGCACCTTTTCCTCTACCTCAGCAGCTTCGGCGAGCAGCGCTTCGTTGTGGTCGATGAAGTGGTGGTGGCGGTTCCAATCGCCCTCGAGCAGGGCGTGGCGGATAAACATGTTGCGCGCGCCTTCTGCGTCCACACGGTGGTACGGCACAAGACGGTCGCGCACGATGGTCACGCCGTAGAGCATCGACTTTTGGTGCACCATGGCGGCCGAACGCTTCCGCGACCATACTGGCTCGGAATAGCTGTGCTTCATCAGTTCGCCCGCTGTCGTTTCCACCCAGGCGGGCTCGATTTTCGCTACGTCGCGCGCCCACAGGCGTGAGGTCTCCACCAGCTCGGCGGCCATGAGGAACTCTGGGGGCTTTTTGCTGAGCGACGACCCCGGGAACACCAAAAACCGCGTTCCGCGTGCCCCCTGGAATTCCTTCGAATTGCCGTCACGGGCACCGATGTTGGACAACAGTCCGGTCAAAAGCGACTTGTGGATTGCGTCGGCGTCGCGCTCACCAGCGACGTTTTCGGCGCGCGACCAGCCCAGCTGGCGCTCCACATCGCGCAGCTGCCGCACGAGGTCGAACCATTCGCGGATACGCATGTAGTGCAAGAACTCGCGCTTCATGCGTTTGCGGAAGGCGTTGCCGGACAGCTCGTCGCGCGAGTCGCCGATGTAGTCCCACAACTTCAGCGAGGACAGGAAGTCTGAGGTGGTGTCCTTGAACCGGGCGTGAGCTTGGTCGGCTTGGGCCTGGTACTCCAAGGGGCGCTCGCGCACGTCCTGGATGGTCATGCTGGCCACGATCACGGTGACGTCGTCGAGCACGCCGAGCCGGTTGGCCTCCACCAGCATGCGCGCCATCTTTGGATCCACCGGGATGCGAGCGATGTCGCGTCCAACCGCGGTGAGCACGGGTGCACCGTCGCGCTCCTTGTCCGAGATTGCGCCGAGTTCGTGCAGGAGCAGCAACCCGTCGCGCACGGCCTTTCTATCCGGCGGCTGAATGAAAGGGAAGTCGTTGATGTCGCCCAAGCGCAGGGAGATCATTTGCAGCACAACGGAGGCCAGGTTGGTGCGCAGGATTTCCGGGTCGGTGAACTCGGGGCGCGCCTCGAAGTTGTCCTCGGAGTACAGACGGATGGCCACGCCGTCTGCGATGCGGCCGGAGCGGCCGGAGCGCTGGTTGGCGGAGGCCTGTGAAATTTCCTCGATGGGCAGACGCTGCACCTTGGTACGGGTGGAGTAGCGCGAGATGCGCGCCAAACCGGTGTCCACCACGTAGTGGATTCCCGGCACGGTCAGCGACGTTTCCGCGATGTTGGTGGACAGCACGATGCGCCGGCCGGAGTGCGGGGCAAAGACTCGGTGCTGCTCCGCGTTGGACAGGCGGCCGAACAGAGGCACGACTTCCACGCCGCGCCAGTGCTGTTTTTCAATGGCTTCCATGCAGTCGCGGATGTCACGCTCGGAGGCGAAGAAGCACAAGATGTCGCCGTCGCCCTCGCGCATGAGTTCCTTGCAGGCGTCGACCACACCGTCGATCATGTCGGTGTCGATCTCCTTGATCGAGCCGTCTTTGCCCTGCACCTGCTCCACCAGCGGGCGGTAGCGGATCTCCACCGGGTAGGTGCGGCCGGAGACCTCGATGATGGGGGCGGGGTTGCCCTCGGCGTCGGCGAAGTGCTCCGCGAACGCCTCCGGGTCAATGGTTGCGGAGGTGACAATCACCTTCAGATCCGGGCGCTTCGGCAGCAGCCGCTTCAAGTACCCGAGCAGAAAATCGATGTTCAGCGAACGCTCGTGCGCCTCATCGATGATGATCGTGTCGTAGGCGTTTAAGAACCTGTCGCGCTGCATCTCAGCGAGCAGGATGCCGTCCGTCATCAGCTTCACTGCGGTGGAGTCGGAGACACGGTCGTCGAAGCGGATGGCGTAGCCGACGGATTCGCCGATGTCCTGCCCCAACTCGTCGGCGATGCGCTCCGCCACCGTGCGTGCGGCCAGCCTGCGCGGCTGGGTGTGCCCGATCAGGCCGCGGCGGCCCCGCCCCAACTCCAGCAGCATCTTCGGAATCTGGGTTGTCTTGCCGGAACCGGTCTCGCCCGCGATGACCACGACCTGGTTGTCGCGCACCAGCTCCATGATGTCCTCGCGCCGTGCAGAGACGGGAAGCTGGTCCGGGTACGCGATCTCGGGGATGAGGGCAGCGCGCTTAGCGACGGCAGCTTTCGCCTTGTCCACGTCCGCGCCAATCGCCTTCAAGGCCCCTGGGGAATTGGCCTTCTTCAGCCGCCGGCGGAACCTGCGCACGTCCGCGATCGGGACGCCGTCGAGCGCTTCGTACAGCTGCGGCTTCGTGGGAGGCGACGTTGGGGATTCGGGGGATGCGTGCTCATTCATAACCAGACCGCGAGTCTAGCGCGGCAGCAGCTTGCGGTTCGATTCCGTCGCTTCCTCGAAGGCGCGGGTGATCAACTCGCCGAGCTGCTCGAACTCCGGACGACGCCGCGATGAGGCCCGCATGGCTAGCCCCACGGTACGCTTCGCGTCCACGCCGGGGCCGAACGTGGCAACAGCGATGCCGGGGCGCTCGCACTCTGCGGACAGTGCCGAGACGGGCACCAGCGTGGAGCCGAGCCCGGCTACGACCAGCTGCACGACCGTGGTCAGCGATGCGGCGCGGGTAACCGACTGTGCGCCGGGGGAGCGGTTAACCTCGGCTATCTTGCACAGCTCCACAATCTGGTCGCGGAGGCAATGCCCGTCGTCCAGCAACAGCAGTTCGAGGTCGTGCAGCGCATTGAGGTCGAGATCTTTGCGTCCGGCCATTGGGTTGTCGGGGGAGGTGACAACGGCGAAGGTTTCGTCGTACAGCGGGATTTCCGAAACCCCGGTGGCGCCGGTCGGGGTGGCGAGCACTGCGACGTCGATTTGGCCGTCGCGAAGCCGCTGCAGCAGCTCCTCGGTCTGGTTCTCCACGATGCGCGGCTCCAAGTCCGGGTACTCATCTTCCAAAAGCTTCAGCAGCGTCGGCAGGATATATGGCGCGATGGTGGGGATCACGCCGATGTTCAGCGGCCCGGACAGTACCCCCAGAGCGCCGCGGGATTGCGCCACGAACGCGTCCGCCGCTTCTAGCGTTGCTTTGGCAAAGGGGAGGAGCTCCTCGCCGGTGGGGGTGACGATGACGCGCCGGGTGGAGCGTTCGATCAGCTGGATGCCCAGTCCGGCTTCCAAGGCGGCGAGGGCTTGTGACAGGGACGGCTGCGAGATGCCGAGCTTGTTCGCCGCGGAGACGAAGTGCTTTTGCTCGGCGACGGTGACAAACGTCCGGAGCTGAGCGAGCGTCGGTTTATACTCTCTATTGGTCATGCCTATGAACCTACACGAAGTTCATAAGTTTTTACGTTGAAAGCCGGGGCGATCTATGTCATACTGGTTGCTGTCCGTTGAAAAATCCCTTTGACCAGTTTCTTTGGAGGAATTTCTATGCCGATCATGACTGTTGGAGAGCGTTTCCCGGAGTTCGACCTCGTCGCGCTGAAGGGCGGCAACCTGAAGGAAGCTAACGCGTCTTCCCCGGACGACTACTTCGAGAACGTGTCGCTGGACAAGTACGAGGGCAAGTGGAAGATCGTCTTCTTCTACCCGAAGGACTTCACCTTCGTCTGCCCGACCGAGATCGCCGCATTCGGCAAGCTCAACGAGGAGTTCGAGGACCGCGACACCCAGGTGCTCGGTGGCTCCACCGACAACGAGTACTCCCACTTCAACTGGCGCGCGACCCACGAGGACCTGCTGGATGTCCCGTTCCCGATGTTCGCTGATGTGCGCCACGACCTGATTCGCGCACTCGGCGTCGAGAACGCTGACGGCGTTGCAGACCGCGCAACCTTCATCATTGATCCGGACGGTGTTATCCAGTTCGTCTCGGTCACCCCGGACGCCGTCGGCCGCAACGTCGACGAGGTTCTGCGTGTGCTCGACGCACTGCAGTCCGAGGAAGTCTGCGCCTGCGACTGGCAGAAGAACGACCCGACCAAGAACATCGACAAGATGGCCGTGGTCCAGGAGTCCCTGAAGTAAAACCCCCTGTTTTAGTCAACCCCGTCCGGCAAAGGAGAACACGATGTCCATTGAGAACCTGCGCGGCGCACTGCCCGAGTACGCGAAGGACCAGAAGCTCAACCTCGGTTCGCTGACCCGCTCCACCGAGCTCAGCGAGCAGCAGCTTTGGGGTACCTTGCTCGCATCCGCGGCAGCGACCCGCAACGCGAAGGTCATCGCAGAGATCGCTGAGGAAGCCAAGGAGCACGTCACCGACGAGGCGGTGGAGGCCGCATACGGCGCCGCCACCGTTATGGCGATGAACAACGTCGCCTACCGCGCCAAGGGCTGGCTCGGCGACGACTACGCCAACGTGAAGTTTGGCCTGCGCATGAACATCATCTCGAAGCCGGGCGTGGAAAAGGCCGACTTCGAGCTGTGGTCGCTCGCAGTTTCCGCCATCAACGGCTGCGAGCACTGCGCCGTGGCACACGCCAACATCGTCCGCGAGGAGGGCGTGACCAAGGAGCAGGTCTGGGAGGCCGTCAAGGTCGCAGGCGTCGTCCAGGCAGTGGCTCAGGCGCTGACCATCGAGGACGCCCGCTAAGCATCGAGCTTGACGACGGCAAAACCTCCGGCAGGATCCCGCAATCTGCGGGGAACTGCCGGAGGTTTCGCCGTGAAGCGGGCCTTTTACAGCGGGCTCAGCACGTTCGTGGTCAAGGAGAACAAATCCTTTGGATCTTCCGGATCCGCGACCAGGTCGATGAACTCCTGGAACTCGGTGCCCGCCACAGAATCGCGCAGGTAGCGCAGCGCGGAGAAATCCTCGATGGCGAAGCCGACGGAGTCGAACAGGGTGATCTCCTCGTCGCTAGTGCGGCCCTCGTGCTTGCCGGCAATGACCTTCCACAGCTCCACGACCTCGAAGTTGTCATCCTTGTTCTGGATCTCGCCCTCGATGCGAGTCTGCGGCGGGAACTCGACGAACACGGTGGCGTCGTCGAGGATTCGCGCATCCAGCTCAGTCTTGCCGGGGCAGTCGCCCCCGACGCCGTTGAGGTGCACGCCGGGGCGGACAAGCGAATAGTCCAGGATCGTGTTCTGGGCCTTATCCGCAGTGCAGGTGGTGATGATGTCAGCGCCTTCGACCGCGTCCTCGACGCTGGCGGCCATGTAGACCTCGATGCCGAGCGGCTCGATGTTCCGGCGGAATTTCTCCATCGCATCCGGATCGATATCGAAGATGCGCACACGCTCGATGCCCAGCGCCGCACGGAAGCCCAGCGCCTGGAATTCGGATTGTGAGCCTGCGCCAATCATCGCCATGACCTCGGAATCCTTACGTGCGAGGTACTTCGCTGCCATTGCGGAGGTGGCGGCGGTGCGCAGCGCGGTCAGCAGCGTCATCTCAGCCTCGAAGGTGGGGTAGCCGTTGTCCACATCCGCCAGCACGCCGAACGCGGTGACGGTCTGGTAGCCGCGGGCCGGGTTGGACGGGTGGCCATTGACGTACTTGAACGCGTACTCGTTGGAATCCGAAGTGGGCATGAGCTCAATCACGCCGATGGGGGTGTGGCTGGCCACGCGCGGGATCTTGTCAAAGCTTTCCCAGCGCACGAAGTCCTCTTCGATGTAGCTCTGGATACCGGCGATGAGTTTCTCCACGCCGTGGTGGTTGATCCAACGGCACATGTTCTTCACGTTTACGAGCTGAGGCATTGATTATCCTTTCGGGGTTTGGATTGTCTTAGTTGTTGGATACCTGTGCAGCGGCGCTACGGGCTGCGCCGCGGCGGGTCGATGTCGGGGGCTTGCTCGCCGGTAATCTTCTCGTAGTTCACGTGGGACCGGGAGATGAACTCCACCCGGTCGCGCACCTTGAACCAGCCCCAGGCGAGCGCCGGCCACATCAGCAGCGACACCACCAGCGTCCACGTGCCGATGGGGTAGTCGAAGGCCATGAGGACGACGACCAGCACCAAGAACAGCAGGGAGACTATGTCCGTGAACGGGGAGAACCGTGCGCGGTAGTCGGGGCGGGTGTACTTGCCCTGGCGCGCCAGCCGGACAAAACGCATGTGGGACAGCGAGATCGCTGCCCACGAGGCCATCGTGCCCAGCGCCGCGATGTTGAGCACCACCTCGAATGCGGCTTCCGGCACGAAGTAGTTCAGCACCACGCCGAACAGCGCGACACCGGTGGTGAGCAAGATGCCGCCGTAGGGCACGCCGCCCTTGGTTACCTTGCCCGCCCACTGCGGGGCGGAGCCCGCCTTGGACAGCGAGTACATGATGCGGCCGGTGGAGTACAGGCCCGCGTTGAGCGAGGACAGCGCAGCGGTGATGACCACCAGCTGCGTGATGGCACCTGCGTACGGCACGCCGATGGAATCGAAGAAGGTCACAAACGGTGACTCATCGCCCGAGTATTCGGTGTAGGGCAAGAGCATGCACAGCAGCAGGACCGAGCCGAAGTAGAACAGCAGCAAGCGGAACACGACGGCGTTGATCGCGCGCGGAATGTCCTTCTTCGGGTTCTTCGCTTCGCCAGAGGTGGTGCCGAGCAGCTCAATGCCGGCGAAGGCGAAGACGACACCCTGGATCACAATCAGCGCGGGCAGCACGCCGTTGGGGAACCAGCCGCCGTTGTCCGTGATAAGCGTCAGTCCGGTCATGTCGCCGCTCGGATTGCCGAAGATCACCATGAAGGTGCCCACGGCGAGGAAGGTGAGCAGGAATAGCACCTTGATCAGCGAGAACCAGAACTCCATCTCGCCGAAGAACTTCACCGACACAAGATTCATGCCGGTGACCAGCGCGATAATGATCAGGGCGTAGACCCACTGCGGCACATCGTTGATCCAGCCGTAGTACTGGCCGAACCAGCGGATGTAGATGGCAAGCGCGGTCGCGTCCGCTACCGCGGTGGCGGCCCAGTTGAACCAGTACAGCCAACCGGAGACGTACGCTGCCTTCTCGCCGTAGAACTCGCGGGTGTATGACACGAACGATCCGGAGGTTGGGCGGTGGGCGATCAGCTCGCCCAAGCTGCGCAGGATGAGATAGCCGATGAACCCGCACAGCAGGTACATGAGCGCCAGCGCCGGGCCGGCCGCCTGCAGGCGCGAACCCGCGCCGAGGAACAGACCGGTGCCGATCGCCGAGCCGATGGCGATCATGTTGATCTGGCGCGTTGACAGGCCTTTCTGCAGACCCGCGTCTTCGTCGGGGACAACGCCGGCTTTCGGCCGTGACGACGCTTCCGATTGTGGTGGAGGGGCAGTAGTCATCAGGGTGCTCCCTGTGTGTCTAGGTGGACGGGGTCTTAGTTCCGGATGTTGGCCGGATCGTGGATTACGCCGAAGCGGTGCAGCGTCGCTGAGACGGCCTGCTCCAGCAGGTAGGGAAGGAGCTCGCGGCGCCCGTCGATGAGCACGGGCCCGTCGATGACCGCGGTGGCGATGTCGCCGTAGAGCGCCTCGGGTGCCACGCCCACGACGCGGATGCGCTCAGGCGTGCCGGTGACGGCGTGTGCGTCGACGGCGACATCCGCCGCCTCGAGCTCACGGGCAATCGCATCCGGGGCAACCACACGCACCTCGGTGCCGGTGATCGCGGCGGCGAGCAGCTGGCGGTACACCTCTCGCAGCTGGTAGCCCTCGCCCACGTACACCACTACCGGCTCGAGGGTGCTGCGGTAGCGGAAGATGTTGGCCTCCGAGCGCAGACCGGAGTGGTCGTGGCCGCGGCCGAACTCGCTATCCCACGCGCGCTGGTCGTACTCGGCGGCGCGGGAAAGCCAGCCGAAGTCCTCGTCGCTTACGTTGGCGCGAAACGCGTCGAGAAGCTCCTGCACCTTCGCTGAGATGCTCACGCCTAACGACGGCGCCAGCTCCGCCCGCTCCCGCCAGGTGCCCATCTGCGCGACGTAGTTCGGCCCACCAGCCTTCGCGCCGGGCCCCACAGAGGACTTCTTCCAGCCACCGAACGGCTGGCGCTGCACGATCGCGCCCGTGATGCCGCGGTTGACGTAGACATTGCCGGCCTCGACGCGGTCGAACCACGTGGTGATTTCCTCGCCGTCGAGAGTGTGGATGCCGGCGGTGAGGCCGAAGCCGGTGGAATTCTGCCACTCAATCGCCTCGTCCAAATCCTTGGCGTGCATGATGCCCAGCACCGGGCCGAAGCACTCGTTCTGGTGGTACCAGGAGCCGGGCGTGACGCCGTCGCGGATGCCGGGGGACCAGAACTTGCCCTCATCGTCGAGCTTGCGCGGCTTGAGCAACCACGTCTCGCCCGGCTCCAGCGTGGTCAGGCCGCGCTCGAGCTTCTCGCCCGGGGCCTCGATCAGGCCGTTCATCGTGGTGGACAAGTCTGTGCCTGGGCCCACCACCAGGGTGGAGGCGGCGTCAAGCAGCTGGTGTATCAAGCGGTCGGATTCGCCGGCGGAGCCGACGAGGATGGCCAGCGAGGCTGCGGAACATTTCTGGCCCGAGTGGCCGAAAGCCGACAGGTACAGGTCGTTGACCGCGAGGTCCGGGTCCGCGGATGGGGTGATGATGATCGCGTTCTTTCCGGAGGTCTCCGCCATGACGTTGAGCTTCGGGTTCCAGGACTTGAACAGCTGAGCGGTTTCGGAGGCGCCGGTGAGGATGATGGCGTCCACGGCGTCGTCGGTAAGCAGTGCCTTGCCCGCTTCGCCTTCGTCCGCGCGCACATACTGCACGGTGTCGGCGTTGATGCCCTTGTCAGCGAAGACCGCCTGGATGCAGTCCGCGATGAGCTTCGCGCACTGCGTCACCTGCGGCGCCGGCTTGAGGATGACGGCGGAGCCGGCGGCCAGCGCTGCCACCACGCCGCCGGTTGGGATGGCCACCGGGAAGTTCCACGGCGGGACGACCACGGTGAGCTTGTTCGGCTCGAAGTCCGCGGCGATCTCGTCCAGATGGCGGGCGCTGTCGGCGTAGTAGGTGCAGAAATCGATCGCTTCGGAGATCTCCGGGTCAGACTGGTCCACCGTCTTGCCGGCCTCGTGCGCGGCGACCGCGACGAAGTCGCCGCGGCGGCGCGCAATCTCGTCGCCGATTGCGTCGAGGACGTCCGCGCGCTCGTGCGTGGAAAGCGCGCCCCAGGCCTTCTGCGCTTCCTGGGCGCGCGAGATGTGGTCGGCAATCACGGAGGGATCCGTGATCTCCTCACCGGTATCCACGACTGGCGGGTTTGTCAGGTGCTCGATTGCCCACGCGCGGTTGGCTTCAAGCGCGGGGTCCGTGTCTGGCTCGTTGAAGAAGCGGCCGGTAGTGCCGGCCTCTGCGGCGACTTGGCGCCCGGTCTCGTTGGTGCGGTCCTGCACACGGTTCGGGCCGTTGTGCACGCCCCAGCGATTGTCCACCGCCCAGCGGAAGACGTCCTCCTGCTCCTTAATAGGGTCACGCTTGGCGGTCTTTGGGGCGAACAGGGCATGCAGGAAGTTCTGCGGCGCGGCGTTTTCTTCGAGACGGCGCACGAGGTAGCTCACCGCCACATCGAAGTCTTCCTTGCGCACGACGGGGGTGTACAGAATCTGGCGGCCGTAGGCCTCGCGCACGATCTGCTGCTGCGCCGGCGACATGCCCTGCAGCATCTCCGAGTCGAGCATGCTGGTGACACCGCGGCGCTGCGCCAGCTCGTAGGCCAGTGCGGAGGTGAACAGGTTGTGGGAGGCGATACCGATGGCCACGCTGTCGGCGTACTCGGGGCGGACGATGAAGTCGAGCAGGCGGTAGTAGTTCGCATCCACCTCGTCCTTGGTCAGGTAGGGCGCCTGCGCCCAGCCTTTAACCTCTGCGTGGTGGCGCTCCATGGACAGGTTCGCGCCCTTGACCAGACGGATCTTGATCTTGGAGCCGCCGCCTGCCACGCGCTGCCTCGCAAAGTCGGCGAGATACTCCAGTGCTCCGAGCGTGTCTGGCAGATAGGCCTGCAGCACGATACCGCCCTGATAGTCCTTGAACTCGTCCTCGCTGAGCAGCTGGGTGAACACGTCGAGCGTGAGGTGGAGGTCGTGGTACTCCTCCATGTCCATGTTGATGAACACCTGGGGGCTGCGGTCGCGCGCGGCGCGGTACAGCGGGCGGATGCGGTCTTTGACCAGGCGCACGCACTCGTCGTAGTCCCAGTGATTGAGCTGGGAGACCATGGAAGACGCCTTGACGGACACGTAGGTCACCCGCGGGTTCTTGATCAGGTTCAGGGTGCGCTCGGCGCGGTCCGTCGCTTCCTTCTCGCCGAGCACGGCCTCACCCAGCAGGTTGAGGTTGAGCTGCTCGCCGCGCTTCTCGGCGTTGTCGAGCAGGTTGTTCAACGCGTCGGACTCCGCGTCGAGCACGAGGTGGCCCACCAACTGCCGCAAGCGCATGCGCGCCGCCGGGACAACGACGAAGGGCAGGAACGGGCCGACGAAGGCACCGGCACCGACGAGTAGGGCGTTGATGCGGCCGAGGAAGGAGGCGTCGACGCCCTTGGTGATCGCGCGTAGCGCGTTCGCTGCCACGCGGTTGTCTTCGGGGCGCATCACGCGGTCGACGAAGTCCATAGTGAAGCGGACACCGTTGTCGTCGCGCAGCATCTCAGCGAGTTGCTGTGTCTGGGCATCGTCCGCATCAGCGTCAGCGGTCGCTTCCATCCAGTGATGTGCGCGGGCCACCGCGGCATCGACAACATGGTCGAGGTCAGCGGTGTTCTCCGGCGGGAGCTGGTTGGTGAGCAAGTTCGGCATATGTGTTCCTTACCACTAAAACAGTCCTATGTGACAGCCCACAAACTAATGCAAAACTCCGCGATAGACCACTGTTTTGCAAAAGATTCGCTGCAGACGCACAAAAGCCCCGGAAAACGTAGGTTTCCGGGGCTAAGGGGGGAGGGGGTTAGAGTCCGCCGAAGGGGCCGCGCAGCGGGTTGAACGGCGCGATGGTCTCGTCCACCTCACCGGTCTCAATCTGCTTCGCCAGCATCTTGCCGGACAGCGGTCCGAGGATGATGCCCCACATACCGTGCCCGCCATTGGTGTACACGTTCGGCACCTTGGTTGCGCCCACAAGCGGCAGGCCGTCCGGGGTCACCGGGCGGGAGCCGACCCACTCGTCCTGCCGGTCCTCCCAGTCGATGCCGCGGAAGAAGGGCTTGGTGGTGTGGATCATGGACGCGATGCGCCCTGGCTGGAACGGCTCGTCGGGGCCACGGAACTCCATCGTGCCCGCGATGCGGAACCGGCCCTGGTACGGGGTGCAGGCGATCTTCGGGTCCGGCAGGTACACCGGGCAGGTCGCCGGCTCTGCGGTCTCCACGGAAAAGGAGTAGCCGCGACCTGCCTGGACCAGGGTGGTCACGCCGAGGTCCTTGGCCAGCTTCGGCAGCCAAGCGCCGGTTGCCAGCACGACGTTGTCGGCGTGGAGCCAGTCGCCGGTGGCGAGCTTCACGGCAGGCTTGCGGGTGGAGCTGACCTCGACAACTTCCACGCCTGTGGTGACTTTGCCGCCGCGCTCCACGATGGAGTCCGCAATCGCCTGGCAGTACGGCCCCGGCTCGATGAAGCGTTGGCCGCCCATGCGGTAGGTCGCGCCCACCTTGTCGGTGAGCATCGGGGCGTCCGTGCGGGCGTCGTCCAGCGTGATCTGCTCGAACGGGATGTCCTGGCCGTGGCGCTGCGCGCCTTCGACCTCTTTGAGAAAGCCGCCAGCCTTCTTCTCGTTTTCGAAGCCGATGATGAAAGGGCCTTCGTGGGTGGTGGCCTTGACGCCGCCGGCCTCGAGCTCGTCGAACGCGGCTAGCGCTGCGAGGTCCGCCTTTGTCAGACCCGCCATCGTCTTGTCCCAGGCGCGGCCGGTTGCGTGCGCCATGAAGTTCGCGCAGAACCGCCACAGCTTCGGGTCGATGCGCACCGGCACATCGAGCGCGGCGTGCTTATCAAACAGTGCGGTCGGACCGTACGCCCACAGGCTTGAGTTTGACAGGGGAATGGTCTTACCCGGTGCCAGCCAGCCGGCGTTGCCCCAGGACGATCCAGCTGCGACGTCGATGCGTTCAAGCACCTCCACCTCATGGCCGTACTCCTGTAGATGCCAAGCGGTGGAGAGGCCGGTCATGCCGGCTCCCACGACGATCGTGCGGGTCATTTATGGTCCTCCTCACAAAGAATTTCGATTGTGCTGAGGGCAATGTACCGCAGCGCACCGCTCGCCGCCCCGCATTTCGCCTATCGACGTTCCTTCGGTTACCCCCCTTTGATCACCAACTCCGAGAGCCGTACTTCGCCGGCCGCATCGGAGGCATCCAGGTCGACAGTCCCGTGCAATTGGAAAGCATTGTCGCCCTCCGGGTCTTTGATGATCTGCGTGACTCTCCAGGACCTACCCGTGGTGTCCGCCAGATGGAAAAATTCCGGCCCCCGCGCGTCGGGGCCCAGGTCGACGTCGTCGTATTCGTCGAAGTAGTCGTCCATCGCTCCCGGCCAGTCCACCCGGGCATCCGGCTCCAGATACTCCAGCATCTCCGCCAGCTGGTCCTCCTTTTCATAGGCGAACAGTTCCACCAGGCGGAAGAAGTAGTTGCGCACCATGATGGTGAAGGCGCGTCGGTTCGCTGTGAGCGCAGTGGGATCTTCCACTCCGAACGCGAGCTCGCGGTCGATGGTGTCCTGGCTGACCGGCTGGTCGTCCCCAGTCATGTGCGCCCATTCGTCGATGAGCGAGGAATCCACCTGCCTGATCAACTCGCCAAGCCAGACAACAATGTCTTCCAGCTCCTCGTTCATGTACGCGTCCGGGATGGAGTACGACAGCGTGCGCCACGCGTCAGTGAGGTAGCGCAGCACCACGCCCTCGGAGCGGGCCAAGCCGTAGGTGGCGATGAGATCCGAAAACGTCATTGCGTGCTCGATCATGTCGCGCACCACGGACTTCGGCGACAACTCGAATTCCTTAGCCCAGGGGTTGCCCTGGGTGAACGTGTCGAACGCCTCGTCCAGCTCGTCGGCGAGCGGTTTGGGGTAGGTCACGTCCTCGATGATGGCCATGCGTTCTGTGTAGTCCACCCCTTCGGCCTTCAGCGCAGCGATCTCTTCGCCGCGGGCCGCAGTTTGCTGGGCCTGCAGCAGCTGGCGCGGATCGTCCAGAATGGCCTCGAACGCGGAGATCACGTCCAGCGCGTAAGTCTCCGACTCCGGGTCCAGCAAAGTGAGAAATGCCAGCGCGAAAGGGGAGAGCGGCTGGTTCAGCGCGAAGTCGCGGTCCAGCTCCTGGGTGAGCGTGTACGGGCGGAATGCGGGAGAGTCCGGCGTGCGTTCGACCACTCCGGCATTGATCAGGCCGCGGAACAGGTTAACGGCCTGGATGATGTCGCGGTTTTGTTTCGCGCGTGGGTCGTGGTTCGTACGCAACAGATGGCGCATGTGCTCGTAGCCGTTACCGGGCCGCGCCACAACGTTGAGCAGCATGGAGTTGGACACCTTGAACTGGCTGGTCAACTCCTCCGGCTCGGCAACCTTGAGGCGTTCGAAGGTGTTCTCGGACCAACTGACCTCGCCGTCGCGGGCGGATTTTTTGCGGATCTTCTTCAGCTTCTTCGGGTCGTCGCCCGCCTTCCGGCGCAGCTTCACGTTCTCGATCTCGTGCTCGGGCGCCTCGACCACGACGGTGCCCTCGGTGTCGTAGCCCGCACGTCCGGCACGCCCGGCGATTTGATGGAACTCGCGGGACTTCAGGATGCGCTGGCGGGTGCCGTCGAACTTGGCCAAGCCCGTGATCAGCACCGTGCGGATCGGCACGTTGATGCCCACGCCCAACGTGTCGGTTCCACAGATGACTTTGAGCAACCCGGTCTGGGAGAGCCGCTCTACTAATCGGCGGTATTTCGGCAGCATGCCCGCGTGGTGGACACCGATGCCGCGGCGGACCAGTTTGGACAGGGTTTTACCGAAGGTCGTCGTAAAGCGGAAGTCCCCGATTTCCTCCGCGATGCGCTGCTTTTCCTCGGGAGTGATGATGTTCATGCTCGTCAACGCCTGGGCACGTTCCGTGGCCTCACGCTGGGAAAAGTGCACCACATAAATGGGTGCCTTGTTGTCCTCCAGCAACTCCTCGATGGTCTCGTGCACCGGGGAAAACACGTAGTGGAAATCAAGCGGCACCGGACGCTCCGCGCCGCCGACGTACGTGGTCTCGCGGCCCGTGCGCTCAGTGAGATCCTTCTCTAACCAGGCGGTGTCGCCGAGCGTGGCTGACATGAGCAGAAACTGTGCCTTCGGCAGCTCGAGCAGGGGCACCTGCCACGCCCAACCACGCTCCGGCTCGGAGTAGTAATGGAACTCGTCCATCACCACTTGGTCGATCCGGGCGTCCTTGCCTTCGCGCAATGCGATGTTGGCCACGATCTCTGCTGTTGCAGCGATGATCGGGGCATTGGAGTTCACGGTCGCATCACCCGTCATCATGCCGACATTCTCCGCGCCGAAAATCTCGCACAGAGCGAAGAACTTCTCGCTCACCAGGGCCTTGATCGGCGCGGTGTAGAACGAGCGCTGGCCGCGCGACATCGCGATGAAGTGCGCGGCGTTGGCCACCATCGACTTCCCCGAGCCGGTGGGGGTGGCCAAGATGACGTTATCGCCCGCCAGCAGTGCTAGCGACGCCTCTTCCTGCGCTGGATACAACGAGATGCCGCGGGATGTCGTCCACGAGTTGAACGAGTCCCATACAGCATCCTCGAACAGCGATTCAGGGGCCTGCGCAATGTCTTCAAGCAAATCGGTCAGCATCACAGCATTCACCGTAGCCGACCGGCCGACACGCTAACGGGGGTCGTCGCCGTCCCCGCCGCGGTTGTCGTCTCCGGTGGAACCCCCTTGGTCGTCGTCAAGCGAGCGCTCGGGGGCAGATGGATCGATGAAGAAGTGGTCGCGCAGGCGCTGATCGGCCTCCTCGCTGTGAGGGAGGCTGCGCTGCTCGTCGCGGTCCCGGTCCTCGATGGCGGTGAGGTAGTTCTCAAATGCCTCGCTGATCTCCTCGCCGCTGGGCATCTGCGCCTCACCCGGCATCATCGCCTGCGGGTGACGGTCCCGGTACTCCTGCATTTCACGGTCGTAATGTTCTTCGAGAGCCTGCACGACGTTCGTGATCTCATCCGAATTATGCGTCTGCTCCGCGAGCTGCTGCGACACCCGGCGCATGTCCGCTTCCAAAGAGCGCAGCGGGAACTGCAGCTTCGTGGAATCCTCGACGGACTGCAACAGCTGGAACGTCGCGTGCGGGTACGGCGATGCGGCCACGTAATGCGGCACGTGCGCGGTGTAGCCAGCGACCGGGCGGCCGCGCTTGTGCAGCTCCCGCTCGAGAAAGACCGATGCAGACCCCGGCACGCTGACCATGCCGTCGAAAGTGAACATTGAGCCGACCAATTCGCGGTCGTTGCCGTGAGCGGAAACCACCAGCGGGCGGGTGTGGGGTGCTCCCATCGGTGCGGCGTAGAGGCAGATGGTCTTACTCACGCCAAAGCGTTCTGCGAGATCCGCTACAGCATTACTGAACGCCTCCCAACGCAGATCCGGCTCCGGACCGGAGAGCAATAGGAAGGACTGACCCTTCTCATCGCGGACAACGCGCATATCCAGCTGCAGGTCCGCGACATCAGTGATCTCGGCATGCGCCAGTGTCACCGTTGGGCGGCGGGAACGGTAATCAATCAGCTCGTCGTTGCTGAAGGTAGCCACCGTCCGCGACTCCAATGCAGCCTTCAGGTGGTCTGCTGCAGACTCAATGGCGTGGCCCGCATCGGCGTAACCGTGCATCGCGACGACAAGGGCAGGGCCGTTTTGCGCCTCCCCGCTCACCTGCGGAGCTGGGTACTCAAGTTCGTACATGCGACGTTCCTGCGTCATGGTCTTCGGCCTCCTGGTTTTAATCGCCTTACCGGCTGTAGTGCTCCTCCCACACAACGGTTGGCGGCGCTGGATCATTCCATTGTGCCCGACGGGCGGCCGGACACCGGCACCGCGGCCTGAGCGTCCCGTATGGAAAGGCGTTGAGGAAACTTCGCGGCCGCATGGAACCGGCGCGCCGTTGTCAGCGTCTAACAGTTATGGATATTCAGCCACAACCGCATGAAACAAACCGACCGACCAGTCCGATCACGCCATACCCGAGTGCGCAGCTTCTGCGCTCGCCTGCGCAACTCATCGCGTCGATCCCAGCAGCGCTGGGCTACTTTCCAAACGAGGCAGTAGTGCTCATCAACGCATACAGCCCGCCGGGAGCCTCTCCGGCGTTGGAAATTGGAGCCTACGTCGATGCCGATGTGGGAAACACCGAAAGTATTCAACGCGCGCTCCAGCGCATCCCGCTTATCCGACATGTGGCCACCTTCGCAGTGATCGTGACTCGTGTTCCGGAATCGCAGATGGTTGCGGCCGCTGCGGAAGGATTGCGAATGGCGGCGGACGCTTTCGGGGAGATCGTCGAAGCCTGCTGGATTGTCTCCGAAATCGCAGACGGCACGCATTACCAACTCGTATTCGGCCCAGACCCGGACACAGCCCAGGCAGTCTGGGAATGGAGCGAAGAGTACGAACAGGGCACGGTGACATCGGTCGCGGCGGCAGAACCGATGCGCCCGCTAATCGACCACGGGGTCCTGCCCGAGCTGCATAAAAGCGAAGTGTTTTCTCACTTCGATCCAGTATGCGAACCTGATGTGGAGATGGGGGAGACGCTGGCTCCCAGCGCCTGTGAGCGCGGCACCCAGCTGTTCGGTCTTCTCACAACGGCTCCACAGGCCGCCCGAGCGCAGATCAGACAGGCATGCGATACCTATATAGCCGCGCCAAACGCCCGGCTCATCGACACCGAAGGCAGCCTCATTATCGACGACGTGTTCACCAGCGTGGACGATGTCGAGTTAGTTGCCGCCATGCTTTCTGGCAGCAGATTGCGCGATTTTCTCATCGTCGATGCGCTCGAGCGGCCGCGGGCGGCAGGGGCAGTGCTATTAACTATCGCCCGAAACTTTAGTGGTGTAATCAGGGCGAACGCACTGTGCCTATGGGGCATGATCGCCCTGTCGCAAGGGCTCATCGGCTGGGCCACTACAGCGCTGGCGTGCGCAGAAAACGAAGTGCCAGGACACAAGCTATCCGGACTATTGAGCAGCGTGATGGACATTGGGCAAGGCCAATCGCTGCTCGAGTTGTGCCGTCAAGGATGTCTAGACACTTGGAGTGAACTCGAAGGGTGATGTCGACTCCACGAGGTTCAGCCAGCTGTTGCGCTAGCGTGCTGCATGCGACTGGTCACCGAGCTGCCGGGTGAACTCCCAGGCGTCCTCGACAATCGTTCGCAGCTGCGTTCGTGTCGGGTTCCAACCGAGGGCATCGCGGATCTTCTCCGAAGACGCGATCAGCGTCGCCGGATCCCCCGCTCGGCGTGGAGCAACCTCCGCCGGAATTGCGTGGCCGGTGACCTCGCGGCACACCTCGACAACCTCGCGCACTGAATATCCGTCACCGGAGCCCAGATTGTAAATCTGGTGCGTGCCGGGGGAGTTGGCCTCGAGCGCGAGCACGTGCGCATCTGCGAGATCCCGGATATGGATGTAATCGCGCACGCACGTGCCGTCCTTCGTCGGCCAGTCGTCGCCGTACATCATGATCTTGTCGCGGTAACCCATCGCCACCTGCAGCACGATGGGGATCAGGTGCGTCTCCGTTATGTGATTCTCCCCGATACCGTTGTATGCGCCGGCGACGTTGAAATAGCGCAGACTGGTCGCGCCCAGACCGTAGGCATTGCAGTACGACGTGATCGCGTGATCAATGGACAACTTCGTCGCACCGTACGGGTTGGTCGGCCGGGTGGGGGCATCCTCGGTGATAGGCACAACTTCGGGCTCGCCGTACGTGGCTGCGGTGGAGGAAAAGACCAGCGAATTCACGTCGTGCCGACGCATTGAATCAAGCAGCGCCAAGGACACATCGAGGTTGCCGTGCCAGTACTTGGCAGGATCCTCCATGGACTCGCCGACGAGCGACTTCGCGGCGAAGTGCAGCACGCCGTCCACCGGCCCGCTGCCGTCCGCAGCAAGCACATCGTCAATGACGTCGCGTATCTCCCCCTCGACAAACGTGGCGCCTTCCGGCACGGCGTACCGGTTGCCGGTGGATAGATCGTCCACGACGATCACTTCGTGGCCCGCCTCGAGCAGCGTGGCAGCGCACACGCTACCCACGTAGCCAGCACCGCCGGTGACGACAAGCTTCATGGAGATCCTTTCTGTGCCTTCTAGTCCTGACGCTCCACGCGCAGGGCGTGCGAGACATCCGCGGTGAGCACGAACGTCTCGCCCTCATCGGTGGAGACTTCTAAAGCGCCACCCTCCAAAGGATGCAGATCGACGGTCTGGCCCACAAGCTGCCCCGCGGCCTTAGGCAATGCGCCGTCCTGCAGAATCTCGCTGATCTGCACCACCGTTGCGCGCACCGGTTCTTTGAGGCGGAGATCGCTGGCACGGGTGCCCGCTTGATCGGCGGTGCTAGCAGTTGCGCCCAACTCGTCGAGCGCCGGGATCGGGTTGCCGAAGGGGGAGCGGTCGGCGTTGTCCAGCACCGCGACAACTCGGCGCTCCACCTCTTCGCTCATCACGTGCTCCCACCGGCACGCCTCTTCGTGGACCTGGGCGAGGTCAAGCTTCAGTACGTCGGTAAGCAGCCGCTCCGCAAGACGGTGTTTGCGCATGACGGCGGTGGCACGTCGACGCCCTTCCTCGGTCAACGACAGGGAACGGTCGTGCTCGACCACGATCAGGCCGTCGCGCTCCATGCGCGCGACCGTCTGCGAGACGGTGGGGCCGGACTGTTCGAGGCGTTCCGCGATTCGCGCACGCAGAGGCGTAATACCTTCCTCCTCCAGTTCGTAGACGGTGCGCAGATACATCTCTGTGGTGTCAACAAGGTCACGCACTGTGATGCTCCCTTCCAATCGCGGTGCTGGTTAGAGGTCCGAAAACCATGTGGGCAATACTTTAGCCCAGCCCCCGTGGCGGTATCGGTGAACCTGGAACGGGCTGCTGGGCTGGACTATTCGGGTGGCCGTATCACTTACAGCGCGTAGTCGCGCAGACGGTCCGCGCGTTCGCCGGCGCGCAGCTTCGCCATCACCTCGCGCTCGATCTGGCGGACGCGCTCGCGCGAGAGACCGAACCGGCGGCCGATCTGGTCCAACGTGCGCGGCACACCGTCGGTCAGGCCGTAGCGCATGCGGATGACATCCTGCTCGCGCTGCTCGAGCCCGTTGATAATGTCCTCGATATCGTCGTGCCGCAGGGTGGTTACTACTGCGTCTTCGGCGTCGATGGCTTCGGCGTCTTCAATGAAATCGCCCAACGGCGCTTCCTCGTCCGCGCCGACCGGCATGTCCAAGCTCACCGGGTCGCGCGACTGGCGCAGCAGCATCTCAATCTTGGATTCCTCGATGCCGGATTCCTCCGCCAGCTCCTCGTTCGTGGGCTCGCGGCCCAAGGACTGGTACATCTCGCGGCGGATGCGGGAGAGCTTGTTCACCTGCTCCACCAGATGGACTGGGAGACGGATCGTGCGCGACTGATCCGCCATACCGCGCGTGATCGCCTGGCGGATCCACCAAGTGGCATAGGTGGAGAACTTGAAACCCTTGGAGTAGTCGAACTTCTCCATCGCGCGGATCAGGCCCAAGTTGCCTTCCTGGATCAGATCCAAAAGCGGCATGCCGCGGCCGGTGTAACGCTTCGCCAGGGACACCACGAGACGCAGGTTGGCCTCAAGCAGGTGGGCGCGGGCCTTACGGCCTTCCTTCGCCAGAATCTTCAAGTCGCGCTTCTTTGCGCGGGTCAACTTCACCTCAGGGTCGTCCAATAGACGCTGCGCGTACAGGCCAACTTCAATCTGCTGGGCGAGCTCGACCTCCTCCTCAGCGTTGAGCAGGGCTGTCTTGCCGATGCCGTTGAGGTAGACGCGGACGAGGTCCGCAGAAGGGTTGTCGTTGGTCTGATTCCGCCGGCTACCGCGGTCGACGGTCTCCCCGGATTCTTGGGTTCCCTGTGCAGCGTGATCCGGTTGGGTCATGTGGCAACGCCTCCTCGGACTAGGTGGAAAAGCTGGATGGGACAGCTGGGCAGTCTAGATGGGCAACGCTCGGCTGTCGCCTGGTGTTCCCACCCGTGAGAAATATATTCAGATCACGCTTCCACGATGACGGTAAAGGGGCCGTCGTTGACGCTTGCCACCTGCATCTGCGCGCCAAAGCGGCCCTCTTCGACATGGATGCCGCGCGAGCGCAGTGTCTCGGCGATTTTGCCGATCACCGGTTCCGCGGCGTCGCCCGGTGCCGCGTCACTCCAAGACGGGCGCCGTCCTTTCGCCGTGCGGCCCATCAGCGTGAACTGGCTGACCAGCAACACCGGAGCGCCAGCGTCTTCCACCGAGCGTTCGCCCTCGAGAATGCGAAGCTCCGCGATCTTGCGGGCCACCGTCTCCCACGCATCATCCGCATCGTTGCGCCCCACGCCAACGAGAGCGAGGATTCCGCCGGTATCGGGGCAGTCGATCGCTCCGACGGTTTCGCCGTCCACGGTCACCGACGCACTTGTCACACGCGTAAGTACAGCCTTCATTGATGCTCCGATCTGTCTATAGGTGAGTCAGTTGCGCGATTTCAGCGGGCAGGATCAGCCCGTGGCGCACGAGGTCGACCACAGCGCCTGCCGCATCCGCTTCAAGCTTGTCGACGTCCTCCGGTTGCCCCAACCCGCGCGACGCCGCATACAGGCCGACTACGTCCCGCAACGGCAGACCGTTCGGGTGCAGCCCCGAGATCAGCGAGAGGATGCCCGCATCGATGGTGTGGGAGAACCGTGGCCCGTCGGTACGGGTGATGCGCAGCGTTTCGTCCGCGAACCCCATGCCGAGGTCGGTGTCCGCGAGCTTGATGTCTTCCAGTGCCACGGTGGGCCGGACCACGTAGTTCGCATCGAGGACGCCGTCGCGGTCCTTGTCGCGCAGCCACGCGGTGCGGGTGAAATACTCTTCCGCCTCCGGGCCGAGCGGGTCTGTAAACGGCTGGGAAAGCTCCTCGCAGGTGATCTCGCTGGGAGCATCGCCAATGTCCTCCAGGAGGATCCAGCCAAAGCCCACCGCATGGACATCGTTGTCCGAAAAGTGGTCGAGCCACTGCACGGTGCGCGCGACACCGTCGTCTGAGCGGGGATCGATGGACTCGTCGCGCAGCCACGTGGAGACGTACATGCCGGGATCGACCACGTCGCGCTGCAACACCCAGGCGCTCACGCCGTGGGAGGGCAACCAGGATGCGACGCGGGCCTGCCAGGACTCATCCAGCACATGCACCCACGAACCGAGAATGAACGCCCGTCCGCCCTCGGCGAGGTGGTCCGGTGCCTGGTTGAGCACCAGCTCAGTCGCTCCGTCGAGGTCCAAACCAGAGTCGCGGTAGACATGGCCCACCTCCGGCAAGCCCACAACAAACGGCGGGTTGGCCACAATACGGTCGAATGTCTCGCCTTGCACCGGCTCGAACCATTCACCCTCTCGCAACTCCACGTTATCCACGCCGTTCGCCCGCATGGTGGCCTCGGCGAATTCCAGTGCGCGGGCGTGGACGTCGGTTGCCACCACCCGCGTGGCGGCGTCTGCCTGCGCAAGCGCCTGGATGCCCGAGCCGGTGCCCAAATCCAGCACTGAATCCACCGGGGTGCACGGCGTGGCGGACAGCAGCGACAGTGACGCCGACCCGACGCCGAGGACGTGGTCGCGGCCCGGTACGTGATCGGTCATGGACGCGTCGAGGTCGGACAGCATCAACCTCGGCTTGCCGGCGACCACGTGGGGACGCACGTCAACGGCGATGCGGTACGTGGACGAGTCGGCGACGGGCAGGACCAAATGGTCGTCGATAAGCGATAGCGCGAGCTTCGGGGTGAGCATGTCGCCGAGCGCCTCCGCTGTGGCCGGACGGCGCAGCAAGAAGAACCTGATCAGGCGCGACAGGCGCGCGTCGTCGGAACATGCGGCCAGAACCACTCCCGGCTCACGGCGGTACAGCGCCTCGGTGGCCTCCGGACCCAGGTGCGCCGCGATGCCGTCCGCACTGAAACCAGCCGCGCTGAGCTCGTCGGCGAGCACCTGGGCAACTGCGGGAAGATGAGGGGAGAGGTGTCCAGGGTCAGTCACGTATAGCTCCTGCAGTACGAGAGGGTTATTCGTCGTGCTCGATGATAGCGGGGGAGCTGCCCCGGTCTTTCTCCGCCGAATCCAGCGCCGCTCGCTGCTGCTGCGCCAGCATCTGCTGCTCCTGGCGGGCCACGGCGGGCTTATACACGTTCTTCTGGCGGGAATCCCGCACCTCTCCCTGCGCGTTCCCGCGCACCACGGCGATCCACGGCAACGGGACAGACACCACAAACAAAATGCCGGCGAGCACCCACCAATTCGCCCACGCCGCAGCCACTGCCGCGACGATGAAGGGCAGACGCAACCCTTGCAAGACGGCGTACTGCTTCTCTCGCGACTGCCGGTTCTGCTCCGGAGTGAAAGAAGCATCCGTGATCAGCGCGCGGGACTTCCTGCTCCGGCGTAAGCGGCGGGAGGCGCGCCCAGTGGATGCATGGTCGTTGGCGCTCATGAACTCTGAGGTTAGCCCTCCGGCTTAACCTCTCGCCCAAATTGGGGCATGATGGTTGCCGTGAATACGACGACGAAGACGCTCGAGCGCCCGGATCTCAAGGAAGACACCTCGTCGACCACGGACGACGGGACCCCCAAGTTCTTCCACTACGTGAAGAAGGACCAGATCGTCGATTCCGCCATCTCCGGCAAAATGGTGGTGGCGCTGTGCGGCGAGACCTTCCCGGTGAAAAAGCAGGCCAAGCCCGGCTCGCCGGTCTGCCCCGACTGCGAGCGGATCTACAAGGGGCTGCGCCGCAAGTGACCGCCGCGACTTCTGGGCCCCAGCTGCGCAAATGGCAGCAGGAGGCCCTTGATTCGTTTCTCCGTGACAAGCCGCGCGACTTCATGGCCGTGGCAACCCCGGGCGCGGGCAAAACAACCTTCGCGCTGACCTTGGCATCGCGCCTGAAAGAGGACAAGACTGTCCAGCGCATCATCGTCGTCGTGCCCACGGAGCACCTGAAGCACCAGTGGTCCGATGCCGCGAAGCGTTTTGGTCTATCCCTGGACCCAAATTTCACTAACTCTTCAGCCGTCAACGCCTCCTACGACGGCATTGTGGTCACGTATGCGCAGGTGGGTATGCACCCGTTCAAGCACCACGCTGTGGCGTCGGCGCGCCGCACGCTGGTGATTCTGGACGAGATCCACCACGCGGGCGACTCTAAGAGCTGGGGCGACGGCGTTTACGAGGCCTACAACGACGTCGAGCACCGCCTGGCACTGACCGGTACGCCGTTCCGCTCCGACGACTCGCAGATCCCGTTCGTGCGCTATGTCGAGGACGGCGAAGGCCACCTGGTTTCGGAAGCCGACTACACCTACGGCTACTCGCATGCGCTCGCCGACGGCGTGGTGCGCCCGGTGGTGTTTCTCGCGTACTCCGGCGAGGCACAGTGGAAGGACTCGGCGGGTGAGGAGTACTCCGCGCGCCTTGGTGAACCGCTGAACGCCGAGCAAACCACCCGCGCCTGGCGCACCGCGCTCGACCCGAAGGGCGACTGGATCGCCGCGGTGCTCACCGCCGCGCACACCAGGTTGATGAAGATCCGCGCCAACATGCCGGACGCAGGCGGATTGGTCATCGCCACGAACAAGACCACCGCCCGCGCCTACGCAAAGATCTTGGAGAAGTTGTCCAACACCCCGGTGACTGTGGTGCTTTCCGACGAGCCCGGCGCCTCCGACCGCATCGACGAGTTCTCCGCTTCGCGCGACGAGTGGATGGTGGCGGTGCGCATGGTCTCCGAGGGGGTGGACGTGCCGCGCCTGTCCGTGGGAGTCTACGCCACATCAGCGTCCACCCCGCTGTTTTTCGCGCAGGCGATCGGACGCTTTGTTCGCTCCCGTATGCCGGGCGAGTCCGCGTCGGTGTTTCTGCCCTCCGTGCCGGTGCTGCTGCGCCTGGCGGAGGAGATGGAGGTCTCGCGCGACCACGTCCTGGGCAAACCCCATAGGGAATCAGGCTGGTCGGACGAGCTGCTGGACCAAGCCAACCGTACGCAGACAGAACCGGACGACATGCCGTCCTACGAATCCATCGGCGCGTCCGCCGAGCTGGACTCGCTGATCTTCGACGGCTCCACCTACGGCACGCCCACCCAAGCCGGATCCGCCGAAGAGCAGGACTTCCTCGGCCTGCCAGGGCTGCTCGACGCGGAGCAGGTGCGCACGCTTCTTGCCAAGCGGCAAAGCGACCAATTGGATGCCCGCGACGCAGAGGAGCGGGCGCGCAAGGCAGAAGAACGCAAGGCGCGGGAACGGGCGGAGGTGCTCGGCGAGCCGGTGAAGAAGCCCGATGCGGTCCAAGATTCAGCCGCCCCCAGCGCCACAACCGCCGCGGACGAAATCCCCGCGCTGCGCAAAGAGCTGAACACGCGCGTGGCTATCGCCGCCGGCAAAACCGGCCGGCCCCACGGCGCGATCCACACCGAGGTGCGCAAAGCCTGCGGTGGACCGCCGACCGCACTGTGCAACGCCGAACAGCTGCGCGAGCGCATAGCCTTCCTGCGAGACTGGTAGTCCCGGCGGTAGGGTGGCGTGCACCGCAATGAAACGAAAGGATTTGTGATGAGCACCCCTTACAACGGCCAGAACCCGAACGGCCAGAATCCGAACGGCGAAAACCCCTACGGTGGCGACCAGTACGGCACCAACCCGGCAGCCGGCCACCCGGAGGGCGTTTCCAACTACGGCGACTACACCGGCCACGAGCAGCTGCAACCCGACTACACCCGTGGCGAGCCGGGCCACGCCGGCTATGGCATGGCGGGGAACAACTACAACCAGGCACCAACCTCGTACGGCTACGAGGCAGCCGCGCCGCAGCAGAACAACGGTGTGGCTCTTGCCGCGATGATCCTGGGCATTTTGTCCCTGCTGGGGCTGCTGTTTCTCTTCCCGGGTCTTATTCTCGGCGTGATTGCGCTGATCCTGGGCATCGTCGGTGTGAAGAAGGCGAACTCCATCGTCGGCCCGGGTTCCCGCAAGGGCATGGCGATCTCCGGCATCGTCATGGGTGCCATCGCCACCATCCTGTCCGCCCTGATGCTGATCTTCGGTTTCTCTGTGGCGAAGCAGCTCTTGGACGACGGCGTCTTCGAGGCGTGCGAGCAGTTCCAGGGCGATAGCGCCAAGTACCAGTCCTGCATCGAGGACGAGGTTGATAAGAGCCTGAACAACTAAGCGCTTTGCTTTTCGACGGCTAACGCCCCGACCACGATCGGTCGGGGCGTTTATGCGTTGCAGGGCAAACCCGCGCTGCGGGTTAATCCAGGTAGTCGCGCAGTACCTGGGAGCGCGACGGGTGGCGCAGCTTCGACATGGTCTTGGACTCGATCTGGCGGATGCGCTCGCGCGTCACGCCGTAGACCTGCCCGATCTCGTCGAGGGTGCGCGGCATGCCGTCGGTAAGCCCGAAGCGCAGGCGCACAACGCCAGCTTCGCGCTCGGACAGCGTGTGCAGCACGTCCTGCAGCTGGTCCTGCAGCAGCGTGAACGACACCGCGTCCACAGCCACGACAGCCTCGGAGTCCTCGATGAAGTCGCCGAGCTGGCTGTCGCCCTCGTCGCCGATGGTCTGATCAAGCGAGATCGGCTCACGGGCGTACTGCTGGATCTCCATCACCTTTTCTTCAGTGATGTCCATTTCCTTCGCCAGCTCCAGCGGGGTCGGCTCGCGGCCAAGATCCTGCAGCAGCTCGCGCTGGATGCGGCCGAGCTTATTAATGACCTCGACCATGTGCACCGGGATACGGATGGTGCGGGCTTGATCCGCCATCGCGCGGGTAATGGCCTGGCGGATCCACCAGGTGGCGTAGGTGGAGAACTTGTACCCCTTGGAGTAGTCGAACTTCTCTACCGCGCGGATGAGACCGAGGTTGCCCTCCTGGATCAGGTCCAGAAACGCCATGCCGCGGCCGGTGTAGCGCTTCGCCAGGGAGACCACCAGACGAAGGTTCGCCTCCAACAGGTGGTTTTTCGCCTTCCGCCCATCGCGCGCAACGGAACGCAGGTCGCGCTTCACCGCTGGGGTGAGTTTCGCGTCCTTGTCACCTTCGGCGGCCGCACGCGCCATCTCGTCGAGGCGGTACTGCGCGTACAGTCCGGCCTCGATGCGTTTTGCGAGCGACACCTCCTGCTCTGCGTCGAGCAGGGCCACCTTGCCGATCTGCTTGAGGTAGGCGCGCACCGAGTCAGCGGAGGCCGTCAGCTGCGCGTCCTTGCGTGCCTGGCGCAGGGCAGCGGACTCCTCGATGTCCCAGACAGAAGAACTGCTGTCTTCCTCGTCGTCTTCGTCGTCCTCGGCGTCATCTTCGCCCAGGCCTTCCTCATCCTCACCGTCGTCGCCGAGTGCGTCGTCGATGTCCTCATCGAAGGCCTCGTCCTCGTCGCCGATCTCCGGGTCGTAATCCGCATCGCCGTCAACGTTTTGGACCTCGTCCTCCAGCTCGTCGGCATCCGCGGCGTCCTTGACCGCCTTAGTTGCCTTCTTCGCTGTGGCCTTCTTCGCAGTCGTCTTCTTTGCGGTTTTCTTAACGGCCTTCTTCGCAGTCTTTTTCGCCGTCTTCTTTGCTGCCTTCTTCACCGTCTTTTTGGCGGTCTTCTTCGCGGTTTTCTTCGCAGCCTTCTTGGCTGTCTTCTTCGCGCTGGACTTGGCAACGCTGCCTGCGCCACCGTCGGACGAAACTGCAGTCACGTCGTCGGCATTGTTGCTTGAAGCTTCGCTGGCTACCACGTACGCCCTTTCGAGTCAATCGGACCTTACCACTGGCAATCCAGGGTACGTATGCGTCCAAAAATTTTCAGAACGCCAATATTAACAGCCGTCCACGCGGAGTATTCCGTGCCCCGCGGACCGACCGTTGAACGGCAACCACCGTACATCAACCCCCGGGTGGGGTTACGGTGCGACATGGTCCTGGGCGGCCATCGCGGCTCCCACGATGCCGGCCCGGTTGCGCAGCGCTGCCGGAACCACCGGGGTGTCCACGGTCAAAAGCGGCACCCACTTGTCCGCGTGCCGGGAAATGCCGCCACCGACAACGAACGCCGTCGGGTTAAACAGCCGGTCGTATTCGTGAAGGATTGTATCTACGCGCTTGGCCCACTTTTTGTAGCTGAGCTCATCCCGGTCTTTCGCGGCGGAAGAGGCGAAATGCTCGGCCTCGGTGCCGTCGATAAGCATGTGCCCGAGTTCCGTGTTGGGGAACAAGGTGCCGTCAACCAGAAACGCGGAACCAATGCCGGTGCCGAAGGTGAGGAAGATAACCGCGCCACTGCGGGCGGCATCGTCGCCGAAGGCGACCTCGGCAATGCCCGCCGCGTCCGCATCATTGAGTACAGAGACGGCCTCGCGGCCCAGCGCTTCGGTGAAGAGACCGTGCACGTTGGCGCCCACCCACGACGCATCGATGTTGGCTGCGGTGCGCGCGACCTGCTGGGTCACCACTGACGGGAGAGTGATGCCGACCGGGCCCTCCCACTCGCATTCGCCGACGATCTGCCTGACAACCTCGGCAACCGCCTCCGGGGTCGCGGGCTTAGGGGTGGCAATCTTTACCCGCTCGCCCACAAAATCGCCGGTTTGCAGATCCACCACGGCGCCCTTCACGCCGGAACCGCCGATATCAACACCGAAACCCAGAGCCTTTTGCGTCATGGAGTGGAAGTGTACAAACGCAAAGCAACCCCCGCCTTGCAAGCGAAGTTTTCGACGCCTGAGCAGGAAAGATGACAGGGCTATGTGTTTGACCTAGTATTCCGCTCAAATAACGACATTCAGGCCCCTTCCAGGGGCGACCACGCTGAGCTGGAGGACACACCACCATGGCCACCGATTACGATGCGCCGCGCCGCCGCATGGACGATGAAATTGAGACCGACTCCTTGGAAGGCCTCAAGGCTGCTGAAGTAGCTGGCAGCAGCATGGATGACGACGGCGAGATCGTGGAACCGGTGGAGCCTCCGACCCAGGACCTGTCCGGCGAGGAGCTCAACGTCGAGGTCAAGCCGCGACAGGACGACGAGTTCACCTGCGCATCCTGTTTCCTGGTGCAGAAGAACAAGCGCCTCGCCTACACCGAGGACGACGGCTCGAAGATCTGCCTCGACTGCGAGTAAGCAATCGCTTATCGACGGCTAAAGGGCGGCCCCACCTTGTCAGGAGGGGCCGCCCTTCGTCATTCGCGGTGTTGTCCGGGTTGTCCGGATCGTCCGGCTACCCGGCAGCAGTGCCGGGTGCGAAAGCCGCCAACACCTCCTCGGGGTTCTTCGAAGAGATCAGCCAGTACGGCGTTGGGTCCTCTGGGTCGTCCAGAACGATGAGGACATGCTCACTGACCCATGGGCGCGAGACCAAAAACGCCGCCGGGTCCAACTGGCGTCCCAGCGCATTCTGGCGGGCGGAACCCGGCACCACCATCGAGCGCGACACCACTGTGTTTGGCAGATTCGCGTCCTCCACGAGTAGCCAGCGCGTCCCGTCAGGGTCTTGCTCGACGCTTACTGTGGTGCGCGACAGCCAGAACAAAAACCACGCGAAAAGTGCCGTGAATAGCACTAGCGGAACCGCGAACCACCACACGTTGCGGTTGAGGCCGAACTGCCCGGCGAGCAACAGGGCGAGCCCGGCGAGGGCAGCCCACCAATACCAAGGCACCCACTGGCGCTCCGTGTACAACACCTTTGCCTTGGGTGCCGTCGCAGCTGGTGCTGCATCCTCGGAGCGGGGGTTTGAAGGGGTCGATGCGGTCTCACTCACGTACTCCACAATAGGCGGGCCCTGTGCAGGGGCATACTTGCGCGCCAACTGCGGGGGAGGGCGGCCCAATGCCCTGGCACAGTGCACTGGTGCCCCGGGCGGAGTGGCTTGGCGCCTCTGGCGGAGTGGCGCCGCGGTAGCGGCACTGACGTAGTGTGGGGCGGGTGGAGAACCAAAACAGCACGTACAGCACCTACGGTGGCGATTCGCTGCCGCCGATCCCAGTCAAGCGCCTTGATCCGGAGCTTCCCATGCCAATGCGGGCACACCCGGAAGATGCTGGCGCGGATCTCTATTCCGCAGAAAACTTGGTTTTGCAGCCGGGGGAGCGCGCGCTGGTGTCTACCGGAGTGGCCGTCGCGCTACCAGTGGGCACGGTCGGCCTCATCCATCCACGCTCCGGCATGGCTGCCAAGCACGGGTTGAGCATCGTCAACACGCCCGGGACCATCGACGCGGGCTACCGCGGAGAGCTGAAGGTCTGCCTGCTCAACACCGACCGTTTCGAGCCGATCGAAATCACCCGCGGGATGCGGATCGCACAGCTCGTGATCCAGCGCGTCGAGTTGGTGGGGTTCACTGAGGTTGAGGCGCTGGACGAGACACAGCGCGGCGACGGCGGGTACGGCTCGACCGGTACGCACTAGCGCCGCGTGCCCCGACTACAGTCAATAGCGGCAAACACAAGAATTACACTCATCTGCGACCACCGATTTAGGGAGTGACCACCGATGGCATTTTGGCCGTTTGGCAAGAAAAAGAAGAAGCAGAAGCAGGAGAATCCTGTAGAGTCCTCGCCGCTCGAACCGAAGCAGGACCAGCCCGCGGCTGAGTCCGAGGCAGCGTCTGCAGTTGAGGCGGCTGAGGAGGCTTCGCCCGTCGAAACGCAGGAAGCTGCCCCCGCGGCCGCGCCTGTCGCCTCGGCCGCGGCTGGTGTGGAAGCGCTGACGGACTACGACCCGGTGGGAGGCTCCACCGGCCCGTTCGACGGCGACAACGTGGACATCGAGGACTTCGACTTCTCCGACTTTTCCAACGTCACCTTGAACCTTGGCTCGATCCGCGTCCCGCTGCCGAAGGAATCCCAGGTGCAGGTGGAGATGGGCGAGCAAGGCCCGAAGATGGTTCACGTGGTTACCCGCTACGGCCGTATCACCCCGGTCGCATTCGCCGCGCCGCGCACCGGCGGCCTCTGGGAGGAGTCTTCGGAGGAGATCATCGCGGGCATGCGCTCCGAAGGCATGCCGGTGGAGATCCAGCAGGGCCCGTGGGGCCAGGAGATCGTGGGCACCGGAACGAACGGTGTCATCCGTATCATCGGCGTGGAGGGCCCGCGCTGGCTCTACCGTGTCACCCTGGCAGCTCCGACCGGCTCGGAAGACCAACTCGCCGAGATCGGCCGCGAAACTGTCGCCCGCTCCTTTGTTTACCGCGGTGATGACCCGATTCTGGCCGGCAACTCCCTGCAGGTTGTTTTGCCCGCGCAGCTGGCGCAGCAGGTGCAGGCTGCGGCTGAGGCGAAGGCGCGTCAGGGCCAAGCGTCCGCGCAGGCACCGGCGGAGGGCAACCCGAACGCACTGAGCGATGCGCTGAAGCAGATAATCGCCCAGAACGTTGAGAATCAGAAGCAGCTGCAGGAGTTGCGCGAGCGTCGCGCCGCAGGCGGCAGCACGAAGGCAGGCGGCGACGCCCCGTCTGCTGCCGAGTAAGTGGCGGAGATGGCTCATAGCACCGGTGCGCCCGCTGTCAAGGCCGGCGAGCCGGTGCGCTTGCGTGTCCGGGCTATGGCGCACGGCGGCGAAGGCATCGCCGACGCGCCAGACGGGCGTGTGGTGTTTGTCCGTGACGCAATCCCCGGGGACACGGTGGCGGCGACGCTGACGAAGGTGAAGAAGCGTTGGGCCCGCGCAGAGACGACCGCTGTGCTCGAGCCTTCGCCGCACCGCGTCGATCCCACTTGCCCCGCGGCTGCCGCGGGCGCGGGGTGCTGCGACTTTTCCCATATTGACGCAGACGCGCAACTCCGGCTCAAGCGCGAGGTGCTGCTTGGTCAGCTGGGCGCGCTGTCATCCCGTTCCGGAGTACTTGACAGCGTCGATCTCGGCTCAGTGGAGGCGGTCCAGCTCCAGCCGGCGACCGGGTGGCGCACCCGCGCCAGGCTGGGCGTGGACCGCCAGGGCAACGCCGGAATGCGGCGGGCGCGTTCCACCGAGGTCGTGGCAGGTGTGCAGTGCACCCAGCCAGTGCTGGGCTTACTCGACGGGATCGTCGGGGAAGCAGCCGACAGCTTCACTCCCGGCGCAGAGCTCGTTGCCGCAGTCGATTCAGACGGTAGCCGGCACGTGGTGGAGACTCAGGCTGCGCAACGCGGACGCCGCGTGGAGCGCGTCGAGCGCGTTCTTGAAGGTCCAGGTGAGCTGGTAGAGCGGGTGCGCGGGTTCGACTTCGTCTTCCCGCCAACTGCGTTCTGGCAGGCGCACCAGAAAGCACCCGAGGCGTATTCCGACGTGATTGCCCAGTGGGGCGCGGGTGAGTACACGCGCCGCGTGGGTTGGGACCTTTACGGTGGCGTCGGGGCGTTCGTTCCAGCGATGAACGAGGCGCTCGGTGGTGGCCGGATTGAGTCTGTGGACTACTCCAGCGCCGCAACCTCCCGCCGCCAGCAGGTCACAGCTTCGTGTGATGTGCGCGTGCACCACGGCGATGCGGCGGCGGTCGTGGGCGAGTTGGAGCGCCCGGGGCTGGTTGTGCTGGACCCGCCGCGCGCGGGCGCGGGTGCGGACGTGGTTCGTGCGATCGCTCAGGCAGCACCGGAGCGCATCATCCACGTCGGCTGCGACCCGGCAACATTCGCGCGCGACCTGGCGGGTTTTGGCGAACACGGCTATTGCGTTAAGCAGATGAAGCTTATCGACGCGTTTCCGAACACCCACCACTTCGAAGCAATCGCGGTGCTTGAGCCGGTGTAGCGGGACGAATCTTCCTCTGAGCGCCAGCGTGTAAACTAGCGTGAACGAAACGGCAGCTGCGCCCAATCCGGGCGCGCCTGACAATGCGAAGGAGTACGACGGGACTGTGGCACTGCTTGAGCATATTGCGACGCCAGCGGATGTCCGCAAGCTCTCTCCTGCGCAGCTCGACGATCTGGCCGGCGAGATCCGAGAGATGTTGATCCAGAAGGTCTCTGCAACTGGCGGCCACCTCGGCCCGAACTTGGGTGTGGTGGAGATGACCATCGCGCTGCACTACATCTTCGACTCGCCGAACGACCCGATTATTTGGGACACGTCCCACCAGTCGTACGTGCACAAGATCCTCACCGGGCGCGGTGGGCAGTTCGACACGCTGCGTAAGAAGGGTGGTCTTTCGGGCTACACCGCGCGCGCGGAGTCGGAGCACGATTGGACCGAGTCCTCGCACGCCAGCGCGTCGCTGTCCTATGCGGACGGCCTTGCCAAGGCGAAGGCGCTGAAAGGCCGGGACGGCGACAACGTCGTCGCCGTCGTCGGTGACGGGGCGTTGACCGGCGGCATGTGCTGGGAGGCGCTGAACAACATCGCGGCGGCCAACCGCAATGTGGTGATCGTTGTCAATGACAACGGCCGTTCCTATTCACCGACCATCGGCGGGTTTGCCAACAACCTGACAAAGCTGCGCGACCAGCTTGCGGCGCTTCGCATGCAGCCGGCGTACGACGAAGTGATGGAGTCCGGCAAAAAGACGCTGAAGTCCATGGGCTGGGTGGGCGAGCGCACCTTCGACGCGCTGCATGCGCTCAAAGAGGGCGTGAAGTACCAGGTGCTGCCCACCGAAATGTTCCCGGAGCTGGGCATGAAATACGTCGGCCCTGTTGAAGGGCACGACATCAAGAGCCTGCTCAACGCCTTCAAGTACGCGAAGCGCTACGAAGGCCCGCTGATAGTGCACGTGGTCACTGAGAAGGGCCACGGGTTCGCCCCGGCTGTGAACAACGTGGCTGATCAGATGCACTCCACGGGCGTGATTGATCCGGTGACTGGACAGTCGCTAGCCACATCTGAGCCGGGCTGGACTTCTGTGTTTACTGAGGAGCTGTTGCGGGTCGGCCACGAGCGCGATGACATCGTGGCCATTACCGCCGCGATGGCGGGACCAACCGGCCTGCAGCCTTTTTCGGAGCAGTTCCCGGACCGGTTCTTCGATGTAGGCATTGCAGAACAGCACGCTGTCGCATCCGCGTCGGGCATGGCGCTGGGCGGCTTGCACCCGGTTGTTGCGGTCTACTCGACGTTCCTGAATCGCGCCTTCGACCAGCTGCTCATGGACGTGGGGCTCATTGATCAACCTGTGACCCTGGTGCTGGACCGGGCGGGCGTGACCGGGTCGGATGGTGCCAGCCACAACGGTGTCTGGGACATGGCTATCGCTTCCATCGTTCCGGGGATCCGGATCGCAGCGCCGCGCGATGCAGCGCGTCTGCGCGAAGAGTTCTCCGAGGCTATCGCGGTGGACGATGGGCCGACTGTCGTCCGCTTCCCGAAGGGGGCGGTCGGCTCCGATATTGATGCCTTGGAGCGACTCGCCGGCGGCACTGACGTGCTGGCACGTCCGGAAGGCGAGGGCGCCGGGGACGAGATCGATGTGCTGATCGTTGCCGTCGGCGCATTTGCGAAGTACGGCCTCGAAGTCGCAGGAGCGGTGCGAGCCGACGGCATCCGTGCAACCGTGGTGGACCCGCGCTGGGTCGTCCCCGTCTCCTCCGACGTGCTGGAATTGGCCACGGAAGCAGACCTTGTGGTGGTGTACGAAGACGGCGTGGTCCGCGGTGGCGTTGGCTCCGCCGTAGCAGAGGCTCTCGCCGCAGCGGAGGTGGATACCCCGGTGCGCCAGCTCGCGTTCCCGGACATCTTCCCGCTGCACGCATCGCGCGGTGAGATCTTGGAGGAGTACGGCCTCGACCCCGCATCGGCTGCCAAGCAGGTCCGTGAGTGGGCGGCGAGCCTCGCGGATCAGGACGCTTAGGTCATTTGCGTCATCTCGGCGTGCGCCGCAGCCAAAATTGGCGCGGTGATTTCCACTTGCCACGGCCGCGCACCCGCTTTTTCCAGGGCCGTCGCTGCTTGATGGGTGTCCCAGGCGGGGCCGCGGCCAGGGGCGTGCCACACTGTCTCCCGCAGGATCGCGGGGGTGAGAAGAATGTCCGGCCGAATGTCCAAATCCTCGGCACTCGCGGCGATGTCTTTGCGGCACAGTTGGAGCATCTGCCACGATTCCGGGTAGTGGCGTTCCCACCCGGACTTTGACGGGGTGCCGTTAGCCCGCGCGTCTCGGCGCTGAGGCCACGTGCCAGGGTCAGTAGCCAAAGCGCGCTCGACCACGCCGAGCCAGCGCCGGACCTCCCGTGGCGGTAATCCCTTACCGCCAACCGCACGAGTTAACCCGCGAGGTGAGTCAGGCTCCGCGAGCGCAATATCAACCAGTGCCCGGTTTGGTAGCAGGCGCCCGGGGGCGATGTCGCGTTGCTCGCTCAATTGCTCGCGGGCGTGCCAGAGCTCGCGGGCGACTTGGAGTCCGGACTGGTCCCGCAATGTAGAAAGTCCCTTGATATCGCGCCAGGACTTCTCAGGGCGCGGGGCCAACGAGTAGACGGTGATGAGGTGCGCGAACTCTTCGAATGCCCAGCGCAGCTTGCCTTGAGCGTCGAGGACTTCCGTGAGCGCTTCGGCCAGCTCGTTGAGGTATTCCACGTCGAGTGCGGCGTAGTCCTGCCAAGCGCGGGGCAGAGGCGTGCGGGACCAGTCTTCGTGGCCGTGTCCCTTCTCCAGTTCCACACCGACGAAACGCTCAACCATCGCCGCGAGGTTTGGTCTGTCGTAGCCGACAATGCGGGAGGCGAGCTCAGTGTCGAAAAGGACGCCCGGGTGCAACCCGAGCAGCGCCAGACTGCGCAGATCTTCGCTGGCCGCGTGGATGATCCATTCTCCGCCGTTGAGAACAGGGCCGAGAATGTCCCGTACCTCGTCGCGGTGACCTTCGGGCGCGATCAGGAACGTGCCTGCGCCGCGACGGCGCACTTGCACGAGGAAGGCCCGGTCCCCGTAGCGGAACGACGAGGCGCGCTCAGTGTCAACAGCAAACGGACCGCGGCCGTGCGCGAGTGCGCCCGCCGCTTCACGGAAGGCGGCGGGCGTGTTTACAAGGTGGTAGTCCAGCCGTGCACTCATCAGGTGAGATTTTAGCGCGGACCGAGCTGGGCCACACCTTCCGGAGGCAAACCTGCGACGTGCGCCAGAACCTTTGAAAACGCCTCGACGTGGTGCTGAAGGTCGGTGCCTTCAGCTGTCCAGGAAGCGCGCATTTCCAGCTGGTACGCGCGAGGCGGCCCACCAATCTCGCCGAACCGCACCGAGGCAGTCGACGTGACGGTGCCGCCGAGGTTGGTGTGGCGCGCGCCAGTTTCGGCCAAGGACTCGTTGAGCCACTGCCAGGCCACGTCCGGCAGCAGTGGGTCGGAAGCGACAGCGTCGTCCATATCCGCCTGGATGTAGGCGACCAGGCGCATGGAGCCCTCCCATGCCTCTTCGGCGGCGGGGGAGTGCAACAAGATTAGGCGGCCGAACGCATCGCCTTCAGAGTTCACCGGGACGTTCTCTTCGTCCGCATGCGCGACTTCTAGGCCGACGGCGTGACTAAACGGTGCGGGGCGCTGCGGAGGGCGGATAGTGCCCAGGGTGATCTCGGGGCGCAGGCGCGCCGCGTGCATGGATTCGACGGCCGCGCTGAATTCTGCGGGCCAGGAATCGCTGTTGCCGTGGTCGTCCCTGTTGGCGCCCGCGCCTCCGGCGGACATGGGGGAGGTGGTGTCCGGTTTCATCACAGGGTCAAACGTATCCAGCAACCCGCGTCGTTGGGGGAGGCGCGCCGTGAGTGTCGCAACCTAGGGCGTAGAATGTCCTACGACTTTTGTTTGATCTGCCGTGCGGCAGGAAAGGGGCAAAATCCATGGCCAAGCTCGACTTTGACAAACTCAACGCCACGCAGCGCTTCTTGCAGTTCGCGGTGTTCCGCGCAGTCCCCGGGGTGCTTGGCACCGAGCGCAGCAAGCTTATCGACGAAGCTCGCGCCTTCTTCACCAACCTTGAGCAGGAGGGCGTGGTCACGGTTCGCGGCATCTACGACAACACCGGGATCCGCGCCGACGCCGACTTCATGATCTGGTGGCACGCCGAGGAGTTCGAGGATCTGCAGAAGGCCCTCGCGGACTTCCGCCGGGAAACCGCTTTCGGTCAGAAGGTGGAACTGAGCTGGATTGGCAACGGGCTGCACCGTCCGGCTGAGTTCAACAAGTCCCACCTGCCCAGCTTCATCATGGGTGAGGAGCCGGGGGACTGGATCACGGTCTACCCGTTCGTGCGCTCCTACGACTGGTACGTGATGGAGCCGGAAAAGCGCCGCCGCATCCTTGCGGAGCACGGCATGGCGGCCCGCGATTTCGCGGATGTGCGCGCCAACACCGTGGAAGCGTTCACACTCGGCGACTACGAGTGGATGCTCGCATTCGAGGCGCCGACGCTGGAGCGTATCGAAGCGTTGATGAAGACCATGCGATACACCGAGGCCCGCCTGCACGTGCGCGAAGAGATCCCGTTCCAGACGGGCCGCCGCGTGGGCGACATCGGCGAGATAATCTCGGTGCTGCCCTAAGCGGCCTCGCACCGGAGGCGGCGCCGTCAAAAGCAATTGCTTGACGGCGTCTTTTCTACGCTTCGTCGAGCGTCAGCGAGATAGAGTTGATGCAGTAGCGCAGATCGGTGGGGGTGTTGAAGCCCTCGCCGGCGAACACATGGCCCAGATGGGAGTGGCAGTTGGCGCACAACACCTCGGTGCGCACCATGCCGAGGGAGGTGTCCTCGCGCTCGATGATGGCGTCGCCCGCCAGCGGGGAGAAGAACGAGGGCCAGCCGCAGTGGGCGTCAAACTTCTCGGTGGAACGGAACAGCTCGGCACCGCACGCACGGCAGCGGTATACGCCCTCGGTGGTGGTGTTGGTGTATTCGCCGACACCTGGGGGTTCCGTGCCTGCCTCACGCAGAACGTGGAACTCCTCCGGGCTGAGCTTCTCACGCCACTGCGCGTCGGTGAAGTCCTTGAAATTCGTCATCGCCCAATCCTTTCCCTCGGAGCGAGCAAGGTTGGCCTAGACAATACCCACGCGGCGCACGCGACAATAAACACGGCCCACCCGGCTGTGGGTAAAAACGTGTTGAGCCAACTGCCGGTCAACGGATGATGCGGGATGGACCAGCTCAGAGGGGAAAGGCACAGCGCCGCACCGAGCCAAGCAGGCCAGCTGCGCAGGGGGCTATCCGGGGAGAACACCGTAAACAGCGCGGGAAACAGCAGCATGGAGTAATAGGCCTGTCCCAGAGAGGACAGCAGACAGACCCCGGCGAGCAGCACTCCGGAGCCCACAGCCAGGTAGAGCAGCTCTTGGCTGTGGCGCACGCGTAATAGCCCGAGCACCGCCCCTGCGACCGCGACAGCCAGCACCACGAACAGTGCGGCTTTCGCCCAGCCGGGCATGCCGAAGTACACGGCGAAACCCGGCAGGGAAGAGTTGGCGTAGTCGCGCGTGACCTTCAAATACGGAACAACCACATCGAGGTAGTCGCGGGCGCTCGGGGTCAGCGGCCACGCGATGAGGTTCATCATCACAGGAACACCAATCGCTCCGAGAGCGGGGCGCCAGCGAAACTGCAGCAGCGGCAGCACCAGCAGCGGGGCGAACATCGGCTTGACCAAAATGGCCAATCCCAGCACCACACCCGCGCTGGTGTCCCGGCGGGAAAGAAGCAGTGCGATAAAGGCAACCAAGGCGAGCAGGAGTATGCCGTTGATGTTGGAAAACACCAGCGTGTTTGTCACCGCCTCGGTGCAAAAGGCCAGTGCTATCGCGACAGGAAACGTTGGCCCGGAAAGCGGACGGCCTGAAAGTTTGGTCAGCCACGCCAAAGCGGCGATGATGCACGCGGCGTTAACCGCGATGAACAGCGGGCGCGCCAGGTCTATGTCAGAGATCAGCCCCATCGGCGACAGCAGCAGGGTCGCGCCCGGGTTGTAAAGGTAGTGCGGATTGACGTGGCTGTAGACCTCGTTGTACACGGGGACGCGTTCCACGAATCGGCGCGCCGCAGACCACACTGTGGTGAAATCGTCTGTCACCGACCCCGCGCGCGCGAGAATACACAGCCGATGCAAGACCAGAAGCGCCGCGACAGGCCAGGCTGCAGCAGCGATCGCAGACGAGACACCGGCGCTCTGGGCAGCCGGCTGGGCCTGCACTGCGGTTGAACCCGCTGCGGGTTCTTCGGGGACGCTACGTGGCGGCGGAGTATCAATCACGCGCCTAACCGTACCTGCCGGGGCGCAGCTACCCTTCGCACACGCACCGGTAGCGCAGGAAGAGCATCGAATCGCCCGCGTCTACAGACGTGTGGGCGGCTTCCAACGCATATCGCCGTTCGAATGGGCGTTGTTTGCTGATGCGTTGCAACCCCCACGGTCCGTCCGCGGCGCTTACGGAGGGATCCAAGGTGACGTGCACGACGTCAAGTAGGCCGCTGCCGATCATATCGGCGTACACGCTCGGGCCACCTTCGCAGGCAATGCGATTGAACCCATCGCGGTGCAGGGCGTCGATGACTTCAGAAGGTGAGCCATCGCCGGCGGAAAGGAAGCGCGCGCCTGCTTCTGCCAGGGCGGTGCGTTGAGGGGCCAGCGTGTCGTCGTTAAGCGATCGCTCCGGGCACACAATGATGGGGTCCCGGCCGGAGAACACCCCGAGCGAGGGGTCGATGTCCAGAGAACGCGACAGTACGGCTATCGGGGTGTCCGAAGGACCGTACCTCTCCGCAGCGACTGTGCCGGAGGAAACGAGAACGACATCCGCCCACGCGCGGAGCTCCTGCAGGAACTCGGAATCGAGCTCGTTGCCAAGATCGCCCGAAGCGCCGTCGCGACCGAAGGCGCCGAAGAGAGTCATCACCATTGCCGCACGTGTTTCACGCCTCTCAGGGGAGAGGACCGGTCCGAGGATGTCGTTCGCGGAAGTGACCATGGCAAAAGAATAACCCCGGCCGCGCGGGCCGGGGTTGAGGTGGAGCGGATGACGAGACTCGAACTCGCGACCCTCACCTTGGCAAGGTGATGCGCTACCAACTGCGCTACATCCGCATTGCTATTCAGTTACCGAGGGGACAAACCCTCTGTGCGCGATACTGGGATCGAACCAGTGACCCCTACCGTGTCGAGGTAGTGCTCTACCGCTGAGCTAATCGCGCAAGGCTATTGCAGCTTGGAGGTGGATACGGGAATCGAACCCGTGTACACGGTTTTGCAGACCGTTGCCTAACCACTCGACCAATCCACCGTGGAGTTACCTCCGAAGTATTCGGCTTCAACCCCGAAGTACTTGGAGCGGATGACGAGACTCGAACTCGCGA